>DASVQJ010000266.1:0-6377 GCA_036389235.1 Pyrinomonadaceae bacterium | reverse complement strand
GCAGGACCTTGTCGGTGACCTTGAAGGCGGCCATCTCGGGCATCAAATCATAAGTCGCCACCTTGGGCGAGGGGACGAGCAGGCGGCGCTCGGAGGGGTACTCGCGCTCGGTGCCGCCGTTGAAGAAGTAGGTGACGTGTGCGTACTTCTCGGTCTCGGCGAGGCGGTAGTTGCGCACGCCGACGGCGGCGAAGACCTCGGCGAGGATGTTCTTGTGCCGGAGCTGCGGGAAGGCGATGGGCAGCCCGAAGGTCTGGTCGTAGAGGGTGAAGCAGACGTAGTCGGTCCGCGGCCGGTCGGGGACGGGGAAGCCGTCGAAGTCGTCCACGGCCAGGGCCCTCGTCAGCTGGCGCGCGCGGTCGGCGCGGAAGTTGAAGAAGATGACGGCGTCGCCGTCCCTGATCGTCGCCGTGGGCGAGCCGTCGGCGCCCGTGATGACGGCGGGCTCGACGAACTCGTCGGTGACTCCGCGCTCGTAGGAGCGGCGGACGGCGGCGGGCGGGTCGTCCGCGCGTTCGCCGACGCCCGAGACGAGCATGTCGTAGGCGCGCTTCGTCCGCTCCCAGCGGTTGTCCCTGTCCATCGCGTAGTAGCGGCCGCAGACGGTCGCTATCTCGCCGAAACCCGTCTCGGCAATCCTGTCTTGCAGCGCTTTGACGTAGAGGTGCGCCGAAGAGGGCGGCGTGTCGCGGCCGTCGAGGAAGCAGTGGACGTACGCGCGCGCCAGCCCCCGCTCCTTCGCCAGGCGGAGCAGCGCGTAGAGGTGCTCCTGCGAGGAGTGGACGAGCCCGTCGGAGAGCAGCCCCATCAGGTGGACGGCGCCGCCGCGCGCCTTCGCGTTGTCCAACGCCGTGACGAAGGCAACGTTTTGGAAGAACTCGCCGGTCTCGACCGAGTAGTCGATGCGGCGGATGTCCGTCATGATGACGCGGCCGGCGCCCATGTTGAGGTGGCCCACCTCGGAGTTGCCCATGATCCCTCCGGGCAGGCCGACGCAGGTGCCGGAGGCTTCGATGAGTGTGTGCGGGTACTTCTCGCGCAGCTCGTCGTAGAAGGGCATCTGCGCGAGCGCGACGGCGTTGCCCTCGCGCGCGTCGCTGTGGCCGAAGCCGTCGAGGATGATGAGCGCGAGCGGCCCCTTCTGTTTGAGCAAACCCCTTGTCTCCTTGTCGAATGTTGCCGAACGGTCAGACGTCCCCTACTGCGCCTGGTAGCGCGTGCCGCAGGTCGGGCACTGGAGCAGTTGCTTCTTGCCGCCCGCGGGGATGACCGGGATGAAGAAGAAGGTGACGAAGCGCATCCCCGTCTTGTTGACGAACTCGCCGACCGTGCCGCAGTTGCCGCACCGCATCTGCCGGCCCGAAGGCTCCGAGCCCCACGTCACGAAGCGCGTCCCGACGATGAAGATGAAGAACACGTCGCGCCTCCCGCTTTACTAATCAGAGCCCGTTTGCAAAGTCCCGGAGGGACTTCGTGTTTATATCCCCTGCTTATTTAACCGCGAGCCCCGTCGGGGGCGACATGCACATGCCGCTCCTCCGGAGCTTGGGAAAATTAATAGATGCGTTGAGCTATAAACATCTCGCCCCTACGGGGCGACGGCTTTTCAAGCAGGCTCTCAGAACTTCTACCCGCGACCGGCGCCCGCCTTCTTCGCGGACTTCTTCGCGGACTTCTGCTTGCCGGCCGGCTTCGACTCGGCGCGCGCGGGTTGTGCCGCGCGTTCGAGCTGGTAGAAGGCCGAGAGGCCGGGGAAGCGCGCGGCGTCGCGCAGGTCTTCCTCGATGCGGAGCAGTTGGTTGTACTTGGCGATGCGGTCTGTGCGCGACAGGCTTCCCGTCTTGATCTGGCCGGCGTTGGTGGCGACGGCGAGGTCTGCGATGAAGGTGTCCTCGGTCTCGCCCGAGCGGTGCGAGATGACGGCCGTGCGCCGGTGCGTGCGCGCGAGCTCTATCGCGTCCAGCGTCTCCGTGAGCGTGCCGATCTGGTTGACCTTGATGAGAATCGAGTTGGCGACGCCCAGCTCGATGCCGCGGCGCAGGTAATCGACGTTGGTGACGAAGAGGTCGTCGCCGACGAGCTGGACGCGGTCGCCCATCTCTTCGGTCAACAGCTTCCAGCCGTCCCAGTCGTTCTCGGCCATGCCGTCCTCGATGGAGATGATCGGGTACCGCTCCGCCCAGCCCTTCCAGTAGGCGACCATCTCCTCGGACGAGAGCCTGCGGCCGTCGGACTTCTTGAAGACGTAGTTCTTGCCGTCGTAGAACTCGCTGGCCGCCGGGTCTAAGGCGAGCATCACGTTGACGCCCGCGTTGTAGCCGGCCGCGGTGACGGCTTCGAGGATCGTCTCGACGGCCTCCTCGTTCGACTTGAGGTTGGGCGCGAACCCGCCCTCGTCGCCGACGCCGGTCGCGTAGCCGCGCTTCTTCAGGACGCTCTTCAGCGAGTGGAAAATCTCGGCGCCGGTGCGCAGGGCCTCGGCGAAGGTCTGGGCGCCGACGGGCATGACCATGAACTCCTGGAAGTCCACGTTGTTGTCGGCGTGGGCGCCGCCGTTGAGGATGTTCATCATCGGCAGGGGGAGCGTGCGCGCGTTCGCGCCGCCGAGGTAGCGGTAGAGCGGCAGCTCAAGGTACGCGGCCGCGGCGCGCGCCGTGGCGAGCGAGACGGCGAGCAGCGCGTTCGCTCCGAGCTTCGACTTGTTCGGCGTGCCGTCGAGCGCGAGGAGCGTCGCGTCCACCTCCGTCTGGTCTAAAGCGTCGAGCCCCTCGACCTCGCGCGCGATGGCGTCGTTGACGTTCTCGACGGCGCGCGTGACGCCGCGGCCGAGGTAGCGCCGCTTGTCGCCGTCGCGCAGCTCGACCGCCTCGTGCTCCCCCGTCGAGGCGCCCGAGGGCACGGCCGCGCGGCCGACCTCGCCGGAGACGAGGTAGACTTCGGCCTCGACGGTCGGGTTGCCGCGCGAGTCCAGAATCTCGCGCGCGTGGACGGAATCAATCAGGCTCATACGAAGGCCGCTCCTCGAAGATTTTTGGGATTTAAGTGCAGGGGAGAATCTACCAAAAGGGGGGCGAAAGTTGAAATGGGTGTCGGGTGTTGGGTCTTAGGTGTCGGGGAAGAACCGGCTTTGACCCGACACCCAACACCCAACACCCGGCACCTACTGCTTCATGTGGCCGAGGCCGGCGAGGATGCGCCTGGTGAGGGCGATGCGCTCGTCGCGGATGGAGAGGTAGGTGGGGCCTTCGATCTCGGTGGCGAAGAAGTATGTGTTGTCTTTCGTCTCAAGGTAGCCGACGAACCAGCCGAGGTAGCGGTTCTCGCCGAGCGGGCCGCCGCCGGTCTTGCCGCTCAGCTTGTGGTCGGGCGTCTGTTCGAGCGTCATGATCTCTTTGACGATCCGGATTGAGCGCTTCGAGACGGGCAGCTCCTCCTTGTAGAGGCGCTTGAGGAAATCGACCTGCTCGTCGGCCGATATCTTGAGCGAGCTGTTCAGCCAGAAGCCGTTCAGGGGGCCGGACGCGTCCTCGTTGCCGTAGCGGAGCCGGCGCACGTACTCCTTCATCCGCCTCTCGCCGACCTTCAGAGCCAGCTCGCGGTAGTACCAGACGACCGAGCGCTTGAGCGCCGTGCGCAAAGTCTGGTCCTCCCACCAGGCGCTGAAGGGCAGAGTGTCCCGGTCGAACGCCGGGTACTTCTTCTCGTCCCACTTGATGACGTGCTCGGCGTCGGCGATGACGCCCGTGTCGAGCCCGATGAGCGAGTTCGGAATCTTGAACGTCGAGAAGGGCGAGAAGCGCTCGCGGCAGCGCGCCTCGTCGTAGCGCACGTAGCCGTCCCGCCTCAGGTCGTAAAGCACGAACGCGCCCGCGGGGAAGGGCTTGAAGTAGGAGGCGAGGTCGGGCTGCGTCGCCGCGGGCGCGGCGGCTTGAGCCGGCGTGTTGACGGCGGAGCCCGCGCTCGTCGCCTTACCGCAGCCGAGCGCCGCGAGCAGGAGCAGGGCCGTCAGGAATGCTGTCCTAAGTCTCATAATGTCGTCTCCCTCAGGATAGCGGTCGGCACAACCCGCTACCGCGGGCGGTGCTGACCTGTATGGCTCGCGGCGAGCAGGTCGTCGAAGGCCGTGTCGGGCAGCTCTTCGAGCGTGCGGACGACGACGTCGGCTTCGAGTTCCCCGTGGGAGGAGAGGACGCCGACCGAGCGCATGCCGGCGCGGCGCGCGGCCTCCGTGCCGGCGGGCGCGTCCTCGACGACGACGCAGGACGCGGGCTCGACGCCGAGCTTTGCGGCGGCCACGAGGAAGACCTGCGGGTCGGGCTTGCCCTCGGTCACGTCCTCCGCGGCGACCACGGCCGCGAAGTAGCCGTCGAGCCCGAGCGCCTCGACGATGACCTCAAGGTTCGCGCGCGGCGCGGAGGAGGCCACGGCCTGCCGCCAGCCCTCTTCGCGCAGGCGGTCGAGCCAGCGGCGGACGCCGGGCAGGAGGTCTATGCCGCGCTCGCGCACGAGGCGGCGGTAGGCGACCTCCTTCGCCTCGCCGACGCGCGTGATCTCTTCGGAAGAGTAAGCGGGGAAGTAGCCGCGCAGGATTTCGTCGTTGCGCCGGCCGAAGGAGTCCGCGAACTGCTCGGGCGTGACTGCGAAGCCCTCCCCGGCGAGCGCGCCCCGCCAGGAGAGCCAGTGGTACTCGCGCGAGTCGATGAGCGTCCCGTCCACGTCCCAGAGCGCCGCGCGTTTCGTCTGCCGTGTCGTCATCGCCGCCGAGTGTAGCCGCGTCCCGGCGGGTCGGCAAACGGACGGACGGGGAGGGAGGTCGGGAGGTATGATGTGGGGCACGGAAATCTTTTATCAGCCGAGTTGTGTGGAGTGGGGGGTTGGTTCACCACAGAGGCACAGGGGACTCAGAGGGGGCACAGAGTTGAATGTCTCTGCGCATCCTCCGTGCCCTGTGTGCCTCTGTGGTGAACTCAACTCACTCGACACACATGTCAGAAGTAAATAAGGGCGCTTCAACCGGAGAATGCTTATGAACAGAATCCTGCTCGGCGCGCTGGCGGGGCTGGCGGCGACGGGGCCGATGACTTTGGCGATGAAGCTGATGCACGAGCAGCTCCCGCGCGAGGAGCGTTACCCGCTGCCGCCGCGTCAGGTGACCGAAGGGCTGGCGGAGAAGGCCGGCGTCAACGAGCACCTCGACGAAGAGGGGCGCGAGGCCGCGACGTGGGTCTCGCACTTCGCGTACGGCGCGGCGTGCGGCGCCCTCTACGGCGCCGTCTCGGGGGAGAGGCTCGACGCGCATCCGGCGCTCGCGGGCGTGGGGTTCGGCCTGGCGGTGTGGGCCGGGAGTTATCTGGGGTGGCTGCCCGCGGCCGGCGTCATGTCGCCCGCGACCGAACACCCCGCGCGCCGCAACGCGCTGATGATCGCCGCGCACGCCGTCTGGGGCGCGGGCGTGGGGGTCGCTTTGGAGCGACTCTCGGGCGACCGCGCGCGTTAGAGACGAATGTGTCCGCGCGCCGGGCGCCGCCGACACACTTGTCGGCGGACTCGGCAGGCTTTGAGCGCGGCCGGCGCGACCAGCTTGAGCGGCGCGTGCGGCTCGACCACGCGGTCTGCGAGCCCCGGCTCGACGGCCTGTCGCGCCGTCAGGTAGGTGTCCCGGGTGAGGCGGCGGAGGAACCGCTTGAGGGTTCAAGGAGGGTTCATGGAGCGGAAGCACGGGCCGTGGACGGTGAAGTCTTCGGAGCGCCTGTACGCGGACGAGTTCGCGGAGGTGTGGGTGGACGAGGTGTCGCGGCCGGACGGCGAGCCGGCGCGGCGCGTGACGATGAGGATGAAGGAGGGCGTGGCCGTGCTCGCCGTGGACGGCGAGGGCTTCGCGCACCTCGTGCGGACGTTCCGCTACGCGGTGGGCAAGGAGTGCGTCGAGGTCGTGCAGGGCGGGGCGGAGGAGGGCGAGGAGCCCGTGGCGTCGGCGCGGCGCGAGCTGAAGGAAGAGCTCGGGATAGAGGCCGAAGAGTGGACTGACCTCGGGCTCGTGGACGCCATCACCTCGCAGGTCTACTCGCCCGCGCGCATCTTCCTCGCGCGCGGCCTGCGCTTCGGCGAATCCGACACGGAGGCCACGGAGAGCCTCGAACCCGTCAAGGTCGAATTCGACGAGGCCGTCCGCATGGTGTTGGACGGAGAGATCACGCAGGGCATCTCCTGCGCGCTGATACTGAAAGCGAGCCGAGTTTTATAGCGGTTTGCGGTTGGGTGAGCATCGAACGAGGGTTAACCACAGAGACACAGAGGCACGGCCCGTCGAGTTATACCTCTTTAAGCTGTGCCTCTGTGCCTCTGTGGTTAATTCCCCCTCGTATTCACTCAAGTGA
>DASVQJ010000265.1:0-12708 GCA_036389235.1 Pyrinomonadaceae bacterium | reverse complement strand
GTCAACGACGCGGGCCCTTCGGTCCCGGCGTCGGAGTCGCCGGCCGCCCCCGCGGCGGCGATAGCGGCGGCCTCGGCGGCGGGCCCGGTCGAGAGTGCGGCGGAGCTCCTGCTGATGACCGACCGGCAGGAGTTGAAGGTCGGCGAGCGCGCGCGCCTGATGGTCTTCATGAAGACGGACGCGCCGATCGGCCTGGCGACGGCGACGCTGCGCTTCGACCCGAAGGCGCTGGCCGTCCGCTCCGTCTCGCAGGGCTCCTTGGGCGGCGACAAGTCGCTCGCGCCCGTCGTCACGCACTCCGTTGACCCCTCGGGCGTGCTGGTGCTCTCGGTCGCGCCCGCGGCCGGCTCGCGCCCGCTGACGGGCGAGGGTCTGCTCGTCGTCATCGAGGTCGAGGGGCTCGCGCCCGGCGAGACCGGCCTCCAGTTCGACGCCGACAAGGTGCACCTCGTCGCCACCGACGGCCGCACCGTGCGCGCGCGCACGACCCCGGGCCGCTTCAGGGTCACCCAGTAAGGGCGCGGGGGAGGATGTCGATGAGAGTGGCAGGGTCGAAGCCGTGGGGGGGGGGCGAAGGGGAGAAGTCTCGCGCGTTCTCCCGCCCGCCCTCCGCCCCCGAGTCGGCCGGCGGGTGGACGCTCATCGAGCTGGTCATCACGATGACGGTGATGGCGGTGCTGACGATGGCCGTCATCCCCATCGTCCGCACCTCCATCAAGCGGCAGCGCGAGGTGCGCCTGCGCGAGGCGCTGCGCGAGATACGCGGCGCCATCGACGAGTTCCACCGCGACACCGTCAACATGACGTGCCCACCCGTCGCCGCGGCCGGCGGCATCCCCCCCCCGCCGAACTTATGGGTTGACCCGCGCAGCCGCGTGAAGCTCGCCGACTGCACCATCTTCGGCGTGGACAACCCCGAGCGCTACCCGCCGAGTCTGGAGATGCTCGTCGAGGGCGTGGACGTGCTGCCGCGCACCGCGACGGCCGCGGACGGCAACAACCTCAAGGGGGACTTCGCGGAGCGGAGCGCCGCGGCCGCCGTCCCGAAGAAGAAGGTCTACCTGAGGGAGATTCCCGTCGACCCGATCACGGGCAACAGGGATTGGTGCCTGCTCTCGAACTACGACGACGCCGACGGCGGCTGCTCCAACAGCCCCAACAACGTCTTCGACGTGCGCTCGAAGGCCGAGGGCGAGGCGCTCAACGGGGAGAAGTACAGTGATTGGTAGAGCGTTAAGGCGAAAGGCCGAAGGCAAAGTGCGAGAGGCAGAGGTGGAAGACGAAGTGCGGCGTGACTCGCGTCGTCAACCTTTGCCCTTCGCCTTCCGCCCTTCGCCCTTCGCCTTCCCCCGCGGGGGGCAGCGCGGCTTCACACTGCTGGAGTTGATGATCGTCATCTCGATTCTGGTCATCCTGGCCCTGATCGCGATGGCGCAGTACAACCGGACGGTGCTGGCGGCCAAGGAGTCCACGCTGCGCGAAGACCTCTTCACGATGCGGAAGATGATCGACCAGTACGCCGCCGACAAGGGGAAGCTGCCGCAGTCGCTCGACGACCTCCGCGCCGCCGGCTACATCCACGACATCCCCATCGACCCGATGACCGACGCGGCCGACTGGCAGGTCGAGTTCGGCGAAGACCCCGGCTCGACCGGCGGCGAGCAGGGCGTCACCAACGTCCGCTCCTCCTCCGGCGACCTCTCCTCCGACGGCTCAAGCCGCTACAGCGAATGGTGACGAGAGTGAGCGGTGAGCGGTTTTAAGAACCGACTCGCCGCCCGTCTGAAGTCAACCACCGCTTACTGCTCACCGCTTACTGCTCACTTACTTATGAACCCCTTCCAAAGATTGATCTCGCCGAGGCTGCCGCAGGCGGCCGTGGGGCTGTCGGGCGAGGCCGCGAGCGTCGTGCAGTTGGAGCGGCGCGGGGGCGGGCTCGCCGTGAGGAGCGCGGGCCTCCTGCCGCTGCCGGCCGGGCTCGTGCGGCCGGGCTTCGACGAGCAGAACGTGTCGGACGGCGCGGAGCTGGCCGGCGCGCTCGCGGAGCTTCTGGCGAGCGCGGGGCAGGCGCGCCGCAAGCGCTGGTCGGTCGCGCTGCCCGAGGCCGCGACGCGCACCTCGATTCTGACGATGGAGACGGCGCCCGCCTCGCGCGCCGAGGGCGAGGAGATGCTGCGCTGGAAGACCGAGCGCGCGTTGGGAGCGCCGCTCGACGAGCTGCGCGTCTCGCGCGAGCGCCTGAAGCCCGACGCGCAGGGGCGCGAGCGCCACCTCGTCACCGCCGTGCGCCTCACGGTGCTCGCGGAGTACGAGCAGGTCTTCGCGGCGCTCGGCTGGAAGACGGGGCTCGTCCTCCCGCGCCACATGGGCGAGGCCTGGTGGCTGATGCGTGGCGGGGCGCGGGCCGCGGGCGCGGACTCTCTGCTCGTCAGCTCGCACGCCGAAGGGTTCACGGCGGTCGTCCTGCGCGCCGGCTCGCCGCTCTACGTGCGCGGCGTCATCTGCGAGACGGAAGACCGCGCCGACGAGCTCTACCGCTTCCTGCTCTTCTACCGCGACCGCACCTCGCCGCAGCCGGCCGAGGGCGAGGCGCCGCCCCCGGAGCCGGCCTACGGCGCTGGCCTGGGGCGCCTGCTCGTCGCGGGGACGGGCATCGACGAGTCGGACGCGCGCGCCATCGTCGAGGAGACGCTGAACGCCGCGCCGCGCGCCGTCCAGCCCGCAGACCTGCGGCTCTCGTTCCCCGAGGCCGGCCTCGACTTCCGCCAGATCGCCGCGCCCGCCGGCCTCGCCGCCCTCGCCTGGGGCTGAGGCGGCAGACCGACCGCGCCGCGAACGATGAAGTCTGAACGCCGAACTATGAACCGGAGGCGTCTTGCCTTATAGTTCATCGCTCGGCGTTCCCGTTTCGTCGTTTCCCCGACGGCCGGGCTTCCGCCGCCGAATCGAGATGAAAAAAGTTCTCCTCTTAACGTCGCTCGTCTTCTGCCTGTCGGCGCACGCGCCGGCGCAGACGGCCGCGCCGACGCCCGCGGTCAAGGCGGTCGCCGCGGCCGAGGCGCCGAAGTTCCTGCCCGACGAGGTGACGAAGAGCGAGCTGCGCGACCTGTCGGGGCGCGCGTTCCGCCTCGAAGACTTCCGCGGGCGCGTCTACGTCGTCAACCTCTGGGCGACGTGGTGCGGGCCGTGCCGGCTGGAGATTCCGGGGCTGAACAAGGTCTACGAAGACTACCGCGCGCGCGGCGTCGAGTTCGTCGGGCTGACGGCCGAAGACCCCGAGGAGAACTCGGGGAGGGTGCGCGACTTCGTCGGCGAGCTGGGGATGGCCTACCGCGTCGGCTGGATCGACAAGCCGACCGTCCTCACGCTCGCGACCTGGAACACTTCGGCGCCGCCGCGCCCGGGCGCCTTCGGCATCCCGCAGACCTTCGTCGTGGCGGCGGACGGCCACGTCGTCCTGCGCGTGCGCGGCTACAACGCGCGCGTCCCCGACATGATTCGGGCCGGCGTGCGGAAGGCGCTCGAACTCGCGCCCCCGCCGCCCGCCGCGGCGCAGCCCGGCGCGGCGGGCCGCCCCTGAAACTTCCGCCCGGCCCCGCGCGTAAAACTTTGGCGTCATGATCGCACACGCAGTTTCCCCGACGAACACGGCCGACACCGAGCTGGTCGTGCGCGCTCTCTCCGGCCGCGAGGACGGCTTCGAGGAGTTGGTGCGCCGCTACCAGCGCCCCATCGTGGCCTACGTCTACCGCATGGTCGGCGACTACGACTCGGCGCTCGACCTGGCGCAGGAGGTCTTCATCAAGGTCTACAACTCGCTCGGGCGCTACCGCCCCGAGTTCAAGTTCTCGACCTGGATTTACCGCATCGCGCACAACGCCGCCATCGACCACCTGCGCCGGCAGGGCGCCTCGCGCACGGAGGAGATGGAGGTCGAGGGGCACGAGGGCACGACCTTCGAGAAGCCCCTGGCGAGCAAGGCGCCGACGCCCGAGCAGGAGACCGAGCGCGGCGAGCGCCGCGCCGAGATCGAAGAGGTCGTCGCGCAGCTCTCGCCCGCCTACCGCGAGCTGATCGTGCTCCGGCACTCGCACGACCTCAGCTACGACGAGATCGCGGAGGTGACGGGGCTCCCGCTGGGCACGGTCAAGAACAGAATCTTCCGCGCGCGCGAGTCGATGCGAGAGCTGCTCGTCGCGCGCGGCATCACGGGGATGTGAGGGGATGGCGGGCGACGAGCGCGAAGGGCAGGGTTGCCCGCGGACGGGCCTGACGGCCGCCTACCTCGACGGCGAGCTCGACCCCGCCGCGTGCGAAGAGTTCGACGCGCACGCGCGCGCGTGCCCCGACTGCGCGGCCGCGCTCCTCGAACAGCGGCGCCTGCTCTGCCTGCTCGACACGGCCTTCGACGAGACCTTCGAGAAGAGGCTTGAGCTGCCCGAAGGCTTCACCCGGCAGCTCACGGCGCGCGCGCAGAACGACCTGAGCGGCGTGCGCGAGGCGGGCGAGCGGCGGCGTGCGTTGAAGATTTGCGCGGCGCTGGGCGCGGCGGCCTTCGCGCTGCTGGGCTTCGCGGCGCTCGACGTGGTGGTTCGCCCGGCGCTGCGGGCGTTGGGCGCGGCCTCGGGCGTGCTCGGCGTGGCCGGTCGCGCGTCGGCCGAGACGGGCACGGGGGCGGCGGTCGTGCTGCGCGCGGTCGCGGGGCGGGTCGTGGCGGGCGCGGAGTCGGCGGCCGCGTTCTGGGTGCTGCTGCTCGCCGCGGGCGTCGTGTTGCTGCTGAGGCTCGTCAGCGGCTACCACCGCGCCTCCGCGCGCGACTGAGGAATTTTTCGAGAGGCCGGGCGGCGGCCAGCCCTCGTCACTCGCGGGAGGGACGGGCGCTGGCCGCTTGGTTCATCAGGAGTCTTACGCTTACCGCCTTGAGCCTACGCGGGTGATGAATTAACCACGGAGACACAGAGGACTCGGAGGATGCGCGGAGGGGATTTAAGATTTGGGGTTTGAAATTTCAAATTTGAAATTCTCTGTGCCACCTCCGGGTCCTCTGTGTCTCCGTGGTGAACGCCTCTTGCGCGACCCGCAAGCCGCGCTCTCGAAACTCGCCGAACGCCTCTTCACGAAGTCAGCCTTAACCGTCCTCCTCCTCCTCCTGACCGCCGCCGTCGTCAACGGCCGGGAGACGGCGCGGGGCGAGGAGTTGGTCGTCGAGGGGCGGCAGGCGGGCGACGTGTTCGGCGTGGGGCGGAGCGTGCGCGTGCGCGGCGACGTGCGCGGCGTCATCGCCTTCGGCGGCGACGTGATCGTGGAGGGGCGCGTCGAGGGCGACGCGGCGGCCGTCGGCGGCTCGGTCATCCAGCTCGGCGGCTCGCACGTCGGCGGCGACGTGATCGTCTTCGGCGGCGAGTACCGCAACGAGGGGGGCAACCGCGGCGCGGCGGGCGAGACCCTGATGTACGCCGGCTACGAGCAGGAGCTGCGGGAGATGGCGCGCAACCCGGCGTCGATCCTGACGCCCGAGTTCTCGCTCGCCTTCGTCGGCTGGCGCCTGATGGCGGTGCTCTTCTGGTTCGTCGTCTCCATCGCCCTGACGGCCGTCAGCCCGGGCGCGGTCGGGCGCGCGGCGGCGCGTCTGCAACTGACGCTGCCGCGCGTGGCGCTCATCGGGCTGGTCGGCGCGCTGGTGCTGGGGCCGGGCGTGACCTCGGCGCTGCACTTCCTGCCGCCCGCGCTCGCGGCGCTCGTCGGCGTGACGGCGCTGCTGCTCGTGCTGCTCTCGTATCTTTTCGGCCGCGTCGTCATCCACGCCGCCACGGGGCGCTGGCTCCAGCGCGTGCTGCTCCCCGAAGACCGGCGCTCCGAGTCGGTCGCGCTCCTGCTCGGCGCGGCCTTCTGGGCCGTCGTCCTCGCGCTCCCCTACGTCTGGCCCTTCGTCGTCTTCGCCCTCGTCGTCCTCAGCCTCGGCCTCGCGCTCACCGCGCGCTACCGCGTGTTCGGTAGACAGTAGACAGTAGTCAGTAGTCAGTAGGGCTCCGCTCTCGGAAGTTGAAATTGAAGACCTGACTGCCCGACTGACGAAGGGCTTTCTACCGTCTACTGACTACTGACTACTGACTACTGTCTACCGTCTACTCCCTCCCGCTTGTCGCCTTCCGGGGCGCGTGTTAGCATCGGCGCGTTTCGCCACGGGGAGGCTTTCGGCTCAAACTCTTGCGCGCTTACATTCCTGAAAACAGGCGAGGCCCTGCGCCGACGTTGCTGCTGATGCTCGTCTGCGCGGTCGTCTCTTTGGCCGTGCCCGCGCGCGCGCAGCAGCAGACCAACCCCGTCGACCGCAAGGTCGAGAACCCCGTCACCGACACGCCCAACGTCAACCCGCTCTCGCAGGACAGGCCCGTCGTCCGCCCGCGCCCGCGCACCCGGCCCCCCGGCGAGCAGGGCGCGCAGCCGACCGACGAGATCGACATCCGCTCCGACCGCCAGACCGTCACCGGCGAGGAGGGCGCGCACGTCACCGTCTTCGAGGGGAACGTGGACGTGCGGGTCGGCATCTACCGCCTCCAGGCCGACAAGGTGACCGACTACGAGGGCAAGAGCCGCGTCGTCGCCGAGGGCAACGTCGTCTTCGACCAGGGCGAGTTCCAGCGCATCACCGGCTCGCGCGCCGAGTGGAACTACGCCAGCAAGACCGGCGTCTTCGAGAACTCGACCGGCTTCACCAACCAGACGCAGGACGGCACCATCATGTACTTCACCGCCGACCGCGTCGAGAAGGTCTCGGGCGATACCATCGTCATCGTCAACGGCGAGGTCACCGCCTGCGGCGACGACGAGGTGCCCAAGTGGAGCTTCAAGACCGCGCGCGCCCGCATCAAGCTCGCCGACAAGGTGAAGCTGAGTAAGCCGCGCCTGCTCGTCAAGGGCGTGCCCGTCTTCTGGCTCCCCTACGCGTCCGTCTCCATCAAGCAGCGCGACCGCGCGTCGGGCTTCCTGACGCCGACCTTCTCCGGCTCGGGCGAGAAGGGCATGCGCTTCTCGAACGCCTACTACCAGACTCTCGGGCGCTCGGCCGACATCACCTTCCGCAACGACATCTACACGAAGCGCGGCATCGGCCTCGGCGCCGACGTGCGCACGCGCGCCAACTCGCGCTCGTTCCTCAACCTCGGCTTCTACACGGTCAAGGACCGCACCCTCGGCCCGAAGGAGGACGCGGCGCACCCCGACCAGGGCGGTTCGAGCTTCTACGTCGACGGCGTCCACTACTTCCCGAACGGGTTCCTCGCCGCCGCCGACATCAACATCACTTCGAACCTCGCCTTCCGGCAGATCTTCTCCGACTCGATCCAGCTCGCCATCTCGCCGGAGGAGCGCTCGCAGGTCTTCGTCAACAAGAACGTCGGCGCCTACTCCTTCAACTTCATCGCGCGCACGCAGGTCACGAGCATCCCGACCATCCGCGTGCGCACGCGGAGCCTCCCCGGCATCTCGTTCGAGAAGAGGCCGGGGCTCGTCTCGTGGCTGAAGGACAGGCTGCCCGTCTACTTCTCCTACGAGGGCAGCGTCGAGGGCGTGAGCCGCAAGGAGACGGTCGAAGACCTGGCGACGTTCCTCGCCGAGGGGAACCAGAACCCGATCATCACGCCGTCCATCGTGCAGCGGCTCGACTTCCGCCCGGCGGCGACGCTGCCGCTCGACTGGGACGGCTGGGGCGTGACGCTGACCGGGCGCGTGCGCGCGACCTACTACTCGAACTCCATCGACCCTTTGACGCGCCTCGTGCTCCCGAAGGACGTGGTGCGCGGCTACGGCGAGTTCAACCTCGACGTGCGCCCGCCCGCGCTCGCGCGCAACTTCCGCCGCGGCGACGGCTCCTTCTGGTTCCGCCACGTCGTCGAGCCCTACCTCACCTACCGGAAGGTCGGCGGCATCTCCGACGGCTTCCACAAACTCATCCGCTTCGACGAGACCGAGGCCGTCGCCGACACCAACGAGTTCGAGTACGGCGTCACCAACCGCTTCTTCCTCCGCCGCTCGGCCGAGTCGGTCGGCCGCCGCGCGGCGTCCGGCCGCGTCCGCCCCGAGGACGCCGGGCCGCGCACCGCCGGCGAGCGCGACGAGCGCGAGGCGCGGCGCGAGCGCGAGGCCGAGGCCCGAGAGAAGGAGGAGAGGGAGAAGGGGAAGGAGGAGGAGGCCGCGGACCCGCGCGTGCCGGCGAACACGCGCGTGAGCGGCCGTCTGACGGCGCTCAAGTCGAGCCAGTCGCCCCTCACGCGCCAGCCCTACGAGTTCCTCTCGGTCACGGTCAGGCAGAAATACTTCTTCGACCCGACCTTCGGCGGCGCGCTCGTCCCCGGCCGGCGCAACCAGTTCTACCCCATCAACAACTTCTCCGGCTTCACCTACGGCGGCGTCCCG
The DNA here is from genome assembly GCA_036389235.1 of Pyrinomonadaceae bacterium. Classification (GTDB taxonomy): domain Bacteria; phylum Acidobacteriota; class Blastocatellia; order Pyrinomonadales; family Pyrinomonadaceae; genus QHXN01. Next base: position 4,293 of record DASVQJ010000265.1, on the reverse strand, counting down.
CGCCGCTTCTCGCCCCTGAACGTCGAGGCGCGGCTGCGCACGCCGACGCGCGCCGACTCGGAGCTGTTCTCGGACATCCGCACGGACATCGACGTGCTCGGCGAGGGCGGCGGCCTGCGCGACCTCGCCATCTCCTTCGGCCTGCGCCGCCGCGTGGCCGTGCTGCGCGCCGTCGAAGCCTTCCAGACCTTCTACTACACGCGCGCCGTCACGCTCGCCCCGAGCCTCCGGCAGTACAACGACCGGCGCGGCAACGAGCCCGGCACGTTGCAGGGCTCGCAGTGGAGCCCCTCGGTCTTCGCCGGCGACCGCAACCGCGGCCTGTTCGGCGGCGCCTCCTTCTTCTTCGACTTCCAGAACCGCCCGGGCAAGGGCAGCTCCTCGCTCATCAGCTCGACCGTCACGGCCGGCCACGCCTGGGACTGCTGCGCCGTCGTCGCCCAGTACTTCACCTTCAACGTCGGCCTGCGGAACGAGAACCGCGTCGTCTTCAGCTTCCGCCTCAACGGCATCGGCGCCTTCGGCACCGAGCAGATCGGCCAGCGGTTCAGGTGACGGCGAATTCTTAACGCGGGGCGGGAACCGAACGCGACCTTCGTGCATCTCATGCTTCGGCGTAGAGAGTGCACCGTTCCCGACTCGCGGTTCTGAATTAGCGTGTGCTAAAATCCCGCGTCCGCTTCGCCAGAGCGTTAACCCGCCTCTGAAGTCCAAGAGTAACAGTTCGAGACTCCCCGTAGAGGTCAGAAGAATGAATCGAAGGAAGTACCCTCGCACCGCCCTGTCCGCGCTCGCCCTCTGCCTGTTCGCCGCCGCCGCGATGCTCGTCTCGCCCGCCGCCTCGGGCCAGAAGGGGAACCGCGCCGCCGAAGAGATCGGCCAGGTGCTCGAAAGCTTCGAGACCGTGACGCTCGACGCGGCCGAAGTCCTCCGCTCCGTGCGCGCGCAGGGCTCGGTCACGCTCCAGACCGCGCGCGGCCCCTTCGACCTCGTGGTCGAGCCGTTCGACGTGCGCACCGCCGACTACCGCGCCGTGGCCGCCGGCCCGGGCGGCGTGATGACGGAGCAGGCCCGCACGCCCTCGAACTCGTGGCGCGGGCACGTCCGCGGCCAGGACGGCACCTTCGTCCGCCTCTACCTCGACGGGCAGAAGGTGCAGGGCATCATCATCACCCCGTCGGAGACCTTCTTCGTCGAGCCCGCGCGCGACCTCTCGGCGGCGGCCGGCTCGAAGGACTTCCTCTTCTACGCCTCGTCCGACGTGAAGCCGACCGACGCCGAGTGCGTCGAGGCCACGCTCGGCGGGAAGGTCGCCGCCGAGGCGGCGCGCTCGGGCCTCGGCTCCGCGGCGGCCGGCTCGGCCGGCCCCACGGCCGACGAGTCGTTCGCGCCCAAGCCCGAGGCGCGCGTCGCCGCCGAGGCCGACTTCGAGTTCTACCAGGCCAACGGCAGCAACGAGCCGGCGACGCGGGCCGACATCGACTCCATCATCACGCAGGTGGACGGCATCTACGACTCGCAGCTCGGCGTCAAGATTCGCCTCGTCTTTACGCGCGTCTGGACGACCAACACCGACCCCTACACGCTGACCGAGGCCGGCGGCGCGCTCGAACAGTTCGCCGACGGCTACGACGCGACCTTCGGCGTGGGCGGCCCGCCGTTCGCGCGCGAGCTGACGCACATGTTCACGGGCAAGGACTTCGACGGCTCGACCATCGGCATCGCCTACCGCGGCGTCGTCTGCGACATCCCCGACGCCTCCTACGGCATCTCGCAGAGCAAGTTCTCGGCCGTCAACCTGCTGCGCGTCAGCGTGACGGCGCACGAGATGGGCCACAACTTCGGCGCGACCCACCCGAACCAGGAGAGCCCCGTCCCGTCCAGCTGCAACCCCTCGATCATGAACTCGTTCGTCCAGAACCAGGACCCGCCGACCTTCTGCCAGTTCTCGCGCGACCAGATTCTCAGCCACCTCACGGGCACCGGCGGCGCCTGCCTGGCGCGGGTGACGCAGGCGGGCTGCCCCGTCGACTCCTACGGGATCACGCCCACCTCGCAGTTCTTCTCCGCGGCGGGCGGGGCGGGCACGGTCAACGTCACGGCCAACGCCGGCTGCAACTGGGGCGTGGCCGAGGGCGCGACGTGGGTCACCTTCAACAGCGAGGCGGGCACGGGCAGCGGCGCGACCGGCTACACCGTCGCGGCCAACGACGGGAAGGACGGCCCGCGCCGCGCCTTCGTCGACGTCGGCGGCCGCCAGTTCGCCATCACGCAGCAGACCTCGCCGGCCTGCGCGGCGGGCGCGACGCAGATCGGCATCGGGCAGACGCTCGCCGGCTCGCTCACCACCTCCGACTGCACCGCGGCGCAGCCCAACCGCCTGACCGCCTTCGAAGACCTCTACACCTTCGTCGCGCGCTCGGGCCAGCGCGTCCGCATCGAGATGTCCACGACGGGGGCGACCGGCATCGACACGTACCTCTACCTGTTCGCGCCCGACGGCACGCTCATCGCCGAGAACGACGACATCGTGCTCGGCAACAACACCAACTCGCGCATCCCGGTCGCGGCCGGCGCGTTCTTCACCCTGCCGCAGACGGGCGTCTACACCATCGCCGCCACCACCTTCGACACCGCCGCCACGGGCAGCTACACGGTGAGGCTCTCGGACAACGCCGCGGCCAACAACGTCTCGCTCTCCTCGTCGGCCTACGCGGTGAACGAGGGCACGGGCGGCGGGCTCGGCTTCGACGGCACGGGCTTCCGCGTCGTCACCGTCACGCGCGCGGGCGACACGACCGGCACGGCGACGGTCGATTACGCGACCTCCGACGGCACGGCCACCAGGCTGAAGGACTACGAGCAGACGCTCGGCACGCTCGTCTTCGCGCCGAACGAGACGAGCAAGTCGTTCACCGTCTTCGTCCCCGACGACGCCTTCGCCGAGGGGGCCGAGACCCTCACGCTCACGCTGTCGAACCCGGTGGGGACGACGCTCGGCGCGAACGCGACGGCCACGCTCACCATCAACTCGAACGACGCCGTCTCGGGGCCGAGCCCCGTCCGCGCCGGGAGCTTCGACACGGCCTTCTTCGTCCGCCAGCAGTACCTCGACTTCCTGAACCGCGAGCCGGACACCTCCGGCTTCAACTTCTGGCAGGGCAACATCACCGAGTGCGGCTCGGACGAGCAGTGCAAGGAGGTGAAGAGGATCAACGTCTCGGCGGCCTTCTTCCTCTCCATCGAGTTCCAGAACACGGGCTACTTCGTCTACAGGACTTTCAAGGCGGCCTACGGCGACGCGACCTCGCCGAACGTGGCGGGCACCGTCCCGGTCATCCGCCTGGGCGAGTTCCTGCCCGACACCCAGCGCATCGGCCAGAACGTCATCGTCGGCCAGGGCAGCTGGGAGGCGCAGCTCGCGGCCAACAAGCAGGCTTACGCCCTGGAGTTCGTCCTGCGCCCGCGCTTCCTGGCGGCCTACCCGCTCACGCTGACGGCGGCGGAGTACGTGAACCGGCTCGTCCAGAACGCGGGCATCACGCTGACGACGGCCGAGCGCGACGCGCTGATCGCGCAGCTCAACTCGACCGCCGACGTGGCGGCGGCCCGCGCCGCCGTGCTCCGCGCGGTGACCGAGAACCAGCAGCTCCAGGATAACGAGAAGCGCCGGGCCTACGTGCTGATGCAGTACTACGGCTACCTGCGGCGCGACCCCGACACCGGGCCGAACACGGACTTCTCCGGCTGGGCCTTCTGGCTCGGCAAGCTGAACGAGTTCAACGGCGACGCCGTCGCCGCGGAGATGGTCAAGGCGTTCCTCTCCTCGGACGAGTACATCACACGCTTCGGCAACTAGCGGCCGTCTGACGCCGCCGCGCCGCGCCCCGGGCTCTTAAATCGGCCCGGGGCGCGGCCTCTTTTTTGAGCGGCTCCGGCGCGCGGCCCTGTGCAACCGCGGGGCGGGGTGAAACGTCTAAACGCGGGAGTCCGCAGTCATGCCCTCCCCGGGGAGCCCGCGCCCCGCGAGTCCGTACGCAATCCTTTAGTCAGGCCCGTCGAAACATTTCCCACGGCACGCCCGCGCGCGCCGACGACCAGAAGGTGCCCGGCGCTTTCGGCCCCCGGCCGAGTCTGCCCGCCGCCCGTGTGTCTTATAGCGGCATTCATACGGATGCGACCTTGTAGCCGCAGTGTTTGAACCAGCCGCGGATGTCCGACTTCGTGACCTGACGGATAGCGCGTGCTAACGCCCGCTCCAACTCTTCACGCGTGCGCGCCTTCGCCGCCCGC
>DASVQJ010000264.1:0-7500 GCA_036389235.1 Pyrinomonadaceae bacterium | reverse complement strand
CCGCGGGCCTGAGCGCGAGCCCGACGTTCCTGCTCTCGCTCGGCCTCTACGTCTTCACGGCGCTGCTGGCGGTCGTCTGCTTCGAGCTGAGGAAGTCTTCGCGCGTCGTCGCGCAGAACGAGAGCCGGCTGCTCGTCGCCAACAAGCCCGGGCTGCTCCGGCGCAGCCGCGCGGGGAAGAACTCGAAGGGCGCGAGGGCGCTGAGGCGCCTGCCGCTGGCGGCCGCCTGCCTGTTCCTGGCGATCTTCGGGCTGGCGCTCCCCATCTTCCTCATCACGCCGCGCGCGGCCGAGAACACTCTGTCCGTCCCGGGCGGCGCGGCCTCGACGGGCTTCACCGGCTTCTCCGACCACGTCACGCTCGGCGACATCGGCCGGCTCAACGAGAGCAACCAGCTCGTGATGCGCGTCCGCGTCGAGGCACCGGCGCGCGCGGGCAACCGGCCCCCGCGCTGGCGCGGCGTCGCGCTCGACCACTTCGACGGCCGCAACTGGTCGCAGTCGGGCGCGCAGGCGGCCTACCCGGACTTCGACGGCAACCTCTTCAAGCTCGGCACGACCGAGGACATCACGCGCCTGACGACTCAGACCTTCTTCGTCGAGCCCATCGACACGCCCGTCATCTTCGCCGCGTCGCGCGCTCTGGCGCTCCAGGGCGCGTTCCCCTACGTCAGGCGCGACAGCGAGGACGGGCTGCTTTCGCGCCCGCACCCCGCGGATCGCGTCACCTACACCGTCCACTCCGACACGTACGAGCCCGCGCCCGAACAGTTGCGCGCGGAGGGCACCTCGCTGCCGCCGAACACCACGCCGAACCTGCGCCGGCCCGTCGAGGACTACCTGCAACTGCCGGCGAGCCTCGACACGCGCGTCGGCAGCCTCGCCGTGTTGGTCGCCGCGCGGGCGCGGGCGCGCAACGCCTACGACGCCGCGCGGGCCATCGAGGCGCACCTCAACAGCAACGCGTACGAGGGCGACTACCGCTACTCTCTGGAGATGCGCGCGAAAGGCCCCGACCCGCTCTCGGACTTCCTCTTCAACGTGCGCGCGGGCCACTGCGAGTATTTCGCGACGGCGATGGCCGTGATGCTGAGGACGCTGAGGGTTCCGGCGCGCGTCGTCAACGGCTTCCAGCCGGGCGAGTACAACCCCGCGGCCGACGCCTACGTCGTCCGGCAGGCCGACGCGCACTCCTGGGTCGAAGTCTACTTCCCGGAGGCCGACGCGTGGGTCACGTTCGACCCGACGCCTTCGTACGGCCGCCCCGCGGGCACGAGCGGCCGGGGCGTGCTCGGCGCGTTCCTCCGCTACGCCGACGCGCTGGAGCTGTTTTGGATTCAGCACGTGGTCGCCTATGATAGGCAGGGCCAGCGGGCGCTGGCGCGAACAATCTCCAGCCAGATCAACTCTTACAGCCACGCGGCGTGGGATTCGGCCGACGGCCTGGGGCAACTCTTCGCCAACCTGTTCGGCGGCGGGGGCTGGGGGTTTTCGGGCGCGCTCGGCTACGCCGCGTCGCCCTTCGCGCTCGCGCCCGCATCGCTCCTGCTCGCGGGCGTCGGGCTGTTGTGGCTCCGCCGCAGGAGGTACTTCGGGCGCGGCCCGAAGCATGACGGCGGGGAGGCGGCCCGGGCCGTCGTCGAGTTCTACGAGCGCATGACGGCGGCGCTCTCTTCGCGCGGGCTCACGCGACGCGCCGACCAGACGCCGCTCGAATTCGCCGAGGCGGTCGGCACGCCCGAGGTGCTCGCCGTCACGAGCGCCTACCACCGCGTCCGCTACGGCGCGCAGGACTTAACCCGCGCCGAGGCCGAAGAGGTCGAGCGCCACTTGCGGAAAGTGATGAGTGATAAGTGATAAGAAATAAGGAGGGGCTTTGTGTTCCTCTTATCACTCATCACTCGTCACTCGTCACGAGCGTTACAAATGAAGAAAGTCGGATTCATCAGTCTGGGGTGCCCGAAGAATCTCGTGGACAGCGAGGTGATGATGGGGCGCCTGAAGCAGGAGGGTTACGAGCTGACGGGCGACGCGGCCGAGGCCGACACGCTCGTCGTCAACACGTGCGGCTTCATCGACGCGGCGAAGAAGGAGTCGGTCGAGGCCATCCTCGAAGCCGCGCGTTTGAAGACGGAGGGGAAGTGTCAGCGTCTCGTCGTCGCGGGGTGTCTGGTCGAGCGCTACCGCGACGAGCTGCGCGCGGAGATGCCCGAGGTTGACGCCTTCATCGGCACCAGCCAGATCGACGACATCACGACGGCGGCGGACTCGCGCGTCAACACGCGCTCACTCCCCGTGCTGCCGCTCGGCAACCAGACGGCGACCTACCTTTACGACGAGTCCACGCCGCGCGTGCTCGCCACGCCCGGCCACTTCGCGTACGTCAAGATCGCCGAGGGCTGCGACCGCCCGTGCGCCTTCTGCTTCATCCCGCAGATGCGGGGCCACTTCCGCAGCCGCCGCTTCGGCTCCGTCGTGGCCGAGGCGAAGCAGTTGGCCGGGCAGGGCGTCAGGGAGATCATCCTCGTCGCGCAGGACTCCTCGCGCTACGGCGAAGACCTGGGCGAGCGGGACGCGCTCGCGCACCTCATGCGCGAGCTGTGCCGGCTCGAAGGCGTCGAGTGGGTGCGCGTGATGTACACCTACCCGACGCACATCGGCGACGCCTTCCTCGACGTGCTGGCCGAAGAGCCGAAGGCCGTCAAGTACCTCGACATGCCCTTGCAGCACGCCTCGCAGAACGTCTTGAAGTTGATGAAGCGGGGCGGGAACCGCGCGAGCCTCGAACGGCTCATCGGCCGCGTGCGTGCGCGCGTGCCGGGGATTGCCGTCCGGACGACATTCATCACTGGCTTCCCCGGCGAGACCGAGGAAGACTTCGCGGAGCTGCTGGCCTTCGTCAAAAACGTCGAGTTCGACCGCGTCGGCGTCTTCACCTACTCGGACGAGGAGGGCACGCCCGCCTTCGACCTGCCCGGAAAGGTTGACGCGAAGGTCGCCCGCGAGCGCCGCGCCAAACTGATGCGCGCGCAGTCGCGCATCTCGCTCAAGAAGAACCGCGGGCGCGTCGGCGAAGTCGTGCGGGTGCTCTTCGAGGGCGCGTCGGAAGAGACCGACCTGCTCTGGCAGGGGCGCATGGGGACGCAGGCGCCCGAGATCGACGGCTGCGTCCTCATCAACGACGCGCCCGAAGGCTTCGCGCCCGAGCCCGGGCAGTTCGTCAACGTCGAGATCACGGAGGCGCAGCAGTACGACCTGGTCGGCAGGATAGTTTAAAAGCGGCTACAATCTCCCCATGTCCAAGCACAAAGAGACGAGCGACTCGCTCGCACACCCGATAGTCGAGCCGGCGCACATCGTGGTGCCGGCGCGGCGGCGGACGGCGGGCGACTATTTCGCGATGGCGCTGGCGACGTGCGGCGTGGGGCTCATCCCCGTCGCGCCGGGGACGTGGGGCTCGGCGGTCGGCGTCGTCCTCTACCTCGGGCTCGGGCGCCTGACGGAGCGCGTCTTCGACTACTCGGTCGCCCGCGGGCTCGACCTCTCGCCGCAGCAGTTCCCGGCGATACAGACGACGGTGTTGCTGTTGGTCATCCTCCTCGTGGCGCTCGCGGGCATCTGGGCGGCCACGCGCGCCGAGAAATTGCTGGGGAAGAAGGACCCGGGCGCGGTCGTCGTGGACGAGGTGGCGGGTCAGTTAATCACGTTCCTGTTCGTGCCGTGGCTGACGACGTGGACGTGGACGGTCGCGCTGGGCTTCATCGCCTTCCGCGTCTTCGACATCTGGAAGCCGTACCCGGTCAGGAGGCTGGAAGGCTTGGGCGGCGGGCTCGGGATCATGGCCGACGACATGCTCGCCGGCTTCTACGCGGCGACGGCGATGTCGCTGCTCGTCACGCTACGTTTACTCTACTACTGACGGAGGCGCGGGAGATGGAAGAGACGCGAGACCCGAAGGCTTCGACCGGGGGCGGCGGCACGCCCGAGCGCGACGCGGAGGCGACCAGCTCCGAAACCCTGAGCGACATCGAGGCGAGCGAGAAGGTGACCGGCGGCAGCGCCGGCGGCTCCGGGAGCAGCTCGCTCGAAGGCTCTTCCCCCAAACCCGACTCCGGCGGCGAAGGCCGCGCCGACGGCAGCGACTCCGGCGGGCCGATGTGACTTAAAGATGGAGTCAGAAGTCAGGAGTCAGAATCCAGAATGGAAGTGGCTTCCGCCTTTTCATTCTGGATTCTGACTCCTGACTTCTGACTCCCCACTTCCTATGCCTGACATCAAAATTTTCGTCGCGGACGACGTGAGCGAGGGCGGGCTGGAGCCGCTGCGGGCGGCGGGCTTCGCCGTGGAGAAGCGGACGGGGCTGAAGGGCGACGAGCTCGCGGAGGCCGTGGCCGGGGCGGACGGGCTCGTCGTGCGCAGCGAGACGAAGGTGACGGCGGGGCTCCTGGAGTCGGCCGGGCGCCTGCGCGTCATCGGGCGCGCGGGCGTCGGCGTGGACAACATCGACGTGGCGGCGGCCACCGGGCGCGGCGTCGTCGTGATGAACGCGCCGGACGGCAACACGATGACGACCGCCGAGCACACGCTCGCGCTGCTGCTCGCGCTCGCGCGCCGCGTCCCGCAGGGGCAGGCGAGTCTGAAGGCCGGGCGTTGGGAGCGCAAGAAGTTCGTGGGCGTCGAGCTGCGCGGGAAGACGCTGGGCGTCGTGGGCTTGGGGCGCATCGGCCGCGTCGTGGCGAGCCGCGCCGCGGGGTTCGAGATGAAGGTCGTGGCCTTCGACCCGTTCGTCGCGCCCGAGCAGGCGCGCGAGCAGGGGATAGAGCTCGCCACGCTCGAAGAGGTCTGCGAGCGCGCGGACTTCATCACCGTCCACTCGCCGCTGACGCCCGAGACGCGGGGCCTGATCGGCGCGCGCGAGTTCGCGCGGATGAAGCCCGGCGTGCGCGTCATCAACTGCGCGCGCGGCGGGCTGGTGGACGAGCGCGCGCTCTACGAGGCGATCAAGGAGGGGCGCGTGGCCGGCGCGGCGCTCGACGTGTTCGAGGAGGAGCCGCCGCCGGCAGACCACCCGCTGCTCTCGCTCGAAGAGGTCGTCGCCACGCCGCACCTCGGCGCCTCGACGCGCGAGGCGCAGGAGGGCGTGGCCGTCATCGTCGCCGAGCAGATGCGCGACTTCTTCCTGACGGGGGCGGTGCGCGGCGCCGTCAACCTGCCCTCGGTCGGCGCGCAGGAGTTGAAGGCGCTCGAACCGTACCTGCGTCTGGCCGAGCGGCTCGGGCGCTTCCAGGCCCAGCTCGTGGACGAGCCCGTCCGCGCCGTCGAGGTCGGTTACGCGGGCGAGGCCGCGGGGGTGGACGCGGCGCCCGCGACGCGCGCGTTCCTCGCCGGGCTTCTGCGGAACATGAGCGCGCGCGTCAACGTCGTGAACGCCTTACTCATCGCGGAGGAGCGCGGCATCACCGTCACCGTCTCGCACAGGCACGCGGCGTCGGGGGACGCGCGGGACGCCGTGAGGACGAGCGTGAGCACGACCGCGGGCGAGCACACGGTCGCGGGCGCGCTCTTCGGCCCGGGCTCGGACGGGCGCATCACGGAGATCGACGGGTTCCGCATCGAGGTCGTGCTGGCGGGCAACATGCTCCTGATGCGGAGCAGCGACGTGCCCGGCGTCGTCGGCCGCGTCGGCACCATCCTCGGCGACCATAACGTCAACATCAGCCGCTTCCACCTCGGCGGCCGGCGCGAGCGCGGCGGCGAGGCGATGTCCGTCATCGAGACCGACGCGCCCGCCACCGACTCGACCCTCGAAGAGCTGCGCGCCTTCGGCCCCGTCCTCTCCGCCCGCCGCATCTCTCTGGAAGACTAAAGATGAAGCAGTAGACAGTAGCCAGTAGTCAGTAGCCGGTAGAAAGAAGGCGTTTCTACCGGCTACTGACTACTGGCTACTGTCTACTGCTTCATTCGACGACGAAGCGCGTGCGCTGCGAGGTGCTGGTCTTGGCGGAGCGGTCGATGGCGGTGAGCTGGAGGACGTAGCGGCCGGGGGGGAAGGTCGAGAGGCTCAGCTCGGCCATGTAGGGGAGGCGCGTGAAGTCGGAGCCCGCGTCGGCGCGGAGCTTGCTGAGCGGGGCGGTGAAGACCGGCTGGTCGTCGCGGAAAATCTGCACCTGGAGCGCCACGTCCGGCGCGCCCGCCGGGCCGACCGCCGAGTTGTAGACGAAGGTCAGGAAGCGTATGTGAGAGGTGCGCGCGAAGCGCCGGTCGACGCTCAGCGACACGCTGCGGGGCATCTCCTCCGGCTTCAAATGCGCCGCCTGCTGCCCCGCGGTGCGCTCGCCGAGGAAGACGCTGCTCATCGCGAACTGCTTCTTCATCTCGGGCAGCTCGACCCACTGCATCGCGCTCCCAGTGCGGCCGCTGTTGGCGTCGCGCGCGGCCGCCCGCACCTGGTAGAGCCCGGGCGCGAGCGGGACGCGGAAGCTGTAGACGACGTGCTGCTGCGACTCGGGGACGAGCGGGCTCGGCGTGACGCTGATGCGCTGGCCGAACTGCCTGACGGGCTTGCCGCGGTCGTCGATGACGGCGCCGAGCAGGTCGAAGTCGGCGCGCCTCTGCTCGCCCTGTGTGAAGGTGAGCGCCTCGCGTTCGAGCTCGACCGAGACGGTGACCAGTCCCTCCTCGCCCTCGCCGTGGACGTACCCGACGGCCAGGGAGGTCGGCAGCGCGGCGCGCGGGTGCGGCGCGTGGAGCGCCGACATCAGCTCGCGCTCGGCCGCGGAGGGCTGTGCCCCCCGGGGCGCGGCGTCCGCCTTCTTGTCGTCCTTCTTCTTCTTCCCGGCGCGCGCGGCCGGGGGCGGCGCGGCGCCGTTGTAGAAGCCGCGGCGGACGAGCACGCGCAGCTCGGGCCGCTCGCGCACGGCGACCTCGATGCGCTGGTACTTCGGGGAGCCGCCGCCCGGCGCCGCCTCGGGCTTCCACGCCAGGAGGTAGTAGAGCGAAGTCTCCTTGAGCGCGCCCGAGACGACGCGCCCGAGCGCGTTCGTGTTGACGAGCGCGCGGCCGCCCGTGTCGGCGGCGAGCGCGAAGAGCGGCGCCTGCATCGCCGAGACCTCGCCGGTGTTGGCGCGCGCGAGGCGGCCGCCCGGGTCGAAGGTGCCCGGCTCGGAGGCGTCGGGCTGGCCCGTGCGCAGCCCCTGCGCGTCGAGCGAGTAGATGACGACGCCCGCGCGCGCCGCCGCGTCCGCGATGAGCTTGATGCGGTCGCGCAGCAGCGAGTCGCCGTCGTCCACGATGAAGCCGTCCGAGATGAAGAAGAGGATTTTGCGGCCGGGCAGCGGCGCGTAGCCGCGGACGACCGATTCGAGCGTCCCGAGCGTGTTGCGCGCGATGGCGCGCGACTGGTGGACGATGGAGCGAGCGCGCGCCTGCACCATCGACTCGGCCGTCTCGCGCTTCATCGTCGGGTTCTCGCGCAGCATCTCGTTGACGAAGTATTCGAGGA
>DASVQJ010000263.1:0-35827 GCA_036389235.1 Pyrinomonadaceae bacterium | reverse complement strand
CGCGGGGCGAAGGCCCGCACGGGTCAAGAACTCGACAAGGCTTTAGCGCAGGCCATCGGGCTCGTGACTAAAGCCGACATAAGAGGCTGGTTCAAGCACTGTGGCTACTCGCTCGCACGCAAGTGAGAACCGCTATAGGGCCGGGGCCGTGACGGTCGTATTAATCAATGGTCAAACAATCGTTGATTTCATGATCGAAAAGCAATTTGGCATCGAAACCGAGCATCTTCCATTACATAGGCTAGCTCTGGACTTACAGCGGCGTTCTTTCGGGTGCGACCTCTGAGCCGGGAGCGCGGGCATCCAGCCCGCCATGAGCGCGCCAGCGCGAAAGCCGTCAGACTTTACACCTCAACGTCGAGGGAGAGCGCCTCACGGCGAAGCGTGCTTCTCGCACGCTTAGGCGGGCAGGATGCCCGCGCTCCCGGCTGGCGGTCGCGTTCGTGTGAACGCCGCGGTAAAACCCGGCACCCGACACCCACCTTACGAGCGGAGCTGGATGTTGTAGGTCTTGATTTTGGAGTTGAGGGTGGTGGCGTTCATGCCGAGGAGGCGGGCGGCGCGGGACTGGTGGCCGCCGGTCTGGTCGAGGGCGCGGCGGATGATGTCGATCTCGAAGCGGCGCACCTCGTCGTAGAAGTTGACGCCGCGGCTCACGTCGAGCGCGCCCGTGCCGGTCGAGAGCGGGGCGGCGCCCGCGGCCTTCGAGGGGTCGGCGATCTCGGCCGGCAGGCATTGGCGCGTGACCTCGGGGCCGGGCGCGATGACGACCGCGCGCTCGATGACGTTCTCCAGCTCGCGGACGTTGCCGGGCCAGGTGTACTGCTCAAGGAGCGCGAGCACGTCGGGCGCGAGCTGTTCGGAGACGCGGCGGCCGTTCTCCTCGTTGTACTTGCGTATGAAGTGCTGCGCGAGCGCGAGCACGTCCTCGCGGCGGTCGCGCAGGGGCGGCAGCTCGATGGGGACGACGGCGAGGCGGTAGTAGAGGTCTTCGCGGAAGGAGCCCTGCCGGACGGCCTCCTTGAGGTCGATGTTGGTGGCGGCGACGATGCGCACGTCAACCTTGCGCGGCGTCGTGTCGCCGAGCGGCGTGAACTCGCGCTCCTGCAAGACGCGGAGGAGTCGCGCCTGCGTCTCGGGCGGGATGTCGCCGATCTCGTCGAGGAAGATGGAGCCGCCGTCGGCGACCTCGAACAGGCCCTTCTTCGCCGCGACCGCGCCGGTGAAGGCGCCGCGCGTGTGGCCGAAGAGTTCCGACTCCAAAAGCTCCGAAGGGATGTTCGAGGAGTTGACGGTGACGAAGGTCTTCGAGGCGCGCGGGCTCTGCATGTGTATGGCGCGCGCGATGAGTTCCTTGCCCGTGCCGCTCTCGCCGGTAATCAGCACCGTGGAGCGCGCGGGCGCGACCTGGTCGACGAGCTGGAAGATGGCCTGCATCTTCTCGGAGCGGCCGATGATGGAGCCGCGCTCGACGCTGCGGCTCATGGCGCGGCGGAGGTTCTGGCGCTCCTCCTCCTTGCGGCGGCGCTTGATGCCGGAGGCGACGGTCTCTAAGATTTGCTCGTTCTGGAAGGGCTTGCGGATGCAGTTGAAGGCGCCGCGCTCCCACGCGCCGATGGCGGTGTCGAAGGTGGCGTAGGCGGTGATGATGATGACGACGGCCTCGGGGTCGGCCTTCTGAATCTCTTCGAGCGCGCGCAGGCCGCCCATGCCCGGCATCGACACGTCGAGCAGCACCACGTCGTACGCGCGCCGGCCGTAACACTCCAGGCCCTCCTCGCCGGTCTTCGCCAGGTCGACGCGGTAGCCCTCGGCCGAGAGCAGCGTCTCCAGCACGTCGCGCATGATCTCCTCGTCGTCCACGACGAGGACGGAACCTTTTCTCGCCATCCATTACCCCGAACAAAAGTGATGAGTGATAAGTGATGAGTGATAAGTGATGCGGGATGCCTTCCCCCTTATCACTTATCACTCATCACTTACCACCCATCTTACCCCGGCGGCGGTGCGGCGGTCACTTGACGGAGGCGGCGTCTTTGGGCTTGAGCAGGTGGCGGCCGTCGGGGGCGGGGGCGGGGCGCGCGCGCTCGGCCGTGACGAGGAGCGTGTAGTCGTCCGTCTCGAAGCCGGCGACGCGGACGTAGACCTCCGCGCGGTTGAGGTCTTCGGACGCGGGCAGGCTCCCCATGTAGACGATGCGGCCGTCGGGGATGACGCCCCAGAGGACGTAGACGCCCGCGCCGACGGCCGAGGGGAGCGGCACGCCGCGGAAGTTCGCGCGGACGTAGGCGCGGTTCGAGTCGAGCGTGGCGCGCGCCGCGCCGCGCGCGTTCGGCGCCGCCGTGTCGCCCTCCAGCTCGATGACGCGCCCGCCGCCCCGGGAGGCGAGCGCGCCGTCCACCTCGGCGTAGAAGTCGCCCGACGCGTTGCGCGCGCGCGTGCCGGCGGGGGCGGGCGGCAGGGGCGCGGGCGCGGGCCTGGCGTCGTTCGCCCTGTCCGCGTTGGCGGCCGTGTCGGGCGCGGCCGGCGCGGGTTCGGGCTTCGAGGGGTAGAGGGCGGCGGCCTCGTCGGCGCGTGTGGTCAGGACGGGGTCGCCGGGGCGCTCGACCTCGGCGGACGTTTCGGCGGTGACGATGACGCCGTAGCGTTCGAGCCCTTCGGGGCGGTCGAACGCGAGGCCGCCGTTGCCGCGCTCGTCGCGGCGCAGCTCGCCCAGGCGCAGGACGCGCCCGCCGCTCAAGGCCCAGACGACGTAGGTGGTCGCGTTCTCCGTGACCGTCTGCGGCTCGGGCAGGTTCAGGGCGGTCAGGCGCGCGCGCCCCCCGCCCTCGCTCGCCTCGACGGTCAACTGCCCCGTGGCGCGCGTCGTCAGGGAGCGCAGGCGTATGTCCACGCGCTCCCCCTGCGCGCGGGCGGGCGTGGCGGAAGCCTTCGGCCGCGAGCCCGCGGAGGCGTCGTGACGAAGGCCGGCGGCGAGCACGAGCGCGGCGGCCGCGACGCACGCGCACGCGGCCCAACGCGGAACCTGTTTGCGCTTAGTCATAAAGGTTGGAGACCGTCCCGTTGATGTGAAAGCGCGTGCGAGATTAGCACCGGCGGCGGCAAAAGCAAGTGTTATTTCAGCCCCCCCGCCCCGCACGGAACGATTTTGCGGCCGGGCGGAACCGATTTGCGGCCCGGCAGATCGATTCCGCCGGCCGGCGGATTGATTCCGCCCGTGCAAATTGATTCCGCCCGCCTGCAAACCCGTTCCGCCCGGCCGCAAATCGATTCCGCCGGGCTGCAAACCCTTCCCGCCGCTCGCCGGGAGCGCGGGCATCCTGCCCGCCATGAGCGCGAAAGCGCGAAGGCCGTGAGACTCTACACCTCAACGTCGGGAGAGAGCGCTTCACTGCTAAGCGTGCTGGCGCACGCTTCGGCGGGCAGGATGCCCGCGCTCCCGGGGCGGGTTGAAGTCAACACGTAGTATGCGTGCTAGTCGCTCGCGGCCTGGAGGCGTGTGCGCGCGGCGTCGGTGGGGAGGGTGATGCGGAAGGTGGTGCCGCGGCCGGGCGCGCTGGCGACGGCGATGTGGCCGGAGTGCTCCTGCACGATGCCGTAGGAGACGGCCAGGCCCAGGCCCGTCCCGCGCCCCACGCCCTTCGTCGTGAAGAACGGGTCGTAGATGCGCGCGACGTTCTCGGGCGCGATGCCGATGCCGTTGTCCTCGACCTCGACGGTCAGGGCGTCGCGGTCGTCCGAAGGCAGTGCGCGCAGCGTGATGCGCCCGCCGTCGGGGACGGCGTCGCGGGCGTTCAGGAGCAGGTTGGTGAAGACCTGCTGGAGCTTGCCGGCGTTGCCGTAGACGCGCGGGAGGTCTGCCGCGTACTCGCGCGCGATCTCGACGCGGCTCTGGCGCAACTGCGGTTCGAGCAGTTGCAGCGTGTCGTCGAGCACGCGCGCGAGGTTCACCTCGGCGAAGTCGGTCGCGCCGCCCGTGCGCGAGAAGTTCAGAAGGTTGTTGACGATGCCCGTGGCGCGGTCGGTCTGCCGCCGAATCTTCTGCAGGAGCGCGTGCTTCGGGTCGGTCTCGGCCAGCATCCCGAGGAGCATCTGCGTGTACGAGGAGACGCCCGTCAGCGGCGTGTTGATCTCGTGCGCGACGCCCGCGGCGAGGAGGCCGATGGACGAGAGCTTCTCGCGCTGCTGCAACTGCTCTTCGAGCCTGACGCGCCCGGTCACGTCTTCGAGGACGACGAGCACGCCGCCCGGCACGGCCGCGTCGGCGCGCTTCAGGGGCGCGAGCGCGATGTTGAGGATGAGCGTCCGGTTCGTCCGCGTCGCCGTGTGCAGCTTGTAGACGTTGCGCAGCTCCGCGAGCCCCCAGCCCTGCTCGCCGAGCGCGAGCCTGATGGTCTCGGCGAAATCCTCTGCGAAGAGGTCTTCGACGCGGTGCCCGGTCGCCTCGTCGCGGCGCAGGCCCAGCATCTCTTCGAACGCGGAGTTGCAGGCCGTCACCCTCCCGGAGGCGTCCGCCGTCAGGATGCCGACGTTGATCGACTCGACGATGGACTCGTTGAACTCCTTGAGGAGCGCCAGCTCCTCGGCCCGCTCCTTCTGCTCCTGGTAGAGCAGGCTGTTCTCGATGGCGACGGCGACGTAGCCCGAGACGGTGCGCAGGATTTCGAGGTCTTCCGACGAGAGCAGCGCGCCGCCCGTCGAGCGCCCCAAGCCGATGACCGCCACCATCCGGCCGCGCACCACGCACGGCACGTAGTAGTGGAGCGTGCGGCGCACGAACCCGTTCGTCTCGGGCGGCAAGTCCAGGCCGTCGGCGCGGACGATGCCGTCCTCGGCCGAGCGCGTGCGGATCATCTCGCGGAAGTCGGGCGGGACGATGACCTCCGACGAGAGGCCGGCGGCGCGCGCGACGCGGTACGACCCGCCGCCCACGCGCGCGTCCTCGATGAAGATGGCGACGCGCTCGACGCCCAGGACCTGCTGGAGGCGGCCGACCAGCGCGTCGAGCAGCGGGTCGAGCGAGGTCGTCGCCGAGAGCGTCCGGCCGAAGTCCAGGAGCCCCGCGCGCAGGTCGTACCGCTCGCCGTAGAAGAAGCGGTCGGTGCGCTCCTGCAAGAAGTTCTTCAGGGGCGCGGCCGTCATCACGATGACGGCCATCGCGGCGACCGAGACGAGGACGCGCATCGTGACGACGCCCGGCGTGATGACCTCGCCGCCGAAGGCGTAGAGCCCCGCCACGTAGACGACCGACCCGATCATCAGCGCGATGGTCAGGGTCGTCAGCGCGTAGACGGCCGTGCGCCGCACGACCATGTCCACGTCCATCAGCCGGTAGCGCACCACCGAGTTGCCGAACGTGAGCGGGATGAGCACCAGCGGCAGGACGGCCGCGTCCGTCATCCACCTCCGCGTCGTCTCGCTCAGGAACCCTTCGCCCACGCCGAAGAGGTAGCCGGCCGCGTAGAGCAGCGTGAACGGCGTCACCGCCAGCGCCGAGCCCCACACGACCCACTTCAACTGCTGGCGGACGATGGCCGACTCGTTCTTCACGAACCGGCGCACGAGGATGAACGAGCCCGCGACGAGCGCCGCCGTCAGGAAGGCCGTCTCCGCGCGCGCGAGGAGCGCCGGGAAGTCCTCGGGCAGGGCCTCGTAGGCCGCGAAGACGAGGCCGAAGAGCCCGGAGTTCGGCCAGCGGTTGTGCAGCGCCGGCGCGAAGTCGTAGAAGGCCACGAGCGCCACGAGCAGCGCCGCCGGCGCGTAGAGCAGGTAGACGAGCCGCGGCCGGCGCTCGGAGAGTTGATACCGGACGGGGTAGACCGCGCAGAAGTGCAGGAGCACCGGCGCGAAGAGCACGAAGGCGGCGTTGTCCAGGAACTCGACGGCCAGGTCGAGGTCTTCCAGCCCGCCGTAGGGCTTGTAGAAGTGGAAGACGAAGGCGACGAGGCAGAGCGTCGCGAAGTGGAGCGCGAAGGGCGCCCGCCCGCCCTGCTTGAAGAAGACGAAGAGCCCGACCAGCAGGTAGACGACGCCGATGAGGTTGACGTAGAGGTCGCGCGACGTGAGCGTCCGCTGCGGCGTCAGGTTGTCGAGGTAAATGTACCTGTAGCGTATCTCCTCCGGGTACGAGGGGCGCTCGATGAGGTAGCGCACGCGGCCGCCGACGCCCGCCTCCTCCAGGTAGACCTGCACGTCGTAGGAGTTGACGATCTGGTCGTCGGTCTTCTCGTCGAGGCTGACGCCGACGAGCCGGTCGCCGGGCAGCACGCCGAAGACGCCCTTGCGCCCCGAGGGCGAGTCCTGCCTGACCGAGCGCGCGACGACGCCTTCGCCCGTCTTCACCCAGTCGATGCCGTCGGTCGGCGGCGCGGTGTGCGTGAGGCGCTGCGCGAAGTTGATCGTGCCGGCCGCGACGAGCACCGCCGCCACGATCAGCAGCGCCCAGCCCTTCGTCGTCAGCACGGAATCCTTCATCGTCTCACACGCGACCCTGTTGTCATTCGAGCTTGAGGAACGCGCCCGGCCCCGGCCTTCAAGTCCCGGCGGGCTTCGAGCCCTGGTAAATCAAAAGTTTTGAAGCAAGCAGTATTCCAGCTTACGCCCCGTCCGGCTCCCGCCCTCCCGCGCGCCGACGCCCCGCCCGCCCGCCCGCCCCAATCCCTGTCCTGGCGCGCTGTTAACCGCGGGGCGGACTCCTTCGACTAAAACGCACGGCTTAAAGCACACTCCGCCGCCGATTCATAATTTCGTATCGCCTCCAAAAATTCGGATGAACCGTTGATACACAAAAGCCCCGCGCCTTTCACGGTGAGCGTGGGCGCGGGGGCTGTGTCGGAGGCCGGCGCCCCGGGGACGGCCGGCGGGCGTTAGAACCGTACCGAAATCCCACCGCGCAGCGAGCGGCGGAGCGCGCCGAGCGAGAGCTGCGTCTCGCCGTCCTCGACGCCCGTCGTCAGGTCGAGGAGGTTGCGCGCGTCCACGGTCGCCTGCGCGCGGACGGGCAGGCCGAAGGTCGGCAGCTCCTTCGTGACGAGAATGCTCAGAGACGGGTCGTAGACGGCGAGCCTCCCGGCGAACGGGTCGATGGCGAAGACGGCGGCGCGCGGCGAGAAGCGCAGCACGGTGCGCACCTGCATCCCGTCGAGCAGGCTCGCGTCGAGCTGCGCGGCGGCGGTCTGGAAGAAGGTGTTCTGGAAGAGCTGGTCGGGGCCGCCGCTCAGGCCCTCGGGCGAGAGCTGCTGGCCGCGCCCGAAGGCGTAGCCGGCCGAAGCCTTGAGGCGGCTGCTCACGCGCCGCGTGTAGACGACGCGCAGGCCGCGCGCCCCGCCCTGCTGGTTCGCGATGTCCAGGAGCGCCGCGCCGCCCTCGCCCGTCAAGCCTTCGAGCGGCCTGCTCAGGAGTCCGACGCCGCGCCCGCTGACGGTGTCGAAGAAGGCGGTGGCCTCGACGGTCGAGTTCTCGCCGAGCACGCGCTCGACGCCGAACTCTAAACGGTGGCTGCGCTCCAGCACGGCCTGGCCGTCGATGACGGCGACGGCCTGACCCGCGTTCTCCTTGAAGACGATCTCGCCGTCCTCGAACTCGACGCCGTCGGCGCGCGTGCCGGAGTCGGTGCCGGGCGCGAACGAGGCGTGCAGGCGCGTGCGCGCGTTGGCGTCGAAGGCGACGCCGAGCCGCGGCGTGAACCCGCCCTCGCCGCCGACGAAGCGCGAGTAGTCGAGCCCGAGCACGACGACCACGCCGTCGCGCACGACCCACTCGTCCACGGCGCGCACCGAGACCTGCTCCAGCTTCTCGCCGCGCGCCGCGTTGAACCCGAGCTTGGCGCCGACGGTCTCCCCGTCGTTCCGGGTCGTCGGGGGCGCCGGGAGGCGCGCGCCGCCGAAGGTGGTGCTGATCAGGTGGCGCGCGCCGGCGCGGACGCGCGCGGTCGCTTCGAGGCGCTCGAACTCGCCGACCTGCCCGGCGAAGATGAGTTGAACCTGACGGTTGACCGGCGTGGCCACGGCGAAGTTGAGGCCCGCGTACGAGCCCGCGCCGGGCGCGCCCGACGAGCCGAAGTAGGTCTCGACGTAGCCCTGCGTCCTCGTGCGGTTGGTGCGCCTCTCCTCCGGCGTCTCGTCCGGAAGGGCCAGCCCCTCCTCCGAAGCCTCGGCGCGCTCGTCCTCCTCAAGCTCTTCGATGACGCGGCGGACGGTCTCGTCCTCGGCGTCGCCCGCGTTGAAGACGGAGCGGCGCGCGGCGGCGGCGCGGATGCGGAACTTGGGGTCGTTGCGGTCTGCGCGGCGCTCGGGCGTGGTGTTGCCCTCGCCGGCCGGCTGGAGGTTGAAGCGGTAGACCAGTTCGGTCGCGGGCGAGACGTCGACGGAAGAGAAGGTGGCGGGCGTGAACCCGTCGGCCAGCGCGCGGATCAGGTAGCGGCCGGGCGTGACGCGCGCGGCGAAGGTGCCGTCGGCGCCGCTCTTCGTCTCCTTGACGACCTCGTTGAAGCCGTCGCGCAGGATTTTCACCAGCGCGCCCGCGACGGGGTTGCCCGCGCGGTCGAGGACGGCGCCGCTGATCGTACCCAGACTGCCGCGGCGCTCACCCCCCGGGGGCTCGGCCCCGCGCGCCTGCTGCGCCCCCGCGCCGGCCGCGACGACCGAAAGGGCCGCGAGCAGGACGGGGAAGATGCGCCAGTTGAATTTTCTCATCGCAGCAAAACCTCCGGGCAGACCCGGCCGGGACTTCCCTTCTGCCCTCCCCGAGCTGACCCCTAGCTTTGACTGTGTCCAGGGCGGCGTCCGGGCGAGGGTGGGAGCTGTCTGGGTGTGCGGCTCCAATCCCGGCGTCACGACGAGCGACACTTTCTCAGGCGTAACCCTTTTGTGTGTCCGACCCGCAACAGGCGGAGGCTGCATTTTCCGCCAACTTCGGGGGGGTGTCAAGCAGGTCGGCCTTTAAATTCGAGCATTCAGTGCCGTGAGATGCTCGCCCGCGGGTGTATGGTTTGCCCGCCCCCGGTGCGCGTGCTACGATGCCCGCTCAAACGTCAAAGGCTCAAAGTTCTGCGTGCCGGCCGAGGGGTTTTCCTTAAAACTTTCCGAAGTAATGACCGAACAGGTTCAGTTGACCAGACTTCCCAACGGGCTGACCGTGCTCACGGAGCGGATGCCGGGCCTGCGCTCGGCCACCGTCGGCATCTGGGTGCGGCGCGGCTCGCGCCACGAGCCCTCGGACTGGAACGGCGTCTGCCACTTCATCGAGCACGCCGTCTTCAAGGGCACCGGGCGCCGCACGGCCTTAGACATCGCGGTCGAATCAGACCGCCTCGGCGGCCACTTCGACGCCTACACGACGCACGAGATGACCGGCTTCGCCCTGAAGGTCGTGGACACGTCGGTGCCGGCGGCCTTCGACCTGCTCGCCGACATGCTCGCGCGCCCCCGCTTCGACGAGGAGGAGCTGCGGCGCGAGCAGAAGGTCATCATCGAAGAGATGAAGATGGTCGAGGACACGCCCGACGAGTTCCTCGCCGAAATCTTCAACGCCGCGTACTTCCCCGGCCACCCCCTGGGCCGCCCCATCGAGGGCACGGAGGAGACCGTCTCGACCTTCGGCCACGAGCGCACCGCCGCGTTCCACGCCGCGGCCTACGCCCCGCCGAACCTCGTCGTCGCCGCCGCGGGCAACGTCGAGCACGGGCGTCTGGTCGAGCTGGCCGCCGGAGCTTTTGAGAACGGGGGTGCCGGCGACGGCGAGGTCAAGGCCGTCGACCAGGTCTCGCCGAGCCCGGCCGCGCCCATCCTGATTCAGCGCAAGAAGGAGTTGGAGCAGGCGCACCTCATCATCGCCGCGCCCTTCCCCTCCGCGCGCCACGAAGACCGTTACGCGGCGAGCCTGCTGAGTTCCGTCATCGGCGGCGGCACCAGCTCGCGCCTCTGGCAGCGCGTGCGCGAGGAGCGCGGCCTGGCCTACTCGGTCGGCGCGGCGGGCAGCCACTTCACCGACGCGGGCATCTTCCAGATTTACGCCGGCACCTCGCCCGAGCAGTTGGACGAGGTGTTAGACATCTCCCTCGAAGAGCTGCGCCGGAGCCTGCGCGAGAGCGTCGGCGAGGACGAGCTGCGACTCGTCAAGGATCAGGCCGTCTCGTCCATCCTGCTGGGCCTGGAATCGACGAGCGCGCGCGCCGGCACGCTCGCACGCCAGGAGATCGTCCACGGCCGCCGCATCGCGCCCGAGCAGGTCATCGCGCGCATCGAGGCCGTCACGCCCGAAGACATGCTCCGCGTCGCCACCGAGCACTTCAAGACCGACCGGCTCGCCCTCGGCGCCCTCGGCGACCTCAACGGCTTCAAGGTCGACCGCGCCCGGCTCGAAGTCTGAAAGCCGAAACGCCGCGTCAGCGGCGCCTGAGTTTAGCCCGGCCTTTCAAGGCCGTGGTCAGAGTCGAATTAAGCACCGCCGCGTCGCGTCAGCGACGCGGGAGCCGACCCAGCCCTTCAGCCGTCGATGACGCGACGGGTTGTCGCCCGGTTCTATCCTTACCTGGCCTTGAAAGGCCGGGCTAAACTCAGGCGCCGCTCCGCGGCGGATTGATAAGTAAGGCGGGAGCCACGCGTTGAAAGTCTTCAACTGCCCGCAGTGCGCCGCGACGCTCGAATTCGAGCAGATAGACAAGGCGTGGGTCAGGTGTCAATTCTGCAACTCGCTGGTGGTCGTGCCGGCCGAGCTGCGGCCGCCGCCGCCGCCCCCGCGGGAAGAGTTGAAGAGTTCGTACGGCGGCGAAGAGGCGACGCCGAAGAAGGTCGCGCTGGCGGTCGCCGCCCTCCTCGTCGTCGCCGGCGGCGTCGGCCTCCTCATCGCCAGGAACAGCTCGTCGAATAAGAAGGGCATCATCTCCGCCAACGCGACCCGCACGCCCTTTCGCCCTCCCACGCCGACGCCGACGCCGAAGCCCGACGGCTACGCCGTCGCCTACACCTTCGGCGGCGAGGGCACAGGCCCCGGCCTCTTCAAGGATTCGCTGGGCGTGGCCGTGGACGGCGAGGGGCGCGTCTACGTCTCCGACGACACGCGGCGCGTGCAGCGGTTCGACCCGTCGGGCAAGTTCCTCAACACCTGGAACATCCCCTTAGAGACGAAGTGGTATCGGAAGCTCCGCGGCGGCCCGACGAAGATTATCGTCAACGAGCGCGACGAAATATACGCGGTGCTGGCCGGCGTGATTCTGAAGCTCGGCGGCGAGACGGGCGAGGTGTTGGGCGCGGCGCACGGCTCGGACTACATACACGACGCGGCGCTCTCGCCGGGGCACGGGCTGTTCGTCGTCTCGCAGAAGGGCGATGACGACGAGCTGGTGCTCATCGGCGGCGACAAGCGCGCGGCCTGGCGCACGCACCGCTTCGTCAGCTCGCAGCTCGACAAGAAGCTCGAAGTCGAGGCGCTGCGCGTCGCCGCCGGGCCGGGCGGCGAGGTCTACGCGCTCTACTGTATCGGCGGCGTCGCGGGCGAGCACTGGTACGACGACGAGGACATCGCCGTCTTCCGCTTCTCGCCCGAGGGCAAGTACCTCGCGCGCTTCGGCGGGCAGGGGCACGCGCCGGGGCAGTACGGCCCGCCTTCGGCGCTCGCCGCCGACACGCGGGGCCGCCTCTACGTCTGCGAGTCGTTCGACAAGGTTCACGTCTACGAGCCGGACGGCCGCTTCGTGCGCACGCTCAAGACCCCACACGCCGCGGACGCGCTCGCCTTCGACGCGCAGAACAACCTCTACGTCGCGGGCGGCCACAAGGTCTCGAAACTCATCCTAGACAGGTAAGACTTTTCGCCCGCCGACGTTTGCGTAAAGAGTCCCGCGCGGGGCATATTCTCAGGCTTGGTGTAGGGGATGAAGCTGACGGTTTTAGGAAGCGGCTCGACCGGCAACGCCGTGCTCATCTGCGCGGGGCGGACGCGCGTGCTGGTGGACGCGGGGCTCTCGGCGAAGGAGACGGTGCGGAGGCTCGCGCTCGTCGGCGAGGACGTCTCGGGCCTGGACGGCGTCGTCATCACGCACGAGCACTCCGACCACGCGGGCGGCCTGCGCGTGCTCCTGAAGTCTCTGTCGTGCCCGGTCTACATCTCGGGCGCGACGCGCGACGCCTACATCCGCGAGAAGTCGCGCAACGACGACGAGCCGAAGAAGCGCGCCGAAGTGTTGCGCGACCGCACCGTCGAAATCTCTTCGAGCCAGGACTTCCAGATAGGCGAGATCGACTTCCACCCCTTCACCGTCCCGCACGACGCCGCCGACAACTTCGGCTTCGTCGCCGCGCACGACGGGGTGCGCGTCGCGACCCTGATGGACTTCGGGTGCGTGACGACGCTCGTCGCCGAGCGGTTGAAGGGCTGCGCGGCCATCGTCATCGAGTCGAACCACAGCCGCGACATGCTCAAGGCGTGCGACGTGTACCCCTGGGAGCTGAAGCAGCGCATCCTGTCGCGCACCGGCCACCTCTCGAACGAGGACGTGGCCGTGTGGCTGCGCGACGGCTTCGACGGCTGCGCCGAGCACGTCGTGCTCGCGCACCTCTCGCAGCGCGCCAACAACCCCGACCTCGCCAAGTTCACCGCCGAGTCGGCGCTGCGCGAGCGCGGCGGCCTCTTCCAGCCCGCGACCCGCATCACCCTCTCGCACCACAAGGAACCGACGCCCTGGATCGAGCTGTGAAGGCAGAGAGTGAGCAGAGAGCAGTGAGCAGTGAGCAGTGGACAGGTGCGTGTGCGCGACCTACACGAGCTCCTCGCTTCTTTCTCCTGGCCGCCTGCTGCTTACTGCTCACCGCTTACTGCTCACTCCCGGGCTGCGCCGTGGACGAGCGCCGCGACGTGCCGGCCGCGGCGCTGGCGACCGTGGAGCGCGTGACCGAGGACATCGCCGCCGGGCGCGACGAGAAGGTCTACGGGGAGGCGGCGCCCGAGTGGCGCGCGCAGGTCTCGGCCGAGGAGAACGCGCGCATCCTCGCGCGCGTGCGCGAGCGTTTGGGCCGCGTCGAGAGCCGCGCGCTGCACAAGGGCACCGAGCAGCAGAGCGCCCCCGCGCCGCTCTCCGGCCACGCCCTCGAACTCTTCTACTCGACCCGCTTCGAGCGCGGCAGCGCCACCGAGCGCTTCACGCTCCTGGAGCGCGGCGGCGAGTGGCTCCTCGCCGGCTACGCGGTCAGCTCGGACGCCTTGAAATAGTGATGAGTGATGAGTGATGAGTGATAAGTGAAGACAAGCGGGCCTTGTATCTTCTTATCACTCATCACTCATCACCCATCACCCATTACATATGATTGAACGCTACACACTGCCCGAGATGGGCGCGCTCTGGTCGGAGCAGGAGAAGTTCCGGAAGTGGCTGGACGTGGAGGTCGCCGTGTGCGAGGTGCACGCGGAGATGGGGACGATACCGGCCGCCGCCGTCGAGGAGATCAAGCGGAAGGCCGCCTTCACCGTCGAGCGCATCCGCGAGATCGAGAAGACGACCGACCACGACGTCATCGCCTTCACCACCGCGCTCGCCGAGAACATCGGCGAGGCCGCGCGCTTCGTGCACTACGGGCTCACCTCTTCGGACGTGGTGGACACGGCCAACGCGCTGCTGCTGCGCGACGCCTGCGACCTGCTCCTGTGTAAGACGGACGCGCTGCTCGAAGTCCTGAAACGTCGCGCCTTCGAGTTCCGCGACACGCCGCAGGTCGGGCGCACGCACGGCGTCCACGCCGAGCCCACCTCCTTCGGCCTCACCTTCGCGCTCTGGTACGACGAGACGCGGCGCAACCGCGTGCGGCTGGAAAGGGCTAAGGAGGCGGTGGCGGTCGGCAAGATCAGCGGCGCCGTCGGCGCGTTCGCGCACCTCGACCCCGAGGTGGAGGAGAGGGTCTGCGCGCGCCTGGGACTCAGGGCGGCGCCCGTCTCGACGCAGGTCATCCAGCGCGACGTGTACGCCGAGTACCTGACGACGCTCGCCATCTGCGCCGCCTCAATCGAGAAGTTCGCACTTCAAGTCCGGCACTGGCAGCGCACGGAGGTGCGCGAGGCGGAGGAGCGCTTCAAGAAGGGGCAGAAGGGCTCGTCGGCGATGCCGCACAAGCGCAACCCCATCCTTTCGGAGCGCCTGTGCGGGATGGCTCGCGTGGTGCGCGGCTACGCCGTCGTCGGGCTTGAGAACGTCGCGCTCTGGCACGAGCGCGACATCTCGCACTCTTCGGCCGAGCGCGTCGTCCTGCCCGACGCTTCGGTCGCGCTCGACTACATGCTCGCCAGGTGCGCCTCGCTCCTCGACACGCTCGTCGTCTACCCGGAGCGGATGCTCGCCAACCTCGCGGCCACGCGCGGGCTCGTCTACAGCGGCCAACTGCTGCTGGCGCTGACGCGCGCGGGCGTCTCCCGCGAGCAGGCTTACGAGTGGGTGCAGCGCAACGCGATGAAGACCTGGGACGGGGGCGGCGAGTTCCGCGAACACGTCCTCGCAGACCCCGACATCTCCAAACTCGTCACGGCCGAAGAGGTCGCGCGCGTGCTCTCGCCCGAGCCCTACCTGCGCAACGTCCCGGCCGTCTTCGCGCGCGTCTTCGGCGAAGCTCGGGAGTGAGTAGCGAATGGGATTTAACCACAGAGACACAGAGACACAGCTAAGACACGGCTTCGTCTTTAGCTATCAACCAGCCGTGCCTCTGTGTCTCTGTGGTTAATCCGTTTCATTTACCGGATAAAGCCTTGACGAACGACGGGGTGAGATTCGTTTCCGCCGCGACGGTGTCGCTCGAAGCGTACGCCGCGGCCATCACGGCCGCCTTCGAGGGCTACGCCGTCCGGATCAACTTCACCGGCTCGCTGCTGGCGCGCCGCCTCCGGTTCGAGCAGCACGACCTCGAAAGCTCGCTCCTCGCCCTCGACGGCGCCGGGCCGGTCGGCGCGGCGGGGCTCGCCATCCGCGGCGCCCGCGGCTGGGTCTCCAGCTTCGGCGTCGTGCCGGCTTGGCGCCGCCGCGGGCTCGGGCGCCGCCTCATGTCGGAGCTGCTGGCGCGCGCTCGCGCCTACGGGCTCCGCCAGCTCACGCTCGAAGTGATAGAGGGGAACACCGCGGCGCTGCGGCTCTACGAAGGGGCGGGGATGCGCGTCGCGCGCGAGCTGATGCTCCTCGAACGCCCGGCGGACTACGCGCCGCGCGGCGCGCGCCGTGGGGGCGCGCTGAAGGAAGCGCCGGCCGCCGAACTGCTCAGGCACTACTGGCGCCTGCACCCGGAGCCGCCCGCGTGGCAGCGCGAGCTGCCGGCGCTGCTGGCCGCCGACCTGCGCGGCTTCTACGTCGGCGGGCGCCGCCGGCCGCGCGCCTACGCGCTGCTGGGTCAGGGGCGCGACGGCAACACCTACGTCTCCGACCTCGCCGCCGCCGACGCCGCGCACGCCGAAGAGATGTGCGCCGCGCTCGACCGCCTGGGCGGCCCCCTGAAGGTCATCAACGAGCCCGAGCGCAGCCCCTTCGCCGCCCCGCTCCTCGCGCACGGCTTCACCGAGGTCATGCGCCAGCGGCAGATGTCGATGGAGCTTTGAGCCGTGGCGCTTGAACGCCGGCCGCGTCTCGTTTAACTTGGCGCTTCGCACTCTGAACTTCCGGGGGAGACCGTGAAAGCAAAAGTCTACGTCACACTCAAGCAGGGCGTGCTCGACCCGCAGGGCAAGGCCATCCGGCACTCGGTCGGCCTGCTCGGCTACGACGGCGTCGCCGACGTGCGCCAGGGCAAGTACTTCGAGATCGCGCTCGACCCGGCGCTCGACCCCGCGCTCGCCCGCGAGACGGCCGAGCGCATGGCCCGCGACGTGCTCTCGAACCCCGTCATCGAGGACTACCGCGTGGAGGTCGAGGCGTGAAATTCGGAGTCATCGTCTTCCCCGGGTCGAACTGCGACCACGACGCGTACCACGTCATCTCGAAGCACGTCGGGCAGCCCGTCGACTTCATCTGGCACCGCGAGACCGACCTCTCGACCTACGACGCGGTCATCATCCCGGGCGGCTTCTCCTACGGCGACTATTTGCGCGTGGGCGCGCTCGCCTCGTTCTCGCCGGTGATGTCGTCGGTCAAGGAGTTCGCGGGGCGCGGCGGGGTCGTCCTGGGCATCTGCAACGGGTTTCAAATCCTGTGCGAGTCGGGGCTGCTGCCCGGCGCGCTGATACGCAACCGCGAGCTGCACTTCGTCTGCCAGCACGTCAACGTGCGCGTCGAGACGACCGAGACGCCCTTCACGCACGAGCTGCGCGGCGGGCAGGTCTTGAGCCTCCCCGTCGCGCACGCCGAGGGCAACTACGTCTGCGACGACGAGACGTACGAAGAACTCGTCCGCGAAGACCGCGTCGTCTTCCGCTACTGCGACCCGGCGGGCGAGTCGGGCGAGCCGTCGAACATCAACGGCTCGCGCGACCACATCGCGGGCATCTGCTCGCGCGGGCGCAACGTGCTCGGGATGATGCCGCACCCGGAGCGGGCCTGCGAAGACCTGCTCGGCTCCTCCGACGGCAGCGGCGTCTTCCGCTCGCTCGCCGCGACGCTGGCCGCGCGTTGAAGGCGAAAGTTAAAAGGCGGGAGACGGAAGCTCGGCGCGGGCCGCGGCAAGAGTCCGGGGCGGAGGGCGCTGACCCTTCCGTCCTCACCTGGGAGGAGGTCAGCCGCACGCACCGCGTCCGCAACGGCGTCTACCACAGGGGCGAGCGGCTGGTCTCTCTGCTCACGGACTTCGGCCGCCTCAACCCCTGCTACCCGGACGCGCTCTCGGAGGACGGCGAATCAATCGTCTACACGGGCGAGGGGCGCCACGGCGACCAGCACCTCTCGCCCGGCAACCGCGCGCTGCTCTCGGCCATCGAGTCCGGCCACGCCGTCCCGCTCTTCAACAAGCTCGGGGTTGGCCGCTGGCAGCTCACCGGCCGCTGGCGCGTCGCCTCCGCCGAACACCGCTTCGACGAGCGGGAGCGGCGCATGCTCTGGCGCTTCACGCTGAAGCGGGTTGACGGAACGATGAAATAGGAACGCCGAACGACGAACTGTCAGCCGAGATGTATTTAGTTCATCGTTCGGCATTCGGACTTCATCGTTCGGAATAAATTTTCTTGACGCGGTCGGCCAATGCGAGTAGATTTGCGCCGACTCCCGAAGCAACCGGCTTGAACGGCGGAAGGCGCCCCGCGAAATCTCACTTCCCTCGTTTGCAAACGGACGGCGACAGCCCACCCGTCCTTGCGGTCAACCCTTTGTCCCCTTCGGGCAGACTCGCCCCCGGCCGGTCTCCCGACCGTTAATTTCACCTCAAAACTTTGCCCGAAAACGACAGGGCTTAGCGGCAGTATCCCGAGCCCGCTTTCACAACACACCGGCCGCCGCGCCGGGGCCTTCGACGCTTTTTCGACCGCACCGCCGCCCGCCACGCGCCCGCCGGGATTCCTTCCCGATTTTCGTGCGCCGAAGAGTCCGGCAAAGAACCCTTAAAGTTCCGCACGCACTCCCGCCCTGATGCCTCGCAGACAATCACCCTCCCACTTCCGCCGGAAGTGGATTCGAGCTGAGGAGGAGATAATGAAAGCTCTCAAGCTGCTCGTCATCGCGCTCTTCGCGGCCGCGCTGGCCGCGGCGCTCGCGCAGACCCGCACCGCCCGCAGTCAGTCCGGGCCGACCGAGGCCCCCGCCGCCTTCGACAACCAGACCAACGGCTTCGAGCCGCAGGGGACGCCCGTCCCGCCCAACACCGACCCCGTGCCCGGCAACTTCGAGGCCGACAAGTTCATCTTCGACATCACGGATGTCATCGCCGACGGGCTCGGCCCCGTCTACAACGCGCAGTCCTGCCGCGAGTGCCACCAGAACCCCGTGAGCGGCGGCGTCAGCCAAATCTTCGAGCTGAGGGCCGGCCACAGCGCGCCCGACGGGACTTTCGTGGACGCGCCCGGCGGCTCGCTCATCCACTCGCGCGCCGTCAACGCCGAGATACAGGAGCGCGTGCCCGAGGGCTCCCGCATCCTCTGCGGCAAGGACAGCGGCGACCTCTTCGTCCTCGGCTTCGACGGCGGGCAGTACGGCCGCGTCGCCAACGTGCCGTCGAGCGTCAACTTCGGCACGTTCTCGCCCGACGCGAGGAAGATCCTCTACTCCGCGCCCGTCGGCAACATCAAACAGATTTTCGTGGCGAACGTGGACGGCACGAACGCGACGCAGCTGACCAACGACCCGGCGGGCGCGCTCCACGCCGTCTGGTCGCCCGACGGGACGACCATCGCGTTCATGAGCAACCGCCAGGACGGCTTCCAAATCTGGGCGATGGACCCGGACGGCACCAACCAGCGCAACCTGACCAACGACGGCATCGGCGGCAACGACTTCCCCGCCTGGTCGCCCGACAGCTCGAAGATCGCCTTCCAGCGCCTCCGCAACAGCGCGCAGACCGACGTGTGGGTGATGAACGCCGACGGGACGGGCCAGACCAACCTGACCAACACCACCGGCTTCAACTTCAACGGCAACCCGTCCTGGTCGCCCGACGGCACCAAGATCGCCTTCGGCAGCACGCGCGACGGCAACAACGAGATTTACAAGATGACCTCGACGGGCGCGTCGCAGACCCGCCTGACCACCCACTCGGCCAACGACGGGGCGCCCGCCTGGTCGCCCGACGGCCAGCTCATCGCCTTCCACAGCACGCGCACCGGCGGCGCCTTCCGCATCTTCGTGATGAACACCGACGGGACGAACCCCGTCATGCTCGTCAAGCAGGGCTTCTCCTCCTACTCCAACCCGCAGTGGTCGCCCGACACCTCGGGCGAGACGGTGCGCACCTTCCGCTCGTCGCTCAACCTCCTCGGCGACGGCTTCGTGGAGGCCACCGACGACGCGACGCTCATCGCCATCCGCGACGCGCAGCCCCAGAGCATGCGCGGCACGGCCATCCTCGTCCCCGCGTTCGAGGCGCCGAACGAGACGCGCGTCGGGCGCTTCGGCCACAAGGCCCAGCTCGCGAGCCTGCTCTCGTTCTCGTCGGACGCCTACCTCAACGAGATGGGCATCACCAACCGCTTCAACCTCGTCGAGAACACCTCGCTCGGCCGTTCGGTGGCGGCCTTCGACCCCGTGCCCGACGACACGGCCTGCGACGACGACCCGAACGAGGTCTGCGGCGAAGACCCGGAGGACGACATCAGCGCCTTCACGCGCTTCATGCGCTCAACGAAGGCGCCGCCGCGCGACCGCAACCTCGTGCCGAACGACGCGACCGACCCCGGCTCCGCGCTCTTCGACTCGATCAGCTGCTCGGTCTGCCACACGCGCAGCATCACGACCACGCCCAACCCGGCCACCACCTTCAACGGCGGCACGTTCGTCGTCGGGACGGCGCTCGCCAACAAGGTCTTCCACCCGTTCGGCGACTTCCTCCTGCACGACATCGGCACCGGCGACGGCATCGCGCAGGCGGGCGGCGAGGCCACGCGCAACATGATCCGGACGGCCCCGCTCTGGGGCGTGCGCACGCGCGACCGCCTCATGCACGACGGCGGCTCTTCGAGCGCGCCCTCGAACAGCGGCGCGCAGTCCTTCACGCTCAACGAGGCCATCCTGCGCCACGCGGGGCAGGCCACCGCGAGCCGGACGGCCTACCAGGCGCTGAACCCCGCGCAGAAGGCGCAGCTCATACACTTCCTCAAGTCCCTGTGACGGCCGCGGCCGCCGTCGTGGATTAAATCCGACAGTCGGCGCCGGGGGCGCGTGGTGCGCCCCCGGCGCTTTGAACTTTCGGCCGGCTTTCGGCTAAGCTGTCGTCGCTCCCCGGCCACTTCCAGCAGCAAAGGAGTTCAGTCAATCTTATGAAGAAGCTCTCCGCGTTCGCACTCCTCCTCGCGCTCTCCGCGGCGTTCGCCGCGCAGGCCGCGCGCGCGACCGGGCCCGCGCCCGACGCGAAGGCCGCCCTCGCCATCGGCGCGGCCGTCCCCGACTTCAAGCTGCCCGACGCCGACGGCAGGGAGCACACGCTCGCGTCGCTCAAGGGCAAGTCGGGCACCGTGCTCATCTTCGTCGCGACGCGCTGCCCGGTCTCGAACGCCTACAACGGGCGCATGCAGAAGCTCGCGGAGGACTACCGCGCCAGGGGCGTCAACGTCGTCGGCATCAACTCGAACTCGACCGAGCCGGCCGCCGAGGTCAAGTCGCACGCGGCCGAGAAGGGGCTCAAGTTCACCATCCTGAAGGACGCCGGGAACCTGGTCGCCGACCGCTTCGACGCGCAGGTCACGCCCGAGGCTTACCTGATCGACGCCTCGGGCAAGCTCGTCTACCGCGGCCGCATCGACAACTCGCGCAACGCCGACGGCGTCAGCTCCAGCGAGCTGCGCGACGCCATCGAGGCGACGCTCGCGGGCAAGCCCGTCGAGAAGACCGAGGTCAAAGCCTTCGGCTGCGCCATCAAGCGCGCGAGCTAGAAGGCGGGCGACGAAGAAGATGTTGAAAGGACTCCTGCCGGCCGTCGTCGCGGCCGTCATACTCGCGGGCGGCTTCGGCGCGGCACAGAAGGGGGCCGCGCCGAAGCCGCCCGCGCCACAGCCCGGCGGGTCAAAGCCGGCCCCGCCGCCGAAGGTGACCGAGATCGACGAGGCCGCGCTCAAGTCCCTGCTCGGCGCGGGGGCGGGGCGCGCGCGGCCCCTGCTCGTCAACTTCTGGGCGACGTGGTGCGTGCCCTGCCGCGAGGAGTTCCCCGACCTCGTCAGGATTCGCGGCCAGTACGACGAGGCGAGGCTCGACTTCGTCCTCGTCTCGCTCGACGACCCCGCGGACATCGAGAAGGCCGTGCCCGAGTTCCTGGCGGAGCAGCGCGCCACGGCCCTGACCTCCTACCTCCTCCGCGCCTCGGACGAGAGCGTCGCCATCAACCTCGTGGACCCGACGTGGAGCGGCGAGCTGCCCGCGACCTTCCTCTACGACCGCTCGGGCGCCGTCGTCTTCAAGCACAAGGGTCGCATCAAGCCCGCCGAGCTGCGCGCCGCGCTCGACGCGGCGCTGAAAGATAAGCCGCAGGAGGCCGGCGCGCGGAAATAGAGAGACGACGGTTTGAAGAAACGGGCGCCAGCCTTTATCCTGTGCTGTCCTAAAGGTCAGCCGAACAAGGTCGCCGCCGTTTCCCGTCATGAACCCTGAGACCATCACCCCGGAAGTCGTCGCCGCACACAACCTCACTTCGGAAGAGTTCGAGCGCATCAGGGAACTGCTCGGGCGCGAGCCCACGTTCGTCGAGCTGGGCGTCTTCTCCGTCATGTGGTCGGAGCACTGCTCGTACAAGTCCTCGCGCGTCCACCTCAAGCGTCTGCCGACGAAGGGCGAGCGCGTCATCGTCCCGCCGGGCGAGAACGCGGGCATCGTGGACGTGGGCGACGGCTGGTGCGCGGCCTTCAAGGTCGAGTCGCACAACCACCCCTCCTTCATCGAGCCGTTCCAGGGCGCCGCGACGGGCGTCGGCGGCATCCTGCGCGACATCTTCACGATGGGCGCGCGCCCCGTCGCCGCGATGAACTCCCTGCGCTTCGGCACGCTCTCGCACCCCGAGCACGGCCGCCGCAACCGCGCGCTGCTCGCGGGCGTGGTCGCGGGGATAGCGCACTACGGCAACGCGTTCGGCGTGCCCACGGTCGGCGGCGAGGTCGTCTTCGACGACGCGTACGGCTCGAACCCGCTCGTCAACGCTTTCGCCTTGGGCCTGGTGCGGCACGACCAGATATTTTTCGGGAAGGCGGCGGGCGTGGGGAACCCCGTGCTCTACGTCGGCGCGAAGACCGGCCGCGACGGCATCCACGGCGCGACGATGGCCTCGGCCGAGTTCGACGAGGAGGCTTTGGAGAAGCGCCCGACCGTGCAGGTCGGAGACCCTTTCCTCGAAAAACTTCTGCTCGAAGCCTGCCTCGAAGCGATGCGCGCGGGCGCGGTCGCCGGCATCCAGGACATGGGCGCGGCGGGGCTCACCTCTTCGTCGTGCGAGATGGCGGCGCGCGCGGGCAACGGCGTCGAGCTCGACCTCTCGCTCGTGCCGCAGCGCGAGGAGGGCATGACGGCCTACGAGATCATGCTCTCCGAGTCGCAGGAGCGCATGCTCATCGTCGCGCACAGCGGCCGCGAGCGGCAGGTCATCGACATCTTCCGCAAGTGGGACCTCGACGCCGTCGTCATCGGCCGCGTCACCGACACCGGCAGCGTCGTCTGCATCCACGCGGGCCAAAGGCTCGCCGACATCCCTTCAAAATATCTGACTGACGAAGCGCCACGCTACGAACGCCCGATGCGCGAGCCGCAGAGGGCCGGCAGCAGTCAGGTCACGAGCGCGGCCTTGAACGGCGGCGCGGGCGCCGAGGACTCGAACGCGTCCGTGGTCAACTCCGACGAGCTGGACGAAGTGCTCGAAGCGCCGAGCACGGTCGTCTCCGAACGGGAGGCCGACCACAACGAGGCGTTACGTCAACTCCTCGCGTCGCCGAACCTCGCGTCGAAGTCTTGGGTCTACCGGCAGTACGACCACATGGTGCGGACGAACACGGCGGTGCTGCCGGGCGCGGACGCGGCCGTCGTGCGCATCAAGGAGACGCGCCGCGCGCTCGCCATGTCGCTCGACGGCAACGGCCGCTACTGCGCCGTGAGCCCGCGCGAGGGCGCGAGGCTGGTCGTCGCCGAGTCCGCCCGCAACGTCGTCTGCGTCGGCGCGCGCCCCTTAGCCATCACCAACTGCCTCAACTTCGCCTCGCCCGAGCGCGCCGAGGTGATGTGGTCTTTCTCCGAGGTCATCGACGGCATGGCCGAGGCTTGCGAAGCCCTCTCGACGCCGGTCGTCTCCGGCAACGTCTCCTTCTACAACGAGACCGAGGGGCGCGGCATACACCCCACGCCCGTCATCGGCATGGTCGGCCTGGTCGAGGACGTGCGCCGGGTCGTCACGCAAGGCTTCAAGCGCGAGGGCCACCTCGTCGCGCTCGTCGGCCGGAGCGGCGAAGACCTCTCCGCGAGCGAGTACGAGGCGACCGTCCTGGGCCGCGGCGTCGAGGAGTTGATCGCCGCGGGCGCGCGCGTCCCTTCCCTCGACCTCGGGCGCGAGCTGGCCGTGCAGCGCGCCGTGCTGCTCGCGGCCGAAGAGGGGCTGCTCCAGTCTGCGCACGACTGCTCGGACGGCGGCCTCGCCGTCGCGCTCGCCGAGTGCTGCTTCTCCTCGCTCGGCCGCGGCCCCCTGGGCGCGACGGTCGCGCTCGAAGGCGAACTGTCGGCCGCCGCCTCGCTCTTCGGCGAGACGCCCTCGCGCGTCCTCGTCAGCTTCGAAGAGGCGCAGCGCACGCGCCTCGAACGCATCGCCGCGCAGGCCGGCGCGCCGCTCAAGGTCATCGGCCGCGTCGGCGGCACGCGCCTCCGCATCACGGCCTCCGGCGCGGAGCAGGTCTCCCAGGACGTGCCCGAACTCGAAGCCCTCTGGCGCGGCTCGCTCGGCAACCGCCTGCAAGCCGAGGTCATCGCCACCGCCGCCGAGTGAAGAGTTGAGTCTTATTCCGCCGCGGAGCGGCGCGGTGAATTTAGCCCGGCCTTTCAAGGCCGGGACGGCCGACGGTTAACAAGACGCCGCGTCGCGTCGGCGACGCCCGAACGGATCGAACAGGTTCAGGCGTCGCCGACGCGACGCGGCGATGTTCGTTTCAACGCTCACCCGGCCTTGAAAGGCCGGGCCAAATTCATCAGCCGCTACGCGGCCTGGCAAGCCGCGCTCCTCTCAGACCCGACGCGCGACGATATCAAATGAAACCTTCATCCGGTCGCGGACGCGGACGGTGCCGTGGACGGCGGAGGTGGCGGGGACTTTGAAGTCGCTGCGCTTGACGGTGAACTCGCCGCGGGCGCGCAGTTCGTCGCCGCGGAGCGTGACCTCGACCGGGATGGTGACGTGGCGCGTGACGCCGCGCAGCGTGAGGTCGCCGCCGAGCTTGAGTGCGTAGAGGTCGCCCCCGCGGGGCTCGACGGAGACGTCGGTGCTCTTGAAGGTGATCTCGGGGTACTTGTCGGGTTCGAGCACGACGTCGCGCAGCTCGCCGTCGATGATCTTCTTCTGCTGCTCGGTGAAGACCTCGCGCGTCTCGGCGAGCGAGGCGGCGCGGACGCTGAGCGTGAGCGAGGCGGGGCTGACCGCGCCGGGCGTCATCCGCGCCTCGCCCTCGAAGTCGCGCGCGCGGATGAGGTGGTCGTGCCCCTTGAACCAGAGCGGGCCGCCCGCGAAGGCGCGGATCGTGAACTCGCTGCGCGAGGCGTCGAGCCTGTAGACGACGGGCGCCTGCCGCCCCGCCTTACCCGCCGCGCGCTTGATGACAGTCGCGCTGTCCGCAGTCCCGCCCGACAGCGCGAGCAGCGCGGCCAGTGCGAACGTCGAAAGCTTGCAGAGTCTCATCGCGTGGAATCTCCTTCCCGTTTACCTTCGTCGTGCGGCGTCTCACCGTCGCCCGCGAGCCAGTCGCAGAGTCTATGCGTCAGCATCTCTCCGGCGACGCGGTGGCCGTCCTCGTTCCAGTGGCCGTTGCCGCGCTGCGCGCCGAAGCCGTGGAGAAATATTCTATTACTGTCGGCGTAGGCTTGCAGGTCGGGCGCGAGGTTGTAGACGGGGAAGCCTTCGCGCTCGCCCACGGCCCGGAGGCGGCGCTCGGCGTAGAAGAGGTCTGCCGCCCCGACCCGCTGCCGGAAAGCCTCGCGGGCGGCGGGGTCGGGGTAGACCTGTATGCCGTTGCTGAGCGTGACGACGTAGAAGCGCGCGCCGCGGCCTTTAACCTCCGCGTTCATCTCGGCCAGCAGATTCTCCGTCACGAGCCAGGCGTTACGCCACACGTCGTCCGCGGGCTCGCGGTAGATGACGTTGGCCGTGCCCAGCTCGTCGGCCGGCGCGTCCCCCGCGGGCGCGGGCGTGTCGGGCCGTCCCGCGCCTGCCGCCTTCACTTCACCCTTCGCGTCCGCGCCGTTCCTCTCTCTCTCTTTCGCCAGCCGACGGCGCTCGCGCCACGCGTCGAGGCGCGACTTGAGGGCGCGCTGCCCCTCGTGTACGGCCTGGACGAAGCGCAGGTGCTCGCGCAGCCAGCGGCCCAGACGGTTGAGCGCGGAGTTGCGCAGGCGGAAGGCGGCCGTGCGTCGGAACGAGTCGTCGAGGGCGAGCCGGTCGCCGTCCATGACAAAGTAGGGAATCTCTTCCGTCACCTTCAGCGCGCGCGAGTTGTCTAGCACGTCGTTGTTCGTCGTCACGGCGAGCAGCACCACGTCGGGCGAATAGTCCCAGACCTTCTCGCGCAAGGTGAGTAACTCCTGCGCCGTGCCGTAGCCGGAGACGCCGAAGTTGATGACCTCGACCGCGCGCCCCGAGAGCGCGGGGCATTCGCGCAGCCCCGCCTCCAGCACAGACCAGAACGCCTTCTCGCGCTCGACCTGAAACGCCTCCGCGTACGAGTCGCCGACGACGGCGACCCGCAGCGTGTCGGCAGGTTTACTCTTCGCGTGCTCGCGGTCGCGCAGGCCGTCGGAGTTGATGCGGACGTGCGCCGCGCCCTCGCGCCGGTAGCGCCCCTCCGCGCCCGGCCAGAGCGAGTAGCCGCGCACCTCGTCGGGCTGGTAGAAGACCGGGTAGGTGTAGCCGACGAGTCGCAGGAAGACCTCGAAGACGAGCAGCGCGAAGACGACGCTCGCGGCGACGACCGCGACGCGGACGCGCAAGCTCGGCTTCGACCTTCTCTCCGAAGTATTCTCGTGATTTGACATGGCTGCGGGCCGGTTTATTCCTTACCAGTGTATCGCGCAGGGGGCGTTTAACCACAGAGGCACAGAGTGCTCAGAGGTTGCACAGAGGAATTCAAGTCTCTGTGCCCCCTCCGTGCACTCTGTGCCTCTGTGGTTAAACGCCCTCCACCCCACCTTCAAGTGGATGGAAAACTCAAAACTCATTAGGGTACAACGGCGGCGGCGGGCGCAAAAAGTTAACAAAAGCCGGCGGCGTTCGTGTATGCTGCCGCGGCGCTTGAGGCGCATCACTCCCGAGATGCACCGGCACGTCATACTCAACCGTCGGCTCCTCGAAGCGAGGCGCGCGCGGCTGCACGCCGTCACGTCGGCCGCGCTCTACGGCCGCGGCGTCTTCACGACCGTCGCCGTCCACAAGGGGCGCCCCTTCCTCTGGGACGCGCACTGGGCGCGCCTGCTCGCGCACGCCGAGAGGGCGGGCGTCGAGTGCGACTTCGGCGACAACGAGGCGGCGCTCCTCCTCTCGCGCCTCGTCGAGGCCAACGGCGTCGAGGAAGGGCGCGCCCGCGTCCAACTGCTCGCGCGCCCCGTGCGCGCCCGCTGGAAGGCGGGGGACGAGGGGCCTGCCTCCGACCTCCTGATGGTGACGGCCGACGCGTGGCCCGCGCCCGAAAGTCTGGCGCTCACCGTCTCGCCCTACCGCGTCAACACCTGCTCGCCGCTCGTCGGCGTCAAGACCGTCAACCGGCTCGAACAGATCATGGCGTGGGAGGAGGCGCGCTCGCGCGACTTCGACGAGGCCGTCGTCTGCAACGAGCGCGGCGAGGTCGCCTGCGCGACGACGGCGAACCTCTTCTGGGTCCGGCACGGGACGGTCTACACGCCCGCGCTCGCGACGGGCGCCGTGGCCGGGACGGCGCGCGCGCGCGTCGTCGAGCTGGCCGCTGAGCTGGCCGTCCCGCTCTCGGAGGGCGCCCACACCCTGCACGACATGGCCGACGCCGACGAGGTCTTCCTCACCTCGGCCGCGCTCGGCGTCGCGCTCGTCACGACCTTCGACTACCACCGCTACACAGTCCCCGTCGGCAGCCCCGCGCTGCGCCTGCGCGAAGCCTACCGGCAGTCGACGCTCGACCCCGGAGCCTTCGCGCCCGCGCCCGGGCAGAGCCGCGTGCCCGAGTGAGGGGGTTGATTCGCCGACTTATCTGTTCGTCGATTCGTCGAAGGAGTGGACGAACGAACCGCTCGCCCAACCGCCAATCGTTAAGAATCTTGCGCCGGGCGGGCGGGTTTTGTGCTAATCTCACGCCCGCAAACTAAAGGCAGTTTGAAAGCAAGAGCCGCCGCCGCGCACGCACGCCGCGCGAGGGCGCCGGCTCTCCCGTCCCGTCCGCCCGTGGGCAGTTCCGCGAAGGGGTACGGACGAGCACGCAGTTCATCCTGAGAAAAAAATTCGGAGGATTGAGATGTTCGACCCAACCTTGCATCTTCCCGTGAGCCTCGCGATGTTCCAGGACATCTTCCACGCGCCTTCGGGGCAGGAGATCGTGCGCATCATTTTCCGCTGGGCGCACTTCGTCGCCGGCATCACGTGGATCGGGATGCTCTACTTCTTCAACCTCGTCAACGTCAACTTCATGAAGGCGCTCGACGCGCCGACCAAGAAGGTCGTCGTCCCCAACCTGATGCCGAAGGCGCTCTGGTACTTCCGCTGGGGCGCGGTCGTCACCGTCATCGCGGGGCTCGGCTACTACGCGATGTACATCCTGCGCGGCGACGTGATTAACGCCAACAGCGACGGCGCGGGCGCCAACACGTGGCTCATCCTCCTCCTGTGGCTGATCGTCGCCGGGGCGGCGTGGGCCGTCTTCGCCTTCGTGCTGCTGCCGAACCTGAACAAGGACGGGAAGATTCTGGCGGCGGCGACCGCGGCGCTCGTCATCGCGATGGCGGTGGCGCTCATCTGGCTCCTCGACTCGCAGTTGACGGGC
Source organism: Pyrinomonadaceae bacterium (assembly GCA_036389235.1). GTDB lineage: Bacteria > Acidobacteriota > Blastocatellia > Pyrinomonadales > Pyrinomonadaceae > QHXN01. Next base: position 8,059 of record DASVQJ010000263.1, on the reverse strand, counting down.
CGGCGCGACCACTGGGCCAGCAACAAGACGCTCTCCATCGGCGTCGGCGGCGCGCTCGGCGTCATCATGCTGCTGAACGTGTGGGGCATCATCTGGCCCGCGCAGAAGCGGATCATCGCCGCCACGGCCGCCGGCACCGCGCCCGACGCCGCGCTCGCGCGCCGCGCCTTCCTCGCCTCGCGCGCCAACGCGTGGCTGAGCCTGCCGATGCTCTTCTTCATGGGCACCTCGCACGGCGACTACATCATGTTCGGCAAGAACGCGGCCTGAGCCGCCGCCGCCGCACGCACGAAGGCAGGCGCGTCCCCCGAAAGGACGCGCCTGCCTTTTCCCGTTCGCGCCGTTTTGAGTTTATAATCCGCTCAAGTCTCAGCCGAGCGACAAGCAGGGATCGAGGAAGTCCGCGGGCGCGTGTGTGCGCAGGCGCGGGCGTCGCCGACGGGCTGGGGCGGCCGCCTCGCTGTTCAAGGGTCGCCGCCATGATAACAAGGAGGAAGTGATGACAGACGTTAAGCTTTACACGGCGAAGCAGTTCGATTTGAGCGGGCTGAACGGGATTTCCGACCGGACGTTGGAGATGCACTTCAAGCTCTACGAGGGCTACGTCACAAACACCAACACGCTCACGACCAAGATCACCGAGCTCCTCTCGGACGGCAAGGTCGATCAGGAGGAGGTGCCCGCCTACTCGGAGCTGACCCGGCGGATGGGCTTCGAGTACAACGGCATGGTGCTGCACGAGTGGTATTTCGGCAACATGAAGAAGGGCTCGACGACGACCGACCCCGAGCCGAACTCGAACTTCTACAAGCTGGCCGAGCAGTCATTCGGCAGCTACGAAATCTGGAAGGCGGACTTCGTCGGGGTGGGCAAGATGCGCGGCGTGGGCTGGGCCGTCTGCTACCAGGACCCGACGAACGACCGGCTCTCGAACCACTGGATCACGCTGCACGAGGTCGGGAACGTCGCCGGCTTCGTCCCCGTGCTCGTGATGGACGTGTGGGAGCACGCCTTCCTCCTCGACTACAAGCCGGCCGACCGGCCCAAGTACATCGAGGCGTTCTTCTCCAACATCGACTGGGCGTCCTGCGAGCAGCGCCTCCAACAGGGCGTCAGCTCGCGCCCCGCGGCCGCCGCGGCGGCCCAGAGCGAATAGCTAAGCCAGTGCCACCCGCGGCGGCGCGTGGGCCGTTGTCATCCGCCAGTTACGTACGACAGCGGCCCACACGCCGCCGCGGGCGGCACCGACCCGTATCATCAACATCAACCGGAGGCTCTCGGATGAAACTCTCTCGACTCCTGCTCGTCTCGTGCGCGCTCGCGCTGCCCGCGGGGCTCGCGGGCTGCTCTTCGGACATGAACGCGAACACGGCGAACGCGAATGCCAACGCGGCGCCCGCCGGCTCGCCGACGCCGGCCGCGCAGGCGCTCTCCGTGGCCGAGCGCCCGCAGAAGATTAAAGACCAGTCGGCGCAGCGCGGCGAGCAGGACGCGGCCGCGCCCGCGCTCCGCGTAGTCGAGCCGAAGGAGGGCGCGACCGTCCAGGGCGCGACCGTCAGGCTCAAGCTCGAACTCGCGGGCGACCTCAAGGGCTACCAGCCGCACAAAGACCCTTCGACGGGGATGGGCAACCACATCCACGTCATCCTCGACAACCAGCCGTACGAGGCTTACTACGAGCTGGGCCAGCCCTTCGAGCTGCGCAACGTCTCCGAGGGGGCGCACACCATCCGCGTCTTCGCCTCGCGCCCGTGGCACGAGAGCTACAAGAACGAAGGCTCGTTCCAGATGGTCTCCTTCACGGTGAAGGGCGGCGGCGACGCCTCGAAGCCGACGACGACCGGCGGCGGCCAGAAGATGGCCGACAACAGTAACGCCATCCCCTCCAACCTCAACGCCGCGAGGCCCGCGGCGTCGCCGGGCGCGTCGCCTTCGGCCTCGCCCGCCCCGACAGCCGAAGGTAAAGACTATGCGCAGTCGCCGCCCCCGGGCGGGAGCGTTGACCGCGCGAAGCCGCTGCTGACCTACAGCCGGCCGAAGGGCGAGTACAAGGGCGCGGACGCCGACGCCATCATGATCGACTTCTGGCTCTCTAACGCGAAGCTGCAAGGCGACGGCGGAGACTACCGCGTCCGCTACTCGGTGGACGGCGGCGAGGCGAAGTTCATCGACAAGTGGGAGCCCATCTGGCTCACGGGCTGGGCGGCCGGCAAGCACACCGTCAAGCTCGAACTCCTCGACAAGTCCGGCAACGTCTTCGACAACGGCGGCTACAACACGACCTCGCGCGACATCACCGTGGTGAAGTAGACGGTAGACAGTAGTCATTAGACAGTAGTCAGTAGGAAGACAAAGGCGGCGCGTCCGAAGCCTTCGGACGCGCCGCCCGCTTTTTCTTCTGACTACTGATACCGGCTTGCTGAATGGGATAAGGCGTCCGCAGCCGGGAGCGCGGGCATCCCTGCCCGCCAAAGCGTGCCCGAGCACGCTCGGCCGTCGCCCTGTATCTCTCGGCGTCGGAGTGGATAGTCACACGGCCTTCGCGCCTGCGGCGCTCACGGCGGGCAGGATGCCCGCGCTCCCGGCGCGCGGCCTGATGCTGATTTGCAAGCCGATATGACTACTGCTTTTCACTGCCCGAGCTTCTTCTTCTCGGCGAGCGCCTCCTGATGAAGGCGGTCGGCCGGCTTGGTCGAAGAGATGACGGCGTCGAACTCGCGGAGCGCCTCTTCGCGCCGTTCGAGGTGCGCGAGGATGCGGCCGCTGGAGAGGTGCGCGCGCGCGACGACCGAGGGGTCTGTGTCGGGCGTGGCGAAGAGGATCGCCTGGCGGAAGTGGCCGAGCGCGGCGCCCAGGCGCTCGGCCTGGAGCGCCTCGTCGATGGCCTCCTGCGCCGAAAGGCTCGCCGCCTGGCCCAGCGCGAAGTAGACGAGCGGGTCGTTCTCGTACTCGCCTTTGAGCGCCGCGAGCCGCGCGTTGGCCTCGTCGTAGTTGCGCAGGCGCAGCAGCTCCCCCACGTCGTTGAGACTCTTGACGAGCGCCGCGCGGCGCGCGTCCGTGGGGGGCGCCTCGGCGGGCTCGTTGGCGCGCGCCTCCAGCGTGCGGCGGCGCGACTCGCGCACGCGCGCGACCACGGGGGCGAACTCGGCCGGGCGCTTCAGCTCGCGCTCGACGGCGAAGGCCGCGACCATGTCGGGCATGAAGTTCGCCACGTCGAAGCCCCCGCCCTCGAAGCCGCGCAGTTGCTCCGCGAAGTGGAACGAGAGCACGGCGCCGCGCTCGTACGCCTCGGCCAACTGCGCCGTCGTCGAGTCCTGGATGACCGCCTGCCTGTCCTTCGACTCCTTGAGCACGGCCTCCTTCGCCGACCCGTCGGCGGCGGCTTGCAGGCGCCGGCTCGTCTCAAGCTGTAGGGCGCGCAGCCGCACCAGCTCGTCGATCCGCGCGTCGGCCGCCGCGACGAGCGAGCGCGCGACCGTCAGGAAAACGTCCGGGCCGAACGCGCGACCCTTGCGCGCCTGCTCGGCTTCGAGGAGCTGCCTGATCTCGGGGCGGCGCGCGGCGACCTCGCGGCTGAAGCGCGCGACCAGCGGGTCTACGATGAACTGCACGTAGGCGCGGCGCGTCTCGCCGAGACGCGGGTCCGTGTCGGGCGGCACGATGGCGAAGTAGTCGTCGCCGACGGCGCGCAGGTTGATCGCGCCGGGCGCGGCCAGCAGGTCGGGCACGACGCGGAAGCGGCGCTCGTGCTCGCGCGTGACGGCGACCTTCTTCTCCTCCTTCTTCTTCCCCTGCGCGGGCGCGGCCGGGGGGACGACGACGCGCTCCCTGACGACGGTCTCGGGGCGCGTGTTGAGGTAGGAGAGGACGACGCGCGCCATGTCGAGGGTCTGCGCGCGCAGCTTGTCGCCCGCGGCGCGGTGCATGTTGAGGTAGTTCGGGAGCCGCGCGTCCATCCCCGAAGCCTTGTAGAACTCACGCAGGAGCGGCACGAAGTCGAGCACTTCGAGCACGCCCGAGGGCAGATCGTCCGAGCGCGCCGGGGCGTCGAAGGCGGGCGGCTGTCCGAGCGTGTAGGCGAGCGAGACGTAGCGCGCCGCCTGGTCGGCCGGCGTGTAGTGGACGGCCTCGTTCCTGTCGGCCGTCGCGGGGTCGTCCGGCACGTCCTTTAATGCGTAGCGCGCGTAGAAGTCCTGCATGCGCTTGCGCAGGGCGGCGTCCAGCCCCGCCTGCTCGCGGCGCACAAGCTCGCGGAAGACGGAGGGCCGCTCGCCCTGCGGCGTCGGGTCCCAGCCGGCGGCGTCGAGCGCGGCCATCATCACGACGAGCCGCGCGTCGGGCGCGATCTCGATGCCGTAGTCGGTCAGGCCCAGGGAGGCAGCGGCCGGCGCCGGCCGCTGCGGCTGGGTCGGCGCGGGCGTCCGCGTCGGCGCGGGTTGGGCCGCGGCCTTCTGCCGCGCGGCGGCCGCCTGCGCGCACAGGAGCGCGGCGAGGGGGACGGTTAAGAACAACTTCTTCATCACGAACCTTCTAAAAGTAGATAGTAGTCAGTAGCCAGTAGCCAGTAGAAGGACTTGTTACGAACTGTCCGAGCTTCAGTGTCAACGCACAGCAAGCGGAGCCTGCTGACTGCTGACTACTGTCTGCTGACTACTGTCCTTAGACTCCGGATTTCCCGCGTTGGTTGGCGCGCAGAAGTTTAAGGGTAACAGGGCGGGCGGGCGGCGAACAAACGGCTGTCGGCGGAGGCGCCCGGTTAGAAGGCGGCCCCGCCGGGGCGGAAGAGGTGGGCCGGGAAAAGCCGTAAAGCGTAGAAAGAGCGTGAACCGTGAACCGCGACGAGATAAATACAGCCTTTCACCCGTCACGGTTCACGGTTCACGGTTCACGCCTACTTGAAGCTGTTGAGCGCTTCGGGCTCGGTGGCGTAGGTGTCGAAGACCGTGAGGAGCTTGGTGATGACGAGCAGCTCCTTGATCTTCTCGCCGAGGCCGAGCATCTTGAGCTGGCCCTTCTCGCGGGTGATGGTGGTGTGGCTGGAGACCAGCTCGCCGATGCCGCTCGAATCCATGTAGCTGACGCCCGACAGGTTCAAGAGCACCTTCTTCTTCCCCTCCTGGACGAGGCGGCGGACGGCGCTCCGGAGGGCGACGTTGCCCTCGCCGATGGTGATCTTTCCTTCGAGGTCGAGGATCGTCACGTCCCCTGCCTGGCGCTCGCGGATGTTCAGTTCAGCCATTGCGGGAAATCTCCTTGAAGACAGTTTTCAGTTTTCAGTTTTCAGTTTTCAGTCCCGAGTCTTCGATACGGCCACTGAAAACTGAAAACTGAAAACTGCTTACTTTCTTTTAATCATTCGCACGAGGGTGCCGCCCCCAGCGGGGCTCTCCCAGGCGACTTCGTCCATGAAGGTGCGCATGAAGAGGATACCACGCCCGGAGGCTTTGAGGATGTTCTCCTCGGCCGTCGGGTCGGGGAGGTGTGACGGGTCGAAGCCCGCGCCGCGGTCACGCACGGTCACGGTGAGCCCGTCGTCGGTGCCGGCCATGCCGATCTCCACGGGGACGTTCTCGTCCTGCCGGTTGCCGTGCAGGACGGCGTTGGTGACGGCCTCGCGCACGGCCAGGTCGATGCCGAAGAGCGCGTCCTCGGCGAAGCCCAGCCTGCGCGCGGCGTCCGCGACGGCCGCCGCCGCCTCGCCGATGGCCTCGATGCGGCTCGGCAGCTTGAGTTCGACGGTCTCTTCGGTCACAGGCTCAAAAATCGTCCGCCCCGGGGGCACCAAGCCACGACCGCGCGGGCGCGGCCCCGACTACACTCTCTAAAGCTCGACAGGAAGCCTGCACGGTTTAACACGCCCGCCGCACAACTGTCAAGAAAGTGAGCGGTGAGCAGTAAGCAGTGAGCAGTTTTCAGGACATGCCCTGCGGCCGGGCCGGGGCAGCAGAGGGGTGAGCGCGCGCCATAGGCTCTCATCTCAGAGCCGAAAACTTAAAACTACCCACCGCTCACTGCTTACTGCTCACCGCCCACTTTGTTAACATTGTCCGCATGCTGATTAGACCCGCACGGCGGCTGCGCGGCCGCCTGAGAGTCCCGGGTGACAAGTCCGTCTCGCACAGGGCGGCGATGTTCGCGGCGCTCGCCGGCGGGCGGACGCGCATCGAGAACTTCGCTTCGAGCGCCGACTGCGCCTCGACGCTCGAAGCCCTGCGCGGGCTCGGCGTAGGCGTCGAGAGGGACGGGAGCGTGGTCGTCATCGAGGGCGCGGGTGTCGGCGGCGGCCCGCCGCGCTTCAGCGCCCCCGCAGGCCCGCTCGACTGCGGCAACTCGGGGACGACGATGCGCCTGCTCGCCGGCATACTCGCGGCGCAGCCGTTCGCGTCCGTGCTCACGGGCGACGAGTCTCTGAGCCGGCGGCCCATGCGGCGCGTGATGGAGCCTCTGGAGTCGATGGGCGCGCGGCTGTCGGCGGAGGACGGCCACGCCCCCCTACGCGTCGAGGGCCGATACCCTTTGAAGGCCGTCGAGTACGTCTCGCCCGTGGCGAGCGCGCAGGTGAAGTCCTGCGTCCTGCTCGCGGGGCTCGGCGCGGAGGGGCGCACGCGCGTCACCGAGCCCGAGCTTTCGCGCGACCACACGGAGCGCATGCTCCGCTGGTTCGGCGTCCCGGTCGAGTCGAACTTCGTGCGCGGGGGCGCGGGCGGCGACTCTTTCTCGGTCGAGCTGCGAGGCCCCGCGCGTCTCACGGCGCGCGACGTGAGTGTGCCCGGGGACGTCTCGTCCGCGGCCTTCCTCGTCGCCGCCGCGGCGATGCTCGGCGGTTCCGAAGTGACCGTCGAAGGGGTCGGGCTCAACGGGACGCGCACGGGGCTGCTCGGCCGGCTCAAGGCGCTCGGGGCTGACGTGCGCGGCCGGAACGTCCACGAGCGCTGCAACGAGCCGGTCGGCGAGGTGCTGGCGCGCTGCGCCGGCCGCCTCAAGCCAGCGCACGAGGGCGCGGACGTGGTGCGCGGCGCGGCCATCCCCGGCCTGATCGACGAACTGCCTTTGCTCGCCGTCCTCGGCACGCACACGGAGGGCGGGATCGAGATACGCGACGCGCGCGAGTTGCGCGTGAAGGAGTCAGACCGCATCGGCGCCGCCGTCACGAACCTGCGCGCGATGGGCGCGCAGGTCGAAGAGTTCGAGGACGGGCTGCGCGTCGAAGGCCCCGTGCGCTTGCGCGGCGCGCGCCTTCAGTCCTACGGCGACCACCGCATCGCGATGGCCTTCGCCGTCGCGGGGCTCGCCGCACAGGGCGAGACGGAGATCGAAGGCGCCGAGGAGTGCGTGGCGGTCTCCTTCCCCGAGTTCTTCCCGCTGCTCGAATCTTTGGCGGAGAGATGAGCCGCCGTCCCGTCGTCATCACGGGCTTCATGGGCGCGGGCAAGACGACCGTCGGGCGCGCGCTCTCCTCGCTTCTCGGGGTCGCCTTCGTCGACCTCGACGACGCGGTGGCGGAGTCCGAGGGGAGAGGCCCGCGCGAGCTGATAGACGTCGAGGGCGAAGCCTACTTCCGCGGGGCCGAGACGCGCGCCCTGCGCCGCGTGCTGGAGCGCGGGGCGGCGCGCGTCATCGCCACGGGCGGCGGCGCGTGGACGCTCGAACGCAACCGCGCTATCGCCGCCGCGCACGGCTGCCTCTCGGTCTGGCTCGACGCGCCTTACGACCTCTGCCGGCGCCGCATCGAGGAGGGCGGCGGCGCCTCCGACCGCCCCTTCGCGCGCGACCCCGCGCGCGCCCGCGAGCTGTACGAACGCAGGCTCGCCGCCTACCGCCTCGCAGACCTCCGCGTGCGCGTCACGCCCGAGAGCGGCGTCGAAGACCTCGCGGCCGAGATCGCCGCCGCGCTCGCCCCCGGCGCTTAGAAAGGGTTTGCGCGCGCCCGCCCGCGCACGCTACATTCTCGGCAAAGCGGCCCCGGCCGAAACAAACAATCCGCAGGCGAATCGATTCCCGCGCAGTCAAGGTGGCGGCTTCTCGCGGTCGGTTTTGGTTCCCAACAAGCGAATCAGGG
>DASVQJ010000262.1:0-16894 GCA_036389235.1 Pyrinomonadaceae bacterium | reverse complement strand
TTCGGCACGCCGCCCACTCTTTTTGTCATAGCCGCCCTCTAAAGCCTATCTCAACTCGGCGCCACACGAGCGGCATTGCGCGCGCCGCTTCGCGTTGAGCGTGCCGCAGGCCGCGCAGCGGTTGTACATCGTGCGCGCGAACCAGTTGGTGATGAAGGCGCAGGCCAGCAGGATGCCGAAGAGGACGAAGATACTCAGGAGCGTGTCTTTCAACCCTTGTGTCTCTCCTCCAGCTCGCTCCGGTAGCGCCGGCCGCGCTCGTAGCCGCGCCGGAAGGCGGGCTCGTCGCACTCCGCGCCGTAGCACTCGCGGAGCCGTTCCGCGTCTTCGTCGTAAGCACGGCCCCTGGCGCGCGGGTGGAGCGACGCCTCGAAGCCGCGGCGGAAGACCGGCTCGTCCGCGCCGAAGTCGCCGCCTTCGACCGAGTACTCCGCCTCCTCGGCGTCGCGCAGGCCGACCCACCAGCTCTCGCGCGCGGCGTCCACGCTCTCGGCCCCCACTTCCTTGAACAGGTCGCGCGCGATGCCCTCGCCCGCCTCGTCGTCGGCCACGACCAGCACGACCGAGCGCCCGCGCCTGAGCGCTTCCTCGTAGACGAAAAGCTCGTCGTGCGGCAGCCCTTCGGCTATCGAGTCTTCGAGCGCGCCGCCCGCGGCCATCCCCGTGGCCGCGCCCCCCGCCCCGAGGAGCGCCGCCCCGACCAGACCCGCCGCGAGCACAGGCCCCACGCCCGGGACGAGCAGGCTCGCCGCCGCGGCGCCCAGGTGCAGCCCGCCCGCGACGCCCAGCGCCCCGCCGACCACACCCCCGACGGCCTTGCCCATGCCCTCCTGCTCTGTCTCGGTCGTCGGCACGTCGTCGAGTTGGCTTTCGGACGTGCCCGGCGTCAGGAGGCTGATGCGGTCTTCGCCGATCCCGGCCGTGCGCAGCGCCTCGACGGCGTGGTCGGCGTCCGCCGACGAGTTGAAGATTCCAGCGACAGTGCTCATGCGTTCCACTCGTTCGGGCGCGGCCTGCGGCGCGCGCCCCGGCCGCCTTCCCCGGCCGACAAGTCCGAAGCTCATTTAACGAAAGGAGACGTAGAAAGCTTTGTGCCCGGAATTTTATCACGGAATGCGCCGCGGGGATTTGAAAGTTGAAAGAAAAGCGCCCCGGCCGCCTTCGGCACGGGGCGCTCGTCTTCGGCTGGTTGGGTGGCGCCTACTCGACGCAGCGGTCTTCGGCCGCGGGGGTGTTGTCGCCCTTGAGCGGGCCGAAGCCGTCGCGGCCGGGGTGGCTGGGAATCTTGATCGTCGTCTGCCCGACGTTGTCGTCGTAGTTGGACTCGGGCAGTTGGTGGCAGAAGCCGTTCGTGTCCGTGTAAGGGCAGGGCTCACCCTTCTTGGCGACGAAGGGCGGGTTGACCGTCACGCGGATGACGTACTCGCCCGGCGGAACCGGGTCCTGGCCGTCGCCGCCGTCGAGGACGAAGAACTGCCCGGCGAGGTAGAAGCGGTACGTGTCTGCCCAGCCGGCCGAGACGCCCTGGTTGCCGGGGATGCCGACCGCGCCGCAGCTGTGGTACTTGCCGGGGCCGGGCGGCGTGCCGGCGAGCGAGGCCGGGTTCGGGTCGGTGTCGAGCATGCAGAAGCCGCGCTTGGCCGCGCGCCAGATTTTACCGCTCCTCGGGTCGATGAGCTGGTAGAGCGCGTAGTGGCGGAAGTGGTAGTGGTGGTGACAGGTCGCCAATTCGAAGAGGCCGTCGTCGGCGGCCACGTGGGCGTTGGGGTCACCCACGTAGATGTCCGCGTCGCCGATGTTGGGCGTGGTGACGGTGAACCTGACGAGCCTGCGGAGGCCGGGCTCGACGTTGCCCTCCTCGACGCTGCACGCCCCGGCGACGAGGGTTTCGTCGCGCACGAGCCACTGCGAGCCTAAGATGTCGGAGCGCACGGTGAGGTTGGGGCCGCTCGCCGCGCCGCCTCTCGCCGAATTCAGAGCAACCGCGGCCAGTGCGGCCGCGCAGAGCAACGCCGCCGATAACAGAATTCTTAATCTCAAGGGGATTTACCTCCTATGGGTGTGTGTTTGAGGGAACGAGCCCGTGCGACCTTGCGGAGGGCGGGCGCCCCCCGCGCCGTGCGCGCCGAGTCGCAGGAAATAATCGCCTTGCTTATTTGATGACGGAGTCCGGGCCGAAGCGCGGGCGCGGCTAACGAGCCGGAACGTGTTCTTTAAGACAGAAGGGGCGGTGTTCTCGGCCGCGTACAGTCGTGAGTGGGGCGAGACTAGACCCCGCGTGCGAAGTTGTCAAGGCGGCGGCGGAGGCGGGGGCCATTCCCTTCAAACACTAATTCGTTGAGCGGCCCTTCAAGACATGCTAAAGTGTCTTCGCCTTCCAGAGATTTTCCGTCCGGAGCCGGGAGAGAGCATGATCGGAATCGTCGAAAAGCACTGGCCGATGTCCGTGGGCGACGGCAAGGCGACGCGCAAGAAGAAGCCGCGCATCCTCGCCATCACGACCGACTGCTGCACGGGCTGCGCCGGCTCGCCGGCCTGCATCGAGTACTGCCCCATCGAGGCGTGCATGTTCTGGGTGCCCGACGAAGACCACACGCCCTTCGGACGCATCGAGGTCGACCCCTACCTCTGCATCGGCTGCCAGAAGTGCATCAGCAAAGGCCCGGACGGAGCCTTCCTCGACGGCTGCCCCTGGGACGCCATCGAGATGGTGCCGACCGAGGACTGGGAGGCGATGCACGGCGTCTCGCTCCCCGACGCCCCGCCGCCGCCCCCGAGCCAGTGAAGTGAGTAGTGAATAGTTAATAGTGAATGGTAAATAGAATTTGATTTACGCCCGGCCTGGAGACTCACCCCGGGCCGGGCGTTCACTTTCTTTCCATATACCATTCACCATTAACTATTCGCCGTCTACTACTTGCTTCCCGAGCGGCGCTTGATGGCTTCGGCCGTCCGCGCCGCCTCCCTTTTTATGTCGTTCGATTCCGACGCGGCCGCGAAGCGCTCGACCTCCGGCACGTCCTCCGCCGCGCCGAAGTACGCGAGCCCGATGAGCGCGTCCCGCGCCTGCTCGGCGTCGGGCGCGATGACGAACAACTCCGCGCCCGCGCGCCAGGATTCCCCGTCTTTAACCAGCGCCTTCTCGACGACGCCCGGCAGCGGCGAGCGAATCTCTCCGACCGCGTCCGGCTTCACCGTGTACCTGACCAGCAGCGAATCCCTCTTGACGTGACTGCCGGCCGTGAGCGCGGTCACCGCCGTCCCTTCGGCCGGCGCGACGACCGGGTGGGGGCGGAGCATGGCGAGCAGTTCGGGGCGGCAGCGCGGGTCGCCGAAGCGCACGAGGGCGAGCGCGGCGTTGCGGCGCACGATGGGCTCGGGGTCTTCGACGAGCCTGAGCAGCGCGGCGTGGAACTCCTCCGAGCGGTGCTCGACCCCCATCACCCACGCCGCCGACATGCGCACGTCCGGCGAAGGGCTCGCGGCGAGCGCGGCGACCTGCGCGTTCCAGCGGCCCGCCCCGGCGTCGCCGCGCTCGATGCGCTCCGCCACCTGCGACAGGGCGTGCTGCGCGTGGCGCGGCTTCCCCTCACCCAGATACTTCCCGATCTCCTCGTCGCTCAGAGACCTCCCGAACCACGTCCAGTACCACGTCAGGAAGGGCACGACCACGAAGAGGACGGCCACCACGGCGAGCGGCCACGGCGTGCGCCTGCGCGGCGCGGCCGCGGCACCGGAGCCCGCCGGCCCGCCCCCGTTCCCCCCCGCGTGTGGTCGCGCGTTGCTCATCGGTTCACTGCGGCCGGTACAGGTGGTAGAGCATGAGGTAGACGACGACGCCGGTGACGGAGACGTAGAGCCAGAGCGGGTACGTCCAGCGCGCGGCGCGCCGGTGGCGCGCGAAGTCGCCGGCGAGCGCGCGGCGGAGCGTGACGACGACGAGCGGCACGATGGCCGCCGCGAGGACGACGTGCGTGACGAGGATGACGAAGTAGACCGGGCGGACGAGCCCCCGCCCCGTGAACCGCACCGAGCCGTACTGCGCGTGGTAGGCGACGTAGGAGACGAGGAAGAGGCCGGAGACGGCGAGCGCCGAGAGCATCAGGCGCCGGTGCGCCCGCACGTTCCCGCGCCTGATCTGGTAGAGCGCCGCGACGAGGAGCAGGAAGCTCGTGGCGTTGAGCGCGGCGTTTAAGTGCGGCAGTACCGAGTCGTTCATGGCCTACGAGAACGCCTCGGCGACCGACGCCGTGTTCTCGTAGAGTTGGAAGTTCGTCACCTTGCCGCCGGCGAAGGTGAAGACGAGCGCCCACTCGTTGTCGAACGCCTTGCCCGTCCCGCGCACGCGGCCGCGCTCGCGGCCGAGCGCGACCACGCGGTCGCCCTCGGCGATAAAGGCGCCCGGCTCGAAGTACTCGAACTCGACATTCGTGCCGAGCTGCACGAAGAACTCGGTCGCGCCGCCGTGGCCGCGCCTCTCGCCGAGGTAGGGGACGGCGGAAGGGCCGGGCGCCTTCCACTCGACGTCCTCCGCGAGGTGCGCGAGCACGCCGGGCACGTCGCCGCGCCCGAAGGCTTCGAAAATCGCCTGGACGGTTCTCTTGTTATCTTCTGCGCTCATCCTTCAACCTTCTTTTTGGAGGCGTGGGCCGGCTTCGGCGGCGGCGCCTTCTTCTCGCTCAGCTCTTCGTAGCCGCAGCGCTCGCACTGCCACGCGGGGAAGACGCCGCCCGGGTCGGTCTTGTTCTCATAGACCGCGCGGTCGGACGGGATGATCTTGCCGCCGCACGCGGGGCACACGCGGCCGCGTATCGTCTGCCACTCGACATCGACCGCGGGGACTAATTCGTCTGCCATAGTGTCACACCCAGTCTTACTTACGCGCCGGCCCGCGCCCGCGGTTCTCCCCTCCGCCGCCGTCCTTCGCCTTTCTGTAGACGACGGCGAAGATGGCGCAGAAGATCGAGACGGGCGGGATGAGCAGGACGACGATGGCCAGGTTCATCGTGCGCGCCGTCTGGTCGCCGGCCTGCTGGAGGCCCGCGCGGCAGAGCGGGCACTGCGCCAGCGCCGCCTCGGGCCACGCCGCCGCCAGGGCCGCGAGCGCGAGCGCCGCGGCGAGGATGAGGACGTTGCTGCCCGAACTGCTCGACAACTTGAGACCTCGTCAATGCTCCTGCGTGTTCGGGCCTTCCGCGGAGGGCACCGCCTCGGTCTTCGTCGTGCGGAGGCTGCCCGCGCGGAAGCTGTCGGGGAAGACGATGAAGAGCAGGCAGATGCAGACGGCCAGCGTCGGGATGAGCGTCAGCACCAGGCTCATGCGCTCGAACCGCAGGTGCATGAAGTAGGCCACGATCATCGCCGCCTTGACGAGCGAGAGCCCGATGAGGAGCGTCAGCATGATGTGGAGCGGCACGTGGATGTAGGCCAGGAAGACCTCGACGACCGTCAGCACGAGCAGCCCCAGCAGCACGTTCAAAAACAGCTTGATGCCGCCCTCGAAGTGCACGTGCTCGGACGCGCGCGCCGGGGGCACCTCGTCGCCCACGTAGAAGGGGCGGACGCCGCGCTGGTGCATCGTGAGCGCGGGGACGGCGACGAAGGTCAGGGCCAGCAGCAGGCAGACGGCCGTGAAGAAGAGGCTGTCTATCGTCAGGAAGTTCCCCGCCTCGACCGCGTTGAGGCCGGCCAGGACGATGAAGCCCGCGGCCAGCACGACGCAGACGCCGATCAGCAGCAGGTCGGACTTCTTGAACACGTCTCGGATTTTTGCGCTCGACATCGCGGCCCCCTCCCTTCAGTGCCCGGCTCCGCCCGGCGTGAAATCGACCGACATCAGGTAGATGAGCGGGAAGACGAACATCCAGACGAGGTCGACGAAGTGCCAGTAGAGCCCGCTGATCTCCACGTCCTCGTGGCGCGTCTTCCTGATGCGCAGTGCGACGACGCCGAGGTAGAGGACGCCCGTCAGGACGTGGAACATGTGGAGCCCCGTGATGGCGAAGAAGCTCGCGCCGAAGAGCGGCGGCGCCTGCGGCCAGCGGTGCGCCCACTCGCCCGCGAGCCGGAACGGCCGCAGCCCCTCCTCAATCAGGTGCATCCACTCGACGGAGTGCAGCACGAGGAAGATCAGGCCGCCGAGCATCGTCGCGCCGATCCAGCGCCGCGCCGCGCGCAGGCGGTTGTGCGCCGACGCCCGCACCGCCATCACCATCGTGAAGCTCGACGCGAGCAGGAAGAGCGTCATCGTCGTCGAGAAGATGATGGAGGGGTAGAAGGGGAACGGCGTCGGCCACGCGTCGCTCGACACGCGCGCGTAAGAGTAGGCGATGAGCATCGCCGAGAACGTCATCGCGTCCGAGACGATGAAGAGCCACATCCCCAGCTTGCGGTGGCCGACGCGGTAGGGCAGCGCCCCGCCGTCCCACTCGGTCGCCGGCAGCCTCCCGACATGCGCTTCAGTGCTCAAAGCCTCACCTCCAGAAGAAGAGTAGCAGGAAGAGAAAGACCCACAGCACGTCCATGAAGTGCCAGTAGATGCCGACCACGTCGGTCAGCGCGCGCCGCTTCAAATCGGCCTCCGGCCCCGCGCCGCGCCGCGCGAACCAGTGGAGGTACGCGAGCGCGAGGATGCCGCCGAGGAGGTGGATCGCGTGCAGCCCCGTCAGCACGTAGAAGAAGGAGCTGTGCGGGTTCGACGCGAGGTAGACGCCCTCCGCCACCAGCTGCCGCCACGCGAGCACCTGCGCCGCGAGGAAGCCCAGGCCCAGCAGCAGCGTCACCGTCAGCCAGAGCTGGTAGCCCGCCTCCTCCGAGTGCCTCAGCGACGCCTTCGCGCGCATGAACGTCAGGCTGCTGAGGACGATGAGCCCCGTGCTCACGTAGACGAAGGTGGGCATCTGCCCGCCGCGCCAGTCCACCGAGGTGTGCAGCCCCGAGCGCACGATGAGCGCGCTCGCCAGCGCCGTGAACATCATCAGGATCGAGGCGATGCCGACGAGCACGCCGATGCGGTAGCGGTCCGCCTTGAAGCGGCGCCGCTCGTCGCCCCCGCCGCCGCCCGGCCCGCCGCCGCCCGGCCCGCCGCCCCCGCCGGGGCCGCGCCCGTTGCCGCCGCGGCCGCGCCCGCCGCGGCGCCGCGCGCTCGTCACGTCGATGACGGCCTCCGTCTGCACCGCCTTCTCCTTCTCACCCGTGAACGTCGTGGCCATTACTTCCCCGTCCTTGTACTTCCGCGTCGTCGGCGTAAGCGACGTTGGGCTTCGTCTCGTCGGGCGTCGTCTGCAACACGTAGTCCTCGGGCGCGCCCGGCACGCCGAACTCGTAGGCGCCGCGGTAGACGACGGGCGCGCGCCCGCCGAAGTTGTCGTGCGGCGGCGGCGTGGCCGTGATCCACTCCAGCGTCGTCGCCTCCCACGGGTTGTCCGAAGCCTTCTCGCCCTTCCAGAGGCTCCAGAAGAAGTTGAAGATGAAGAGGAACTGCGCGGCGACGGTGATGATCGCCGCCCACGTCACGAAGTGTATGAGCCCGTGCGTCGGCTTGTTGAAGTGGTAAATCCACTCCAGCTTGCCGTCGATGACCTCGTAGAACTGCGAGTAGCGGCGCGGCAGGCCGACGAGCCCCATGACGTGCATCGGGATGAAGATGGCGTAGACGCCGATCATCGTCGGCCAGAAGTGAATCTTCCCCAGCGTCTCGTTCATCTTCCGCCCGAACATCTTCGGGAACCAGAAGTAGGTGCCGGCGAACATGCCGAAGATGGCGGCCACGCCCATCACGAGGTGGAAGTGCGCGAGCACGAAGTAGGTGTCGTGCATCGAGAGGTCGAGCGAGGTCTGCCCCAGCACGAGCCCCGTGATGCCGCCCGCGACGAAGAGCGAGACGAACCCGACGGCGAAGAGCATCGGCGTGTGGAAGCGGATGCGCGCCCCCCAGAGCGTGCCGAGCCAGTTGAAGGTCTTGATCGCCGAGGGGACGCCGATGGAGAGCGTGAGCACGGAGAAGGCCGCGCCCGTCAGCGGCGACATGCCGCTCAGGAACATGTGGTGCCCCCAGACGAAGAAGCCGAGCAGCCCGATGGCGAACATCGCGAAGACCATCGCGCGGTAGCCGAAGATGGGCTTGCGCGCGAAGGTCGAGAGGATGTGCGAGGTGGCGCCCATGCCCGGCAGGATGGCGATGTAGACCTCCGGGTGGCCGAAGAACCAGAAGAGGTGCTGCCAGAGGATGGGCGAGCCGCCCGAGTGGTCGAGCACCGTCGTCCCGTTCGACAGCCCGCCGGGGACGAAGAAGCTCGTGCCCGCGTTGTGGTCGAGGAAGAGCAGCACGCCCGCCGCCAGCAGGACGGGGAACGAGAGCAGGGCGAGCACGGCCGTCGTGAACCACGCCCAGCACGTCAGCGGCATCCTCATCAGGGACATGCCCTTCGTGCGCAGGTTGAGGAGCGTGACGATGAAGTTCAGGGCGCCGAGCAGCGAGGCGATGCAGAAGATGGCGATGCTGATGACCCAGAGGTTGACGCCCATCCCCTGCCCCGGCACGTTGAGCAGGTGGCCGATGCCGGAGAGCGGCGGGTAGCTCGTCCACCCGCCGGTCGGCCCGATGACCGACCCGCCCGAGGCGAAGATGGCGCTCACCAGCACGGCCAGCCCCAACAGCGTCGTCCAGAACGAGAGCATGTTGAGATAGGGGAAGGCCATGTCGTCGGCGCCGACCTGGATGGGCAGGAAGTAGTTGCCGAAGCCGCCCTGCGGCGCCGTCGTCAGCACGAAGAAGACCATCATCGTGCCGTGCATGGTGACGAGCGAGAGGTAGAACTCCGGCGTCATCACGCCGCCCGGCGCGCCCTCGGGGAAGAGCGTGCCCAGGACGGGCCACGCGTGGTCGGGCCACGTCATCTTCATCCGCATCAGGATCGACATCAGCATCCCCAGCACGACCGAGAAGAGCGCGAGCAGGAGGTACTGGATGCCGATGACCTTGTGGTCGATGCTGAAGACGTACTTGCGGATGAAGCCGGTGGGGGCGTGGTGCGCGCCGTGCCCGCCCGCGTGCCCCGTTTCGTGCCCGGCGGCGTGCTCCTCGGCCGCGTGGGCCTCGGCCGTGACTTCCGGTTCTGCCATCTCCAAGCTCCTCGGCCGGCCCCGCCTCGGCGGGCCGCGCCTCTCGGGTAGGGGTTTAGTAGCTGAGCGGGTACTTCTTGACGAGTTCGGCCACGCGCTTGTTGAACTGCGCCTGCGGCATCGCGACCAGCTCGTCGTACTCCGCGGCCGGGAGGACGAGCATGTAGCTGCGCATCTTGTAGTGCTGCTGCCCGCACAGCTCGGCGCAGGCGATCTCGTACTGCCCCGCCTGCTGCGGCGTGAAGTGCACGCGCACGTCGAGCCCGGGCACGGCGTCCTGCTTGAAGCGGAGCTGCGGCACCCAGAAGCTGTGCGTCACGTCGCGCGCGGTCAGGGTCAGCTCGACGGGCGCGTTCGCCTTCGTGACGAGCGTCTGCGTGACCGTGTCGTCCTTCGAGGCCGGGTCGTCCGCGTCGAGGCCGATGTAGTTGATCGACTCGTCGCTGATCTTCTTCGGGTCGGTGCGGCCGAAGCGGCCGTCGGGGCCGGCGTAGTGGAAGTTCCACTGGAACTGCTGCGCCATCACGCGCACCTGCGCGGCGTTCGCGGGCGCCTCCGACAGGTGCAGGCCCCACCAGACGCGCTGGCCGAGGAGCGCGACCGTGATGAAGACGGCGGCCGTGATCGCCGTCCACAGAATCTCCATCCGGTTGTTGCCGTGCGAGTAGACGGCGCGCGTGCCCTGCCCCGTGTCCGCGAAGCGCCAGACGGCGTAGCCGAGCGCCGCCTGCGCCGCGACGAACGCGACGCCGACCACGACGATGGTCAAAAGGAACTGCTGGTCGTACGCCGGCCCGTGCTCGGAGATGGAGGCCGGGAACCACCACCTCCCGCTCACGAACATCCAGACCGAGAGGCCGGTCATCACCCAGAGGAACACCGCGAGAGCACGACCCATCTCAAGCTCCTTTGGTAAATGGTGAATGGTGAATGGTGAATGGCGTGGTGCGACTTTCAGGGCAGGCGGAAAGTCACCGGCATGGACGAGGCGGAGCCTCTATTTACTATTCACCATTTACCATTCACCTGTTGAAAACCATCAGCCCGAACAGGACGGGCAGGTAGAGCACGGAAGCGAGGAGCAGCCGGCGCGCGCCCTGGCGCGTGTGCGCCAGGGCCGCGTGGATGCTCGTCCCCAGGAACAGGACGCCGAGCACGAAGGCGCCGTAGAAGTAGACGGCGCCGGTCGTCCCCAGCAGGGCCGGCAGGAGGCTGACGGGGACGAGGAGCAGAGACCAGACGACGATCTGCCGCGCCGTCATGCGGCACGCGGGCTCGACCACGGGCAGCATCAGGATGCCGGCGCGCGCGTAGTCCTCGCGGTACATCCACGCGATGGCGAGGAAGTGCGGGAACTGCCACGCGAAGAGGATGGCGAAGAGCGCCCACGCCTCCGCGCCGACCGCGCCCGTCGCCGCCGCCCAACCCATCAGCGGCGGCATCGCGCCGGGGAACGCGCCGACCACCGTCGAGAGCGAGCTGCGCGTCTTCAGCGGCGTGTAGCAGAGCAGGTAGCCGACGATGACCGTCACGCCGAACGCCGCCGTCAGGAGGTTGACGAGGGCGGCGAGGTAGATTTCGGCGAAGAGCGTGAGCGCCAGCCCGAAGGCGAGCGCCGCGTGCGGGTTGAGCTTCCCCGCCGGGAGCGGCCGGGAGAGCGTGCGCCGCATCCGCGCGTCGAGCCCGCGCTCCATGTACTGGTTGAGCGCCGCGATGCCCGAGGAGAGCAGCGCGATGCCGAAGAGCGAGTTGAAGAGAGCCAGGTAGTCGAAGCTCCCCTTCGAGCCGAGGCAGAAGCCCGCGGCCGAGGTGAGCACGATCAGGAAAGTGATGCGCGGCTTGGTCAGCTCGGCGAAGGCCGCGAGCCGCCCGCGCAGGGCCAGCGGCTCGACCGCCGCCGGCACGTCTGTCGTCGCTTCCAGCACGAACTCCTTCATGAATCCCCTTGGGTAGACAGTAGTCAGTAGTCGGCAGACGGTAGAAACCCTTATTTATATCGAATCGTTCGGTTGACATCGTCGACGTCAGCGGAGCGGGGCCGGCCGTCTACCGACTACCGACTACTGTCTACTCTTCGTTCAGTGGTGCATCCCGAGCATCGGGAACTCCAGCGCGGGCAGGGCGCGCAGGGCGCCGCCCTCGACGTTCTCGGCCTTGAGCTGGTCGGCCGTGAAGCTGAAGTCCGAGGTCGCCGGGGCGCCCGCGCCGACGGTCACCGTCTGCGTGACGCCCTTCGGGTACTTCTCGTGCCAGGCGACGAGCGTGTAGGTGCCGGCGGGCACGCCCCTGATCTCGAACTTGCCGGAGTCGTCCGAGACGGCGAAGAACGGGTGCTGGAGCACGCCGACGTAGGCGCGCATCCAGGGGTGCTGGTTGCACTTGACCGGGATGACCGTCTCGGCCCGCTTGAAGGTCTTGTTGATCGGGGCGGCGCCGGGCGACTGCCCCTGGTTGAACTTCTCGTTCTGGCGCGCGTCCACGTTGACGTTGTGCGCCGTCGGGTCGGAGTTGGTCACGCTGAAGGGCTGGTTGACCTGCACGGCGACGACGTGCGGGACGTAGTGGCAGCCCTTCTGGTCGAGCACCGCGGGCTGCGACACGGGCGGGAAGCTGTAGCCGCCGAAGTTCTTGTCGCCGACCTTGCCCTCCTTGATGTAGACGAGCACGTTGGCGAGCTTGTCGCCGTTGACGACGAGGTCTTCGGCGTGCGCGTCCGGGTTCGCCGAGGCGCAGACGGGGTCGGCGGTCATGCTGATGGGCGACTTCTCGGGCGCGGTGCCGGCGAAGCTGACGGTGCCGGCGATGGAGCCCTCCTGCGCCGGGTTGGGCTTGTAGGGCGTCAGGCTGGCGGCCTCCGCCGAGTCTTCGCCGGAGCTTTCGGCGTCCTCGGCGTCGTCCACGCCCCGCGAGCAGGCGGCGGCGAAGGCCAGCAGGCAGAGCGCCGCGAAGAGCGCGACCAGAAACCGCGCGCGGCTTGAATGCATCGGATGAGACCTCCTCAAAAGGGGACTACGGACGTGTAAGCATGAACTTTGCACGTATGATACCGCGAATCCCTCACGGCGAGAAATCACGCGCATGCTCTGCGGCCGCCTGCCGCCAGCGCTCGCGCGCCAACTGCCTCCGGCGCTCGCGCGCGAGCCGGCGCCGGCTCGCGCGCTGCGAGACCTGCACGCTCGAACCGCGTTTCGCCTTGGCGCGGCCCGCGCTCTGCCTGTTCGGGGCTGCCGCCGGGCGCGGCCTGACGCCGCGGTCGGAGGCCACCGGGCCGGCCTGCGTGCCGCTCGGGGCCGGTATCTGCGCCGGCGCGGTGGAGCGCGCCCGCGCCTGCTCCTCCGGCGTGAGCGAGAGCAGGTAGCGCGTGAGCAGGCGCGCGTGGTCGCCCTTGTAGTCGGCGGCCGTGGGCGGGAGCGGGCCGTTGAAGACCCAGCGGTCGCCGTCGCGCTTGAACAGCTCCGAGGGCATCGCCGTCCCCGGCATGATGCGCTGCGGGTCGAGGAGCCAGCGGACGGTCCAGTCCTCCTTCAGGCGCTCGCCGGCCTGTAGGAAGTTGGGCGCGGTCGCCGTCTGGTCGTGCCCCGCGTCGCCCGTCATGTGGCACTTCAGGCAGGGCGCGGCCTGCGAGGTGAACAGGGCGCGCGCGAGGTCTTTCTCGGCCGCCGACAGGGGCTCCGCCTGCGGCTTGATGTACGGCTCCTGCTGCGCCGAGACGGCGAGGAAGAAGCGCACCAGCGTCCGCAGCTCGTTCGGCGAGAAGTTGAAGGTCGGCATGCGCACGCGCAGGTATGTGCGGACGCCGTTGCGGTTCTCGCCGGGCTGGGGTTTCAGCTTGCCCATGACTTCCCCGCCCTGCTGCGGCTGTGCCGGGCCGGGCTGCGGCGTGGCCTGCTGCTGCGGCGCCGCGTCGGGCGGCACCTGAACCGGCCCGCCGCCGCCGCCGCCGGGGCCGGACTGCCGGTTCGACTGCGTCCCGCGGCCGACGTTGCCCTCCTCGGGCGGGCGCTGCGCGGGCTTGCCGCCGTGCGCGGCGAGGTCGATGCCTTCGGAGTAGCCGCTCAAGGAAGGGTCGGAGAGGAAGCGGAGCAGCCAGTCGGGGTCGACGCGCGCGCCCTCGGTCATCAGGCCCGGCGGGAGTTGCTCGGGGCCGAGCTGCATGTCGCCGAGCGTCCCGCCCGGCTGGTAAAACGCCAGCCCGTAGAGCGTCGACTTCTGCCCGACCTGCACCGAGTGGCAGCCCATGCAGTTGTACTTCTTGACGACCCACCAGCCGTCCTGTATCGCCTTCTGCTGGTCGGTCGGGCTGTAGAAGAGCGACGCGGGCACGTTCGCGCCCTCGGCGCCGACGCTCCCCAGCAGGAACGTCGTCAGGGCCTTCTTCCACTCCTCGGTCAGGTACGGCTTCGGCATGCGCAGGTGCTCGCGCGGGTCTTTCACCTTGCCGGAGTCGTAGATGGAGGGTTCGCCGAGCTTGTGCTCGAAGAAGCCCCTGTGGTTGTACCAGGGCTTGCCGTGCCTGTCGTCGCGCGCGGCGGCCTTGCCCGCGCTGGCGGAGCCGGCCTCGCCCGCGGCGCCGTGGCCGCCCGCGGCGCCCTCGGCGTGCTCGTCCGCGGCGAAGCCCGGCGGCTCGTGCCCCTCCTCGGCGAGGTGCGTCATGCGCGCGAAGTCGAGCCGCTCAAGGGGCGTGGCGCCCTCGGCCGTCAGCTCCTTGCCGATGCGCTGCTCGTCCTCGAAGCCGCGTATCTCGTGGCAGCCGGCGCAGCCGTACTGCTTAATCAGGGTCTTGCCCTTGTCGGCGAGGCGCGGGTCGTCCATGTAGGACGCGTCCGGGTACTGGGCGGCGGGCACGAGCGAGACGAGGTAGGTGGCGATGTCGCGCGCGTCCTGGTCGGCGAGGCGGAAGTTCGGCATCACCGTCATGTTCTGCACCTGAAGCTCCGCGCCGTCGTTCGGGCAGCGCGTGTGCTTCGTGGTGTCGAAGACGAAGGGCTTGCCGTTCTTCGCGTAGTCCTCCGGCGTCAGGTCGCGCTTCTCCTTCGGGCAGTAGGGCGCCCAGCGCTCGCGCGGGTTGTGCACCCAGCGGACGACGTAGTCGTAGTTCGACTTCTGCCCGACCCTCGTCAGGTTGGCCGCGAACTCGCCGCC
Source organism: Pyrinomonadaceae bacterium (assembly GCA_036389235.1). Lineage (GTDB taxonomy): Bacteria > Acidobacteriota > Blastocatellia > Pyrinomonadales > Pyrinomonadaceae > QHXN01. The sequence goes on along the minus strand of DASVQJ010000262.1, from coordinate 2,629 downwards.
GATCCTCTGGTCGCCCTCGCCGATGGAGTGGCAGGCCAGACAGCCGCGCGTCTTGAACAACTCCTCGCCGTGGCGCGCGTCGCCGGGCTGCTGCGGCTGCACGCGCCCCTCGTAGGCCGACTGCCAGAGGTAGGCGGCGATGGCCTTGCGCTCCTCGTCCTGCATCGAGGCGGGGACGATGTTGCCGCGGTCGGGCGCCTCCTTGCCCGACAGGTACCAGAAGGTCGGCATCTTCGTGCCGGGGCGGAACGCCTGCGGGTCTTTGAGCCACTCGGGTATCCACTCCTTGCGGAGCTTCAGCTTCACGTCCTTCAGGTTCGGCCCCACCTTCTTCTGATCCTGCATCAGGTAGCGGGACTGCGTGTTGAGCTGGTCGATCTTCGCTTCGAGCTGGCTGTTCGAGACGACGAGCGCCTCGGCGCGCGCGAGGAGCGACTGCGCCCGCTCGTCGGAGACGCCGGGCGCGGAGGACTCGGCGCGGGCGACCTTCGCGTCGTGCTCGTTCGAGGTGACCTCGTCCTCCAACTGCTTGACGAGCTGGCGCGTGTTCGAGAGCGCGTCCGTCTCGCGGTCGAAGCCCTCGTAGCGGTGGCAGCCGACGCAGCCGCGCTCGTAGAAGAGGTCTTTGCCCTTGTTGAGCACGCCCGCGCCCTGGAGCACGCGGTCGGCCGAGTGGCACTGGTTGCAGCCGGCCTCCGCGTTCTCCTTCTTGAAGAGCGGGTGGAGCCAGAAGCGGTTCTCGCCGTGCCCCTTCTCCTCGGAGGTCGTCGCGCGGCCGTTCCCCCAGTGGCAGGAGGAGCAGCCGAACTTCTCGGGGTCGTGAATCTTGAGCAGCTCGTTCGAGGGGTGGCTGACGAAGGCGCGCGCCCGCGCGTCGGGGCGGCTCAGGCGGCCGCGCCCGAGCGGCACCATGTCCGAGGCGCGGATCGGGATGGGCGAGCGGATGCCGAGGTGGCACGTCTCGCAGCGGTCGACGATCATGTCGCCCTTGTAGTTGATCTGCTTCATCCCGAAGTCGAAGTTCTCCAGGGAGGCGCGCGTGAGCCGGACCTGCTGCTGCGTGACTTCGGTGACGTTGTTCTTGAGGTACTCGTCGCGCTGGCGCTCCAGCTCGCCCGCCGGCTTGAGCAGCTCGCCCTTCTCGGCGAGCAGGCGCCCCTTCTCGTCCTTGAGCGAGACGTACATCGTCTCCAGCTCCGTGAAGTTCAGCTCGCGCTTCTGCGTCCCCTTGCCGCCGTCGGCGGCCGGGAGGTAGACCGCCCGCTTCTGCGCCTTCATCTCTTCGAGGTCGCGGCGCAGGCTCTCTTTTTTGCCGCCCGAAGCCTGCTCGACGTTGTAGCTGGCGACGGTGATGCGGCCGCGCCGGTCCTGGAAGTCCTCGGAGATGGCGCCGAGCTGGTCGTCGATGGCGGCGACGCGCCGGTCGATCTCGCCCTGCTTCTGGGCGGTCTGCGCGCGCGCGGCCTTGGCCTCGGCGTCGAGCCGCTGGTACTCGGGGCTCTCCCTGACCTCCTTCTCCGACTTGAAGCCGCGCTTCTCCAGCCGCTGGAGGTAGCGGTCGTAGCGCTTGACGAAGGACTGCTGGTAGGACTTCCACGGGCGCATGCCGTAGACCTCGTCGTAGAGCGACCAGGCGAGCACGACCGTCAGGAGCAGCGCCGAGACGAGCAGGATGGCGCTCGTCGAGCGGCTGACGATGGGGTCGGGCGCCGGCGCGTCGGGTTCGCGCCTCACCAGCTTGTCGGTGTCAGGAGTCTCGGCCACGGGTAAGAATCCTCCGCACTCGTTGTCCCCTCAGACGTTGAACCAGGGGGTGACCCAGATGTACTTGATGGTGAAGAGCAGGCGCAGCAGGAGCTTCACGGGGAAGAGCCAGAGCACCGAGATGGCGAAGAACTGGAAGGTCAGGTACTGGAGGATGCTCGTCCGCGCCAGCAGCTTCTCCTCGAACTCGCCGTTCTTCGTCGCCCAGCCCTTCAGCCCCTTGAAGGACTTCAGGTCCGCCCACTCCAGGCGCCTGCGCAGCATCAGCCAGTGGAAGAAGAGGCCGCCCGAGATGAAGACGGCGCCGACGACCAGCGCGCCGAAGACCGCCTTCCACGGGTAGAGGTTGAGGAACGGCAGCCCCCAGCCGGCGACGATCTCGTGCAGGTCGCGGTTGCGGTCGAAGACGACGGCGTTGTGGTCCCACGTCTGCCCCGGCCAGAACCAGATCCACCCCGGCCCGCGGATGAACGTCCCGATGATGATGAGGATGATCCACATGAAGAAGCCCCAGAGGAACATCCCGATGGCGAAGCGGCGCTGCCGCCACGAGTAGTAGCCGTTGCCCAGCGGGTTCGAGTCCACGTACGGGAAGACCATCAGCCCGACGAGGAGGAGGCTCGGCATGACCACGCCCGCGATCCACGGGTCGAAGTAGACGAGCATCTCCTGGAGGCCGAGGAAGTACCACGGCGCCTTCGAGGGGTTCATCGTCAGGTTCGGGTTGGCCGGCTCTTCGAGCGGCGCGTTGAGGAGGATCGACCAGACGAAGAGGATGACGGTGACGATGATGGCGGCGAGGAACTCGATGCGGACGAGGTAGGGCCAGACGTGCAGCTCGCGCGCCCAGCCCGGCCGCCACGGC
>DASVQJ010000261.1:0-6627 GCA_036389235.1 Pyrinomonadaceae bacterium | reverse complement strand
GCATCCTGCCCGCCAAAGCGTGCCCCGGCACGCTTAGCCGTGAGGCGCCGACATTCAAGCCTGAGTGTCGGCGCTTCGTGCATTCGCGCTCTCGCGCTCATGGCGGGCAGGATGCCCGCGCTCCCGGGGGCGGCACGTCCTTATTCCTTATCGTGAGTCATTATAACTACCTCTGCCGGTCGCGCAGGATTGAAAGATAGGCCGACCACGGCCCGACCGCCTCCGCGTAGACCTTCGCCATCGTCCGCGCGATCTGCGCCACGTGGTCGAGGTCGTGGACGACCCACGCCGCGAGCAACTGCCCGAGCGTGACCTCGCCGAAGTCCGGGTGTCGCCCCGTCCGCCCGAGGTCGCCCGCGCCGAGGTTCATTCCGAGCAGCTCGGCCACGTTGCGGGCGCGGAGTTCTTTGAAGGCGGCGAGCAGCTCGCCGAGCGTCTTCCCCTCGCTCTCGGTAAACTGCGCCGTGCGGTTGAAAGGCGTGAACGGGCGCGCGTCGCCGGAAAGGATGTGCCGCGTGCGCTCCATCCAGTCGGTGCGCTCGCCGCTGACGAGGTGCCCGACGACGTCGTAGGGCGACCAGGTGCCCTCACCCTCCGTCGCGCGCACGAAGGTTTCGGGCACGCCTTCCAGCAGCGCGCCGACGGCCGACGGCGTCCGTTCGAGGATCGCCACGGCCTCTTCCAGACGCAAATTCTCTTTCGTCATTTGAGATGCCTCCCCGTATCGATTGACGCCCTACGCGACGACGGCCGGCAGACCCACGAACTCGCCGTACCTCTGCGCGGCCGCGCCGAGGGCGTCACGTTCGGACTTCCTGAGGGTCGTCCAAAGGCTCGTCTCGATTGAGACCGTGTCCCTCTTCAGCGTGCGCTTCCAGGTGCCGACGGCTCGCCCGTCGAGAATGACTGTCGGCCCGAGGACGGCGGTCGCGGCGTCGGGCCGGCGCGCGTGCGAAGGATGAAGGATGGCTTCGCGGTCTTTATAAGCGACCGCGTATTCGTCGAAGGCCGGCAGCAGGTGTGCGGCGTGACGCCCGCCGCCCGCGGCCGGCGTCGTGGAAGAGAGCCAATACGTCTGTCCGTCGAAGACCTCCTGTCGCAGGCGCCCGCCCGCCGCCCCAAGCCCCGCGCGCGCGTCGGCCGCCGTCAACCCCGACCACCAGACGAAGTCCTGCAACGTCGCCGGCCCGTGGCTTCTGAAGTAACGCCCGGCCAGCTCCGCCAGAGCCTCTTCGCGCGACAGACGTTTGGACGACGGCGCCCACTCGTCGAGCAGCGCGAAGGTGAACTGCCTGCCGCGCCTCGCCGCGTAGCAGGTCAGGCCCTCCAGCGCAGACCTGTTCAGGAGGTGTATGAGCCGCTGGCCTTCGGTCGCGACGCCGCCGCGTTCGAGCGCGGCTGCCAACTCGGGCCGGGTCAGTTGCCTTCCGCCTTCGAGCGCGCGGACGAGCACACGCCTGCTCTTCGCGAACGTCGCCTCGTCGAGCCCGAGCTGCCTGTACCTGCCCGCGGCGCGCGCGACGGTGCGCGCCCCGGAAAGCCCGAGCATCCAGCGCACGTCTTCGGCCGCCGCGAAGTGGAGCGTGCCGCGCAAAGGCCACGTGCGGACGATTGAGCGGTCGGCCACGGCGCGCTCGACCGACGCCTCGCCCGAACCCCGAAGGCGGAGCCCGAGCGCCCACAGCGAACCGAGATAGTCCTGCGCCTGCACGGCGCCGAACCAGCCCACCACGCCCGACGGATTCTCCAAGCGGCCGACGCCGATGCACTGGTTGTCGAGCCGCAGGCGCGCGACTTCGGAGGTCGTCATTTTTTACGGGCTCTTGTCTTGGGCTGGATGCGGTAGGCGCAGCGCTGGTCGCCGGAGACGATGTGCTCGACGCGCTCGACCTCGACCCCGGGGCCGAGCACCGTGCGGAACAGGTCGAGTTCCGTCGAGCAGAAACCCTGGCAAGCGTTCGCCGCGGCGCAGATGGGGCAGTGGTTCTCGACGAGCAGAAAGCCGCCGCCCTCAACATCCGCCCTCACCTCGGCCATGTAGCCCTCCTCGGTGCGGACTTGCGCCAGGTCCTTCAGCCGCTTCTCCAGAGGGTCGGCGGGGCGTATGCGCTTCGTGTACTCCGCCCGCTGCCGCGCGCAGCGCGAGGCGAGCACGCGGTTCAAGCCCTCGGCGCCGAAGGTCTCCTGCATGGCGTCGATGAGGGCGACGCTCAGCTCGGCGTAGGCTTCCGGGAAGTGCCGGTCGGCCTCGCGCGTGAGCCGCCAGGACTTGGCCGGGCGCCCCACGGGCACGGGGCGGTCTTCCGCCGTCACCAGCCCCTCGCCCTGCAACGCGTAGAGGTGCAGGCGGACGGCCATCGCGGTGAGCCCCAGGCGCTCGGCGAGCTGCGCCGAGCCGAGCGGGCCTTCGGTCTTGAGGAGCTTGACGATGGCGCGGCGCGTCTTGCGCTCGCCCGTCTGGCGCGTCTCGCTGGTCATGAGACATTTCTAAAGAAAATACTTTACAAAGTCAAGCCCGCGTGCTACCCTCCGCCTTAGTAAAGGTTTTTCTTTAGAAAGGACGGTGGCTCATGGTGAATATCTCTTCAGACTTCTCTTCGCAAACATCGGGCGGCGTCAACCCTTTCGACGGCCTGCGGGTCGCCATCACCGGCGGCACGTCGGGGCTGGGGCTGGCGCTCGTGCGCGAGCTGCTGGGGCGCGGCGCGCGCGTCGCCTTCGTCGCGCGCACGCGCGAGCGTGTCGAACGGGTCGCGCGCGAGAACGCGGGCGCGCACGGCATCGCGGGCGACGTCTCTTCGAAGGACGACATCTACCCCGTCGCCTTGCAGGTCGTCGGCGAACTGGGCGGGCTCGACGTGCTCGTCAACAACGCTTCCGACCTGGGGCCGGTGCCTCTGGCGATGCTCTCCGACACGGAGTGCGAAGACCTTGAGCGCGCGTTCGCCACGAACGTCCTCGGCCCGTTCCGCCTGACGAAGGCCCTGATGGGTGCGCTGGCGGCGTCCGCGCGCGAGGGGCGCGGCGCGGTCGTGCTCAACATCTCAAGCGACGCGGCCGTCAACGCGTACCCGGGCTGGGGCGCTTACGGCGCGAGCAAGGCGGCGCTGCATCACCTCAGCCGCGTCTGGGGCGAGGAGCACGCGGCCGACGGCGTGCGCTTCCTCTCGCTCGACCCCGGCGACATGGACACGCCGATGCACGCGGCGGCCATCCCCGACGCAGACCCCTCGACGCTCAAGCGACCCGAGCAGGCCGCGCGCGAGCTCGCCGACGCCGTCGCGTCCGCGCTGCCGGCGCGCGCCGCGCACGGCGCGCCCGTTCAGGCCGCGCAGGAGCTGGAAGGAGCGAACGTATGATCGCCGCGACCCGACCGACGCAACGCCCGCCGGACGCCAGGCTTCTCGTCGTTGACGCGTCTCGCCGCATCGGCCACGCGCCGCGCTCGGCCTTCGTCGAGTTCCTGCGCCCCGGAGACCTCGTCATCGCCAACGACGCGGCGACGCTCCCCGCGAGTCTGCGCGGCGTCCACGGCCGTACCGGCCTGCCCGTCGAGGTGCGCCTCGCGGGCCGCCCTTCGCTTAAGCCCGAAGACGTGAGCCGCTTCAGCGCCGTGGTCTTCGGCGAGGGCGACTTCCACACACGCACCGAAGACCGCCCGCCGCCGCCGACGCTTTCGGACGGCGACCGCCTCGTCCTCGGCCCGCTCGGCGCGACGGTCGAGCGGACGCTCGGACACCCGCGTCTCGTCTCGCTCCTCTTCGACGGCTCGGCGGACGAGGTGTGGGCGGGGCTCGCGCGCCACGGGCGCCCCATACAGTACGCGCACCTGCGCGAGCCGCTCGCGCTCTGGGACGTGTGGACAAGAATCGCCGGGCCGCCCGTCGCCTTCGAGCCGCCTTCGGCCGGCTTCGCGCTCGACTGGCGCGCCCTCGCGTCGATGCGCGAGCGCGGCGTCGAGTTCGAGACGATCACGCACGCCGCGGGCATCTCGTCCACCGGCGACGAAGAGCTGGACCGGCTCCTCCCCTTCGACGAGCCCTACCGCATCCCCTCCGCGACCGCCGAGGCTGTCAGAAGGGCGAAGCTTAAGGGCGGGCGCGTCGTCGCCGTCGGCACGACCGTGGTGCGCGCCCTCGAACACGCGGCGGCCGCGGACGGCACCGTGCGCGCGGGCTTCGGGCTGGCGACGCAGCGCCTCGGGCCGGAGAGCCGCCTGCGCGTGGTCGACGCCATCCTCTCGGGCACGCACGAAGAGGGGACGAGCCACTACGAGCTGCTGCGCGCCTTCCTCGACGACGAGACGCTCCGGCGCACGACCGCCGAGCTGGACGCGCGCGGCTACCTGACGCACGAGTTCGGCGACTCAGTCCTGATCGAACGTGCTGTACCGGAGGGCGTCGAGGTGTGATGAGGATTTAGAGTCAGTTCGGAAGGCCGCGCTCCGTAGGAGCGTGATGTTTATAGCACCGGCCGCTCACTTTAACCTGAGCCCCGGAGGGGCGGCACGTCCGGTGTCGCCCCTCCGGGGCTCTGTTTTTTAAAAGAGCAAGAGCTATACACATTTCGCCCCTCGGGGGCGAAGATTTTACGAACCGGTCGCGCAAGCCCCGGCGCGCGCGAGGAGTAGTTCGCGCTCGCGTGCGTTGCGCGTGAGCGCGGCCGCGCGCTCGAACTCGGCGCGCGCCTCTTCGCGGCGGTCGAGTTTAAAGAGGAGGTCGCCGCGCACGCTCGGCAGGAGGTGATAGCTCTTGAGCGACGGCTCGTCCTTCAACCCGTCCACCAGTTCGAGGCCGGCCGCGGGGCCGAACGCCATCGCGACCGCGACCGCGCGGTTCAACTCCACGACGGGCGACGGCACGAGTTCGGCGAGCGCGTCGTAGAGCGCCGCGATGCGCGGCCAGTCGGTCTCCTCGGCGGCGCGTGCGCGCGCGTGGCAGGCGGCAATCGCGGCCTGCAAGGCGTAAGGCCCGAGCGCGCCGCCCAGACTTTCGGCCCGCGCGAGCGCCGCGAGTCCCCTGCGGACGAGGAGCCAGTCCCACTGCGCGCGGTTCTGTTCGAGCAGCAGGACGGGCTCGCCCGTCGGGCCGACGCGCGCGCGCAGGCGCGACGCCTGAATCTCCATGAGCGCGACGAGCCCGTGGACTTCCGGCTCCCGCGGTGTCAGCTCCGCGAGGATGCGGCCCAGCCGCAAAGCCTCCTCGCAGAGCGCCGGGCGCACCCAGTCCGTGCCTGCGGTCGCCGCGTAGCCCTCGTTGAAGATGAGGTAGATGACTTCGAGCACCGACGCGAGGCGCGCGTTAAGCTCCGCGCCGCGCGGCACCTCGAAGGGGACGCGCGCCTCCGTGAGCGTCCGCTTGGCGCGGACGATGCGCTGGGCGACGGTCGGCTCGGGCGTGAGGAAGGCGCGCGCGATCTCTTCGGTCGTCAGGCCCCCGAGGAGGCGGAGCGTGAGGGCGACGCGCGCCTCCGTCGAGAGCACGGGGTGGCAGGCCGTGAAGACGAGCCGGAGGAGGTCGTCGCCGACCTCGTCGTCGAGGGCCGTGTCGAAGTCAGGCACGGCCCTCTCCAGCGCCTCCAGCTCGCGGCCGAGCTGTTCGTGTTTGCGCTCGCGCATCGACCTCCTGCGCAGCAGGTCGACGGCGCGGTGCTTCGCCGCGGCCATCAGCCACGCGCCCGGGTTGTCGGGCACGCCCGACTCGGGCCAACGTTCGAGCGCGGCGACGAGCGCGTCCTGCGCCAGCTCCTCCGCGAGCCCCACGTCGCGCACGACCCGCGCGAGGCCGGCGATGAGCTTCGCCGACTCGATCCGCCAGACCGCCTCGACCGCGCGGTGTGTGTCTGAAGTAGTCAAGACAGCCGTCTTAAATCAATATTCACCCGGGAGAAATCAGAGACGGATTTAACCACAGAGACACAGAGGCACAGCTAAAACACAGCTTCACCTTTAGTCCTCTTTAAGCCGTGCCTCTGTGTCTCTGTGGTTAATAGCTCTCGGTTATGTCCGACTCTTACCGCTGCGCCTCAAGCTTCGCGCGCAGGCGCTCCTCCCGCTCCCTCAACTCGGGCGTGAGGTTGGCGCCGAAGTCCTCCGCCTCGAACACCTGCCGCAGCTCGACCTCCGTGCCGCCGTCGAAGGGGGCGCGCTTGAGCCACTCGACGGCCTCCTCCTTCGACCTCACCTGCCACAGCCAGAAGCCCGCGACCAGCTCCTTCGTCTCCGAGAAGGGGCCGTCGATGACCGTCCGCTTCCCGCCTTCGAACCTGACCCGCGCCCCCTTCGAGCTGGGGTGCAGCCCCTCGCCCGCCAGCATCACGCCGGCCTTCACCAGCTCTTCGTTGAACTTGCCCATCTCGGCCAGAATCTTCTCGTCCGGAAGGACGCCCGCCTCCGACTCCTCGCTCGCTTTGACCAGAACCATGAAACGCATCGTGAATCTCTCCTTCTTAAATTTTCGGGCTTAAACCCGCCCTCTACATACACGACGAACGAAGGGCGGCGGGATCGACGACGGCAGTATCTTTTTTTTCGTCAGATTTGTTAACCGGCGCTTTACGGGTCGCGCGTGCCTACGCCGCGGGGCGGCGGTCGAGTTTGGCCCGACATTGAGAGGCCGGGCCAAACTC
>DASVQJ010000260.1:0-3211 GCA_036389235.1 Pyrinomonadaceae bacterium | reverse complement strand
GTTGGTCTCTGCTCTTTGACACAAACTTTCAAAGAAGGCTTTAATATGGCCTTCCCCCTCACTTCCCTACGTCGAACTCACGTTAGTCAAGGAGGAATTCACATGACAAACAGAATGGAACAGCCCTCACGCGGCAGGGCGCACCGTGCCGTGTCCTTCACGATCTTCGTGCTGCTGTCCCTGTGCCTCCCTGGTGTGGCCTCGGCGCAGTGGGCGCCGAGCAGCAACGGGGCCGCCAACATCAGCAACACCAACACGGGCAACGTCGGCGTCGGCACGACGGCGCCGCTGGATAAGCTGCACGTGGACGGCCGCGCGCGCGCCGGAGACTTCCTCAGTGTCGGGAACGGCGGGCACCAGTCCTGGAAGGATGCGCAGGCGAGCAGGGCCGCGAACTTCGGCTTGGCAGTCCCCGGACAGCCCGCCACCGACAACATCCAGCTCTCCACCTACGCGAGCGCCGTCTGGACGAGCCGGATGACCATCCTCAACTCGAACGGCAACGTCGGCATCGGCACCACGAGCCCGGCGACCAAGCTGACGGTCACGGACGGGTCGGCGCCCTACGTGACGGTCTCGACCGACCTGCTGCAACTCAAGCGCGGCACAGCCAACGGCGCGGCCGACGGCGGCGTCTCGATGGTCTTCGGCAACGCCACGAACGGCTTCCGGCTCAGGTACGGCGGCACCTCCGACAGGTTCGGCTTCCTCGACGGCGGCAACGGAGAGGTGCTGTCGCTCGTCAACGGCGGCAACGTCGGCGTCGGCACGACGGCGCCCACGGCCAAGCTGCATGTGGCCGGCGACATCCGTGTTGACGGCAACATCAACGCGAAGTACCAGGACGTGGCCGAGTGGGTGCCCTCGACGCAGAAGCTCAGCGCGGGCACCGTGGTCGTCCTCGACCCGGAGCGTTCTAACCAGGTGCTCGCCTCCAACAGCGCCTACGACACGAGCGTGGCCGGCGTCGTCTCCGCGCAGCCCGGCATCGCGCTCGGCGAGGCCGGCGAGGGCAAGGTGATGGTGGCGACGACGGGTCGCGTCAAGGTCAAGGTGGACGCGACGCGCGCCGCCATAAAGATCGGCGACCTGCTGGTAACGAGCGATGTCGAGGGCGTGGCGATGAAGTCCGAGCCCGTCACAGTCGGAGGCCGCCAGATGCACGCGCCCGGCACTATCATCGGCAAGGCACTGGAGCCGCTCGCGGGAGGCAAGGGCGAAATCCTCGTCCTGCTCAGCCTCCAGTGAGTCGGGGAGAGGTCTCGTTCCGGCCAACACAGAGGCGGGCGGCATAGACGAAAAGAGAGGGGGCGAGCCCCCGAAGAGACCCGCCCCTTTCGTCTATACCAACAGGGCCAGCTACCGCCGCTCCGGTGAGCGACTGCGCAGCAGACACTCCTCGCGGTAGATGGAGTTCGCGGTGTCGTTCGGCGAGCAGGTGTGCGAGAAGTTACAGCCCACGTAGACCCCGCCCGGGTTGTTGTGGCAGTAGTTGTAGGCGGTCGCGCTCTCGCTGAAGCACGACTGGCACGCCGAAGCCGTCCCGCGGAAGGCGCCCGACCCGGCGAGGGCCGAGAGCGCGAGGATAAGGGCGGCGACGAAGATGCGTCGGGTCAGTTTTATCGACCTCATGGCATGTCTCCTTTGAAAGGCTCTGCGCGTTGGATTGAGAGGATTAAGGGGCGCTCGTTCGTCAGGAGGACTGAGGGGGACGCGGGAAGAATAGTCCCGGCCCGGACGCGTGTCAACGGCAGGCAAGGGGGCCGCGGCGGAATCGGGCTCGTGTGGCCTTGGGGCGTAGGAGGGGCCGCGGGCGCCCCTCCCTTCTCTGTTCGCGGTTCACTGGCTACTGCCCACGCCGCCTTCGGTAGTTGAATCGAGGCCAGAGGCGGGGAGGCATCACCCTCATTCGGAGACCGGACGTCGGCCTTCAATTACGTGACAGGGCTCTTCCTCAGCACCACCGCGCTCTGGTAGCCGTACGCCTCTTCCACGATCCGCTCGACCTCCATGTAGTTGCCCCAGTGGCGGCGCAGGTACTCCGCGTCGTAGAAGACCTGGGCGGGGCGCGAGTCCTCGATGCTACCGCCCGGCGTCCGGTTCAGCGTGAAGAAGGCGAACCCCTCGTGAAACGGCAGCCCGGCCTCCGCCAGTTGCTCGGAGAGCGTGTGCGGGCTGTCGTCCGCCGTGAGGAGTTGGACCGTGCGGCCGTCGTGAACCGTCAGGTACAGACGGCCGCCGGGCTTGAGCACACGCCTGAGCTCCAGGAGCCACGCGTCGGCCAGGTCGCAGATGTGGGTGAAGACCGAGAAGGAGTAGATCAAGTCGAAGTAGTTGTCCTCGAAAGGCAGGTGGGGGAAGCTCGTCGTCGTCAGGAACTTGAACGGCGGGGTGAGATTCTGCTGGCACCAGAGGGTCAAGTCACCGTTGATGTCCACGCCCCAGGACTCCCCGCCCCCGCGGGGCTCCATGTGCCTGAGCATCATCCCGTCGCCGCAGCCGAAGTCCAACACTTTCGGCTCGACGGGGAGGCCGCCTAAAATTTCAAGCATCCTCCCGACGTGCGACCTCCCGGCCTCCAGGTAGGCTTCCGGGTCGGCATTCAGGTAGGCGTGCACCATGAGGCCGGGCGGCGGCGTGGGCCGCCGCCCGGCTGGCCGCCTATTTTGTGGGACGAGGTACGACGTCCTGTGGGCCGCGTGCGGGAAGAACTTGGCTGAGAGGTGGGGGTTCGCCAGCGCCGCGCCGCGCGCGTAGTAATTGATGTGCAAAGGCAGCTTGCTGGAACTGGCGACTAAGGCGTCGGCCGGGAGGCGGAGGACTGAGGTGATAAGTTTTTTGAGCTTCACTGCGCCGCGTACCACCTTTCGTGAGTTGACCGAGTGAGAAATCGGCTAACGCGGTGTTAGCGCGGCAACGATATGCCCGGTAGGCGTCAAAGTCAATGGTGAAGAGGGGCCGCGGGCGCCCCTCCCTTCTCTGTTCACTGTCGCTGTTCAGTCCGCGTCCTGCTAGCGCCGCACATAATAGTTGAATCGGGGGGCTGTCCCCGGGGCGAATCGTGCAGCCTGCGCGGGCGTGGCGCGAGTGGCATAGGCCACAGGGGCACGTGGGGAGTCTTGCGGAAAGGGGGTTGGTCTCTGCTCTTTGACACAAACTTTCAAAGAAGGCTTTAATATGGCCTTCCCCCTCACTTCCCTACGTCGAACTC
>DASVQJ010000259.1:0-45599 GCA_036389235.1 Pyrinomonadaceae bacterium | reverse complement strand
GTTGGTCTCTGCTCTTTGACACAAACTTTCAAAGAAGGCTTTAATATGGCCTTCCCCCTCACTTCCCTACGTCGAACTCACGTTAGTCAAGGAGGAATTCACATGACAAACAGAATGGAACAGCCCTCACGCGGCAGGGCGTCTAGCGTCGCACCCTTCGCCGTCTTCGCGCTGCTGTCCCTGTGCCTGCCCGGCGCGGCCTCGGCGCAATGGGCGACCAGTGGCAGTAATATCAGCAACACCAACACCGGCAACGTCGGCGTCGGCAACCCCAGCCCCTACTTTAAGCTGACGGTCGGCAACCCTAATCAGCAGGACGGTAGGATAGCCATCGAGGGCGCCGACAACGCCACCAGCGTCCTCTTCAACACCGGCGGGGCCAACAGGGCGAGGGTTACGACCCTCGCCAACGGTCTGCACCTCCAGTCGTACTCGGGGGCTTGGCTCCGTAACGATCTATTCATCCAGGACGACGGCAACGTCGGCATCGGCACGACGGCACCCGCCGCGAGGCTCGACGTCCGCGGTAACTTCATCCTGGACGCCGGGCTCAGCCCGACCCTCTTCACAGGTACCGGGACGGCCGAACTGAATCGCTACCTGAACCTCATCAACTCGCCTGGCCTAACCAGCGCGTCGGGGCTCAAGGCTGGCGGCATCCTCGTCTCGGACGACTACGCCTTCGCCAACCCCGCCAAGAACGACCTGGTCGTGAAGGGGCGCATCGGCATCGGCACGGCAGGCGCGCCCGCCTACAAGCTCGACGTCGCGGGGGCGGTCCGCTCGACCGCGGGCGGGTTCGTCTTCCCCGACGGTACGACACAGACTACCGCCGCCACGGGCACGGTCACGGCCGCCAGCATCACCCCCGGCACGTTCGGGCAGAACGCCGGGGTCGTACATTTCGGCTTCCCGGGGAGCGTCATGATGAACAGCGGCATTGGCTCTTTCATCGACACGGGCGCGAACAACCGCTTCAAGATCTGCGGCCCGAATGGCAATTGTTCGCTTGCGGGCGAATACATCGGCGGGAGGATCAGGCTGTCGCCCGACGGCAGCTTCGCTAACGCCGAGGCGCAGGCCGACCCCGGCATGGGCGGCATCCGCGCGCCGGGCAACGTCCTCGTCGGGGGCAACCTCGGCGTCGGCACCACCGCCCCGGCGGCGAAGCTCCATGTGGCCGGCGACATCAAGGTCGACGGCAACATCAACGCGAAGTATCAGGACGTGGCCGAGTGGGTGCCCTCGACCCAGAAGCTCGCGGCCGGCACGGTCGTCGTCCTCGACCCCGGGCGACCCAACCACGTGCTGGCCTCTAACACGTCTTACGACACGGCCGTCGCCGGCGTCATCTCGGCGCGGCCCGGCCTGACGCTCGGCGAGGCGGGCGAGGGCAAGGCGCTGGTGGCGACGACCGGCCGCGTCAAGGTCAAAGTGGACGCGACGCGCGCGCCCGTCAAGATCGGCGACCTTCTGGTGACGAGCGACTTAGAGGGCGTGGCGATGAAGTCGGAGCCGGTCGTCGTCGGCGGCAGGCGCATGCACGCGCCCGGCACCATCATCGGGAAGGCACTGGAGCCGCTGGCTGGCGGCAGCGGCGAGATACTCGTCCTGCTCAGCCTCCAATGAGTTGAGCCCGCATTGAGACTCGACATTGGTGTGTGGTCTTGCAGGCAGCGCTGAAGAGACGGAGCCGCTACGGAGCTACGCCCGCGGCGGCTTCGCTTTTCGCCAAGCATCTCTAACGTAATTAGCCTTATCCGTCCCAGACTCGGCACGTCGTGATCTCATAGCTGATGCACGCCGCGGGCATCCTTTGACTTGTAAGAGCTACTTATAAACGCGACGCCTCCCGAAGAAAGAGGAAGCGGCAGGGCGCCTCTCAGTGAGAACGCCCCTGCCGCTCGACTGCTCATGAGGATCGCGAGACAGTCCCTTAGTAAAGTGGCGTCAAGTACGCACCGGGGACGGGGAATTCCGGCGAGACGAAGAGGACGGTGTAGTAGGCGCCGGTCGAACTCGGGACGATGTGCCAGGCCCCGTCGCCGGGCCGCTGCACCGCGACATCCGCCTTGCTGTCGCCGTCGTAGTCGCCGGGCACAGGCCGGTCACCGCTCAAGCCCCACGTGTAGTAGGACGAACCGCCCGAACTCTTCGAGATCGCCCACACCCCCGAGCCGGGGCGGAAGATGGCGACATCTGTTTTGCCATCGCCGTCGTAGTCGGCCTGCACCGGCCAATCGCTCGTGACGCCCCACTGCACAGTGCTCATAGTGTTGTTACTGCTTTGGAGGACGTACCAGTAGGTGTTGGAGGGGCGGAAGACGGCGATGTCCTCTTTACCGTCGCCGTCGTAGTCGCCCGGCACGACGCGGTCGCCGGTCTGGCCGAACTGCACGCTCGTCGAGTTCACGTAGTTACTGCCGCTCGTGAGGATGTACCATATGCCACTGCCGGGGCGGAAGACGGCGATGTCGGTCCGGTTGTCGCCGTCGTAGTCGCGGGCCACGGGGATGTCTCCGCTCAAGCCCCACGTGTAGTAGGAGGCCGAACCGTTAGAACTCTTGAGGATCGCCCACAGCCCCGAGCCGGGGCGGAAGACGGCGCGGTCGGTCTTACCGTCGCCGTCGTAGTCGCCGGGCGCGGCGATGTCTCCGCTCTGCCCCCAGAGGGTGGAGACCAACTGGTTGTTCGTGCTGTTGAGAATGTCCCAGTAGCCGGTGCTGCGGTTGAAGGTCGAGATGTCGGTCTTGCAGTCGCCGTCGAAGTCTGCGCGGTTGTGTCGCACGCCGCAGGTGGCGACGAAGGACTGTCGGGCCTGGGCCGCCGGGGCCAGCGCGGTGAAGAGAGCGGCCGCCAGGAGCCACAGGTTGAGCCGGCCCGCGGCCGACCGCATGGTGGTGTTCTCGTGCATGAAGATTTCTCCCGTCTTGTTAGGTGTCGTCCCATGGAGGGCGGCCCGTCCGGCACTGCATGAGGTAAGGCCGCAGGAAACTGCTCGGTGACGTCGCCGAATTGAGAAAGGTGCGTAAGGTTAAAGTCGGCACGGGTGAGCCGTGCGTTGTCCGGTCGCGCAGGTCGTGAGACGGGAGGGATAATACATATCACCGCGCCGCCGGTCAAGAACAATCTAAGTCTTCGGACCTTCGCACATGGCTGAGATTATCGGACTCCGGGTGCTAATTTCGGGGCTGCTTCACGACTGAGGATGTCGCGGGGGTCTGTAGAGTGAGGAGTTATTTCCCGTCCGCAAACAAGATCATCCCCTGTTCCATGCGCGGGCTTTTGCTCCCGTATGGCCATGACCCTTCCACGTGGCGCCTTCGGGCGGAGAGTTTATGAAGTGCTCTCTGAACCTGGCGGGCTTGAAGCCGTACGACGCGTAGCCGAAAACTCTCACCGCGGCGGGCGTCCCGGGTGCCTTTGGGTTACGGCTCGCCCGCGTGCGCGATGCGGCTCTCCAGGCGGCGCAAGACCTTTTCAATACCTAGCGACCGAGATAAAATGGCGCGCCGTCCATGCCCTGTTCGCGTGCGTGACTGATCCCCATCGCTCACGCTCTAACAGCCCGCGCTTTCACCCATTTGTTGGGCCCTCATCAACCATGGGCCGCCAACCGTCCGCACCGGAACGAAAGGAATTCCTCATGAACTCGCGCCGAATGAAACCTGCCCTCTCGCTCTCGTTCGCGACGGCCGCGTGCCTGGCGCTTCTTCTGCCGGCGCACGCCGCCGCGCAGTCTCGCGCGACCAAGCCGACACAGGTCGTGAGGGTCGGCATCACGGAGTACCAGAACGTCGAGGAGAGCTACCACCGCTACGAACAGCTCTTCAGGGAGTTTTCGCAGGCGGCGGGCAACGACAAGCCGGTCACCTTCGAATTCGCCATCGGCAACTACGGCGAGGTGCTCGACTGGTACAACAAGGGGGCCATCCACGTGGCGATCCTTTCGGCCATGCCGGTCGCCGACCTGCTGTTGAACGCCGGGCCCAACGACCTCGAGAAGATAGAAGCCGCGTACCTCGGCGATGTAAGCGTGACCAAACAGCCCTTCGTGTCGGCGGCCAACCAGAGCGTGAAAGAGCTGTTCCCCCCCGATGCGAACGAAGACCCTTTCAAGTACCGGACGGGCGGCGTCGTCCTCGACTCGGACAGCGAGATAAGGAACATCGAGGACGTAAAGAAGTTTTGGCTGAAGGATCAGGTCAAGTTCCTTTTCGTCCGCCCTTTCTCAATGTCGGGTTACATTCTCCCGCTCTCAGTCCTCCGCAGTTACGGCATCGACCCGAAGCCGGAACAGATGGAGTTCACCTATCAGCATCAGAAGTCTCTGGAGTTCATGCGCGACACACCCGGCCCCGTCGCCGGCGCGCGGGCGAAGCACCTCGTCGCCTTCGTGCTCGACACCACGGCCTATGAGCCCCCGCCCGGCGGGCGGGCGAAGCTCTTCCGCCGCGTCGAGGGGATGCGGGAACTCGACGACTACAGAATCCCGCGGGAGATAGTCCTCGCCAACTACCACTTGGAGAAGAATGAGCTCGACGAGGCGGCCGAGGGCTACGCGAACGAGTTCGCGAAGTTTAAAGCCATCATGTCGCGCCTCCTCGCCGACTGGCGTGCGAGGACGGGTGGGAAGAGGACGGTCATGCTCGAAGAGCCGGGCGGCAAGAAGACGACGCTCGACATTCAGTGGAGGATGCGCCCGGCGGGCTGGAGGAATGACTACTCCGAGATGGAAAAGGCGCTCAACAGCACCAAGCTGCCGCGGCAACTGCTCTACAGGTCGACGCTCGACGAACTGCTGGGCGACCTCGCGAACGAGGCGCGCCGCGGCAGGCCGCCGCGGCTGGCGCTGGTTCTCTCGGGCGGCGGGGCCAAGTGCGCCTACCAGGCGGGGGCGGTCGTCGCGGTCGAGAAGAAGCTGAAGCAGATAAACGAGAAGTTAAAGAAGGACGGCGTGGAGCTGGCGAGGCCCATCGACATCGACCTTGTTGTCGGCACGTCAGGCGGCGCGATCAACGCGCTGCTGGCCGCGCTCGGCGTGACGGGGTCCGACAAGGCCGAGGCCGAGATGCGGGGGATGTGGGGCTCCTTCAGGCAGCGGCAGTTTTTTCAACCCCCGCTCCGCTTCAACCTCATTTTCGGCCTCTGCTTCGGCCTGCTCCAGGCGCTGCTCATCACGGTGGCCGTGCTTCTCTTCGGCCGGCATTCGATGAACTGGCCCGTGACGTTCATCGTGCTGTTATTCTTCGCGGCCGCGCAACTCGCGGCCGCCACCTATTTTCAGACCCCGCCGGGGCAAATCTGGTGGCTGCTCGGCATCGAGGCAGTCTTCGTCTTCTCGATCATCCTGACGGTCTTGCTCTTCGGCTTCCTCATCGACCTCGTGCGCGGGCGGTTCGGGAGAAAGGCGCCTGTGGCCGCAGACGACGCGCTCCACCACTGGCGCAGGCTGACGATTGTGCTGATGATCTTCGCCGGCCTGCTAGAGGGCGTCGTCGCTAAGACGAACTGGGTCGAGGGGCTCGTCTCGCCCGCCGGCAACAACCATTGGGTGGAGCACGGCTGGATGCTCCTGACCCTGGTCTGCAACTGGGCGTTCCCCTACCCGCTCTTGGTCGGCCTCCTGATGGCGCTCGTGGGCCGCACCTTCTGGCGTGGCTTCGACTGGAACCGGCGGCGCGAGGCGTTCGTCTGGTGGACGGCCATCGTCCTCCTCGTCTTCTCCGGCCTGCTCGTGTCGGATGTGTTCTTTAAGCAGAACTCGCCGTCGGAGGCGCAGGGGATCGAGGACGCGTTCGCGCAGATGATACCCGCCCTGATCCACAACACGGTGAGGCCCGAATTCGCGCCGCCCCCGAAGGCGGACGTGCGCGAGACGCCGCTCGCAAACATTTCGCGCGGCCTCCTCGAAGTGGACCCGCCGTTGCTCCGGCGCGACCTCGTGATCACCACGTCCAGGCTCCCGCAGACGGATGAGGGGGCGTCGGGCGTGCGCACGCTCCCCGATGACCTCTACTTCTACTTCCGGTACAACAAGGACGAGAGGCTGAAGCCGCCCCTCGACAGGCGCTTCGTCCCCTTCAAGTGGAACCGCGAGAAGCTGCTCGAGGTGGTCATCGGTTCGAGCACCATCTACCCTATCTTCCCGTCGCGCACGCTGGAGAACGTCCGGCTCGGCAACGAAGAGGTGCCCCAGCACGAGCCGGTCGAGAAGATGAAGGTCATCGACGGCGGCTTCATCCACAACATCCCCATCGAGGCCGCGGGGCTGTGGAAGGCGAGCCACATCATCCTCATCGATGCGTCCCCGCCGCCCGGCCAGAGCGAGCCGCTCGACTTTTTCGACAACGTGGTGACGGCCTTCGGCTACCTCTTCGACCAGGCGCAGCGCACCGACATGCTCGCGCGCGGCGGGGCCGAGACCTTCGAGTTGCGGCCGACCAGCGGGTGCGACAAGGAGAACTTCCGCCCGACCTGCACGGGCGACGCCGGCGTGCCCGAGCCCGACATGGATACCTTTGACTTCGCCCCACATCTAGTCGAAGAAGCCTTCGACCTGGGCTTGAGAGACGCGTTGGGCTTGAAAGACGTAAAGGACGTGAGAGAGGCGATGGACACGAGAGACGCGGAGGGCACGAAGAAAGGGACGACCATCCGGAGGCCGCTCTTCGTCAGAGTGCCCGGCCCTCCCCTCTTCCGCACCCTGACCGCCAACACGCCGGCCAAGGCCCCCACCCCGGTCAGCGCGCGCAGCGTGCGCGCGCAAGTGAATTCAGGCCGGCGTGATTAGTACCCAACTCGGAGCTACTTCAATGTTTCAATAAGCACAACTCGCGCCGGCGCGCACGCGGCACGGAGATTTTGACCACCGACGAGCGTGGCACGATCATCAACTTTCTAGCGCAGCGCTCATTCGGCCGCCGCACCTGCGCCGCCCCGGGGCGGCAGGTCGGCTGGGTGGTCCCCGAAGAGACGCCCGACTATGTCCGCCCCATCAGGAGGCTCGCGACGAACTTCGCCTGCCCTGCCGCGTCCCTGCCGTCCAGCCTTTTCACCTGACTCTTCCTCATCATCCACAAAGCCTCCACCCCTTCCGGTGCCCGTTCCGCCGTGTGGAAGGATCGGAAGCACTGCACATAGTAGAACCCTGTTGACACGCGTGGAAGTCCTAACCACAATGGTGCCGGGATTCAGTTAACCGTCCGAACGGCCGCGTCGGCGCCGGCGCTCTTACGTTCTCATACTTCCACCATCACCCTGGAGAAAAGCTGATGATCGTCGTGATGGCGAGAGGGGCGAGCGAGGATGAGATCAGGCTCGTCGTCGAGCGCCTGGAGGGGTGCGGGTTCCAGGCCGTAGTGAGCCGGGGCGCAGTTCAGACGACCGTCGAGGCCGTGGGCGCCGACGGGCGCGCGCCGGCCGGGCTGGAATCGCTGCTGGCGTCCGGGAACGTGGAGAGGATCATCCCCTTCGCGGAGCCTTTTAAGTTAGCCAGCCGGCAGGTCAGGCAGGACAGGACGGTCGTGGGGGTCAAGGGCGTCCGAATAGGTGGGCCGCGTTTGACGGTGATGGCCGGCCCGTGCTCGGTCGAATCCCGCGAACAGCTACTTATCGTCGCGCGGGCCGTGACGGCCGCGGGCGCGGACATACTCCGCGGCGGCGCTTTCAAGCCGCGCACCTCCCCGTACGATTTTCAAGGGCTGGGCGTGGAGGGGCTAAAGCTCCTGGCGGCGGCCGGCGAGGAGACGGGGCTGCCGGTCGTGACCGAGGTGATGAGCGTTGACGACGTGGAAGTGGTGATGGAATTTTCAGACATGCTTCAGGTCGGCGCGCGCAACATGCAGAACTTCCCGCTGCTGCGCCGCCTGGGGAAAGTCTCCGCGCCGGTCTTACTGAAGCGGGGGCCGTCGGCAACCATCAAGGAGTGGTTGCTCGCGGCGGAGTATCTTCTGGCGGGGGGCAACGCCAACGTCGTTCTGTGCGAGCGCGGGATTAGAACATTCGAGACGGAGCTGCGGAACACCTTAGACCTGGCGGGCGTCGCGCGGGTCAAGGAGCTCACGCACCTCCCGGTCATCGTCGACCCTTCACACGCCACGGGGCGCCGGAGCGTCATCCCCGCCGCGGCCCGTGCGGCCGCCGCCGTCGGCGCTGACGGGGTCATGCTGGAAGTTCACCCGGAGCCGGAGCGCGCGCTCTCGGACGGCCCGCAGGCGCTGACCTGCGAGGACTTCGCACTGCTGATGCAAGACCTTCGCAGCTATTGGAGCGGTAAGAGCACAGACGCGTGAGCACGGCCGTTCAATACCGCGCCTCGCCCGGGGCGCGGGCGCTCGTACAAGCCCCCGTCACTTCGCGGGGCCGTAAACCTCCCGCCAGCTTTCGAGGGCCGCGCCGCCGAGGCGCTCCGCCAGCCTCTTCCACCCGTACCTGATGCCGATGGTTTGCTCGGGAGCGACCTCGGCCCTGGCGCGTGCGTCCTGCTCCAGAATGTCCGCGAGTTTGATCCAGAGCAGGTCAGTGTATTCCCGCCCCGTCACAGGCAGGGGGCGCTCCTCGAAACGGTCCCACAGTCGGGGCGCACCGCCACTCCTCAGACTCTCGCCGAGCGACTGGTAGGTCAGCGCACAGTATGCGTAGACGAGGCGTTCGGCGGCCTCCCCTATCAGAGCACGAATCTCGCCGCGGCGGCTCAGCGGCATGGAGAATTCCTCGAACGCCTGCGTGCCGTAGACCGAATGGAAGAGCCCCGCCAGCTTCACGTGCGCCGGAAGCCGCCAACGCTCAAGCCACCTGTAGACGCCGTCCAGGTGGGAAAGAAACTCCGTGTTGCTGGGATGTACGACCTCCCGCACGCCCGCCCCCGCCAGGTAGCTTTTTAATTTCTCTACGTCGCGTTCCATTGGCCACCTTCAGGGCGCACGCGCCGAAGCCCGGCCGGCGAACGCCTTGCCTTCACGACTCGGCGGCGCCGGCCCTGCGGCCGGCGCCGTGACCGGTCATGCAGGAGCTAGAGCTTCGAGGCGATTTTTGAAAGAAAGCCGTCGAGCTCTTCCTGGTCGAGAAAGGCGTCGGGGAAGTCGGACGGAGTGCAGCCGCCGGCCTCGGGAGAGAGGCAGTGTTCGAGCAGCGCCCGCAACGCCGCGTTGAAACTCTCCGCCAGCCGCTCGACGGTCCGCCTGTGGTGCAGTTGCTCGCTGTATATCCAGTCGAGGTGCAGGCGTTCGCCGCTGACGCGGCCGATCACCTCCAACACGTAGCGGCGCGGGCCGCGCTTGCTGGCCGCGCCGCCGCTCGCCTCCGGCAGCAGGCGGAACAGGGAGGAGCCGGACAGCACGGCGTCGAACTGCCCCAGGTAGTTGAAACTGCATTCCGCCTGCGGCTGCGACGTGAGCCGCGCCGCCGCCTCCGCGTCGCGGCTCAGGTAGCGGAGGACGCCGTAACCGAGGCCGCGGTGCGGAACTCTCCGCAGTTGCTCTTTGACGGACTTCAGCGCCTCGCCGCAGTCCCACCGCCCTCCCGACGCGCCGCCCGGCTCAAGCAGCACCGGAAAGATGGTCGTGAACCAGCCGACCGTTCGCGACAGGTTGACGCCGTCGAAGACCTCTTCCTCGCGCCCGTGACCTTCAAGGTCGAGCAGCACGCGCGGACTCCCGGTGGCCTCCGTGAGGGCTTTCGCCAGCGCCGTCAGCAGCAGGTCGTTGATCTGCGTCTGGTAGGCTTTCGGCGCTTCGTGCAGCAGCCGCCGCGTCTCCTCGGCCGTGAGCGCGGTCGTCAACAGGCGCGACGAGCTGACGGTGTTTTCGCCGGCCTTGTCCCGCGGCAGCGCGCCCGACGGCCGCACCTCGCGCGCCCAGTAAGCAAGCTCCTGCCGCACCCGCGCGGACCGGGCGTACTCTTCGAGCCCCGCCGCCCACCGGCGGAACGAGGTGGTCTTGGCGGCTAGCCGCGGGGCGTCCGCGCCGCGCCTGAGCTGCGCGTAGGCCGCCTCAAGGTCGGAGAGGAGGATGCGCCAGGAGACGCCGTCAACGACCAGATGGTGGATGGTAATCAGGAGTCGGGACGGCCTGTCGCCACCCGTCCGGAAGAGCGCCGCGCGCAGCAGCGGCCCCGCCGAGAGGTCGAGGCTGGCGTGGAGCCTCTGACCCTCGGCCTCGATGGCCGCCAGTTGTTCCGCCTGGCCCTGCGCCGACACGTCCACGAGCGAGAAAGGGACGGCGCCGCCGGGGGCTTCGTTGAACTGTCGCCACCCGCCTTCGGGGCGGCGCGTGAAGCGCATGCGCAGCGCGTCGTGGTGACGCAGCAGCGCCGCGAGCGCGCCCCGCAGCGCCGTGGCGTCAACATCGCCCGGCGCCTCCAGCGTCACGGTCTGGTTGAAGTGGTGCGGCTCGGGCAGCGGCAGCTCGAAGAACCAGTGTTGGATGGGCGTGAGCGGCACCTCGCCCGTGACCGGCTCTTGCGCGGCGGTAACCGGCGCGGCCCTGGTGACGACCCTCGCCAGCCCGGCGACGGTCTGGTGCTGGAACAACTGCTTGGGCGTGAAGCCGAGCCCCGCCTCGGCGCCTCTGGCGACGGCCTGAATGGAAAGTATGGAGTCCCCGCCGAGTTCAAAGAAGTTGTCGTGGATGCCGACGCGCTCCAGGCCGAGGACGCGCGCCCACGTCTCGGCCAGAACCCGCTCGGTCTCGTCGCGCGGGGCGGCGTAACTGCCTTCCAACTCCGGCCGCGCGCCGTCCGGCGCGGGCAGCGCCGTGCGGTCAACTTTGCCGCTCGGCGTGAGCGGCAACTCCGGCAGGGCGACGAAGGCGGCCGGCACCATGTAGTCCGGCAACTTCTGTTTCAGGAAGTCACGCAGCTCGCTCACCTTCGGGGCCTCGCCGCCGTCGGCGACGGTGTAGGCCACGAGGCGCTTATCGCCCGGCCGGTCCTCCCTCGCCACGACGAGCGCGCGGCGCACCCCCGGGTGCGCCTCCAGGTGCGTCTCGATCTCGCCTAACTCGACGCGGAAGCCGCGCACCTTGGCCTGCGAGTCGAGGCGGCCGAGGTACTCGATGTTGCCGTCGGGCAAGTGGCGGCCGAGGTCGCCGGGGCGGTAGAGGCGCGCCCCGGCCTCGCGGGCGAAGGGGTGCGGGATGAAGCGCTCGGCCGTCATCGCCGGCAGGTGGTGGTAGCCGCGCGCGAGTCCTTCGCCGCCGACGTAAATCTCGCCCGGCACGCCCGGGGGCACCGGCTGGAGGTGCCGGTCGAGCAGGTAGACCTGCGTGTTCGACAGCGGGCGGCCGATGGGGACGGAGGCCGAAGTTATGCCGCCGCTCGTGTCGTACCAGGTGGCGTCGGCCGACATCTCGGACGAGCCGTATAAGTTCAGGAGCACGGCGGCGGGCAGGGCCGCGCGGAACCGCTCGTACAGCTCGACGGGCAGCGCCTCGCCGCTCGTCACCCACCACTTGAGGTCGGGCAGGCGCCTCTGCAACTCCGTGTCCGAGTCCAGGATGACGCGCAGGAGCGAGGGCACGAGCACGATGCGCGTGACGCGGTTGTCGGCGAGGACTTCGACGAGCCGCGCCGGGTCTTTGACCTTCTCGTCCGGGATGACGACGACGGGGACGCCGCGGAGCAGCGGCCCGAATATCTCCCACAGCGAATCCAGAAAGTTCAGCGAGGTCTTCTGGCAGCAGACCTCGCCCGCCGCGAACGGGTACGTCCTCCACATCCACTCGAAGCGGTTGACCGCGCCCCGGTGGAGGCCGACCACGCCCTTCGGCCTGCCCGTGGAGCCCGAGGTGTAAATCACGTAGGCGGCGCCGAGGCTGCTCATCCCCTCCGCGAGTTCCTCGGCGCTCTGCGCCTCGATGCGCGCGCGCTCCTCGTCGAGCAGGACCGTCTCCCACGGCCCCGACAGCGCCAGGCGTTGCGCCTCACCCCTGCGCGAGACGACGGCGCCGAGCCCCGCGTCCTCGGCCATCATCTTCACGCGGTCGGCCGGGTAGTTCGGGTCGAGCGGGACGTAGGCCCCGCCCGCCTTGAGCACGCCGAGCACCGCGACCACCATCTCCAAAGAACGTTCCATCAGGATGCCGACGCGCACCTCCGGCCCGACGCCACGGCCGCGCAGGTGCCGCGCCAGGCGCGCGGCGCGCTCGTTCAGCTCCCGGTAACTGACCCGCCCGCCTTCGCAGATCAGCGCGACGGCGTCGGGCGTGCGCCCGGCCTGCTCGGCGAACAGTTGGTGGAGGCAGCGGTCGCGCGAGAACTCGGCGGCCGTGTCGTTGAGGGAATCGACGAGCCTGCGGCGCTCCCCTCCGTCGAGCAGCGGCAGCATGGAGACGGGGCGCCCCGGCTCTTCGACGACCCGGCGCAGCAGCACGACGAAGTGGTCGAGGAGTTGCCGCGCCGACTCGCGCGTGAAGAGGTCGGTGTTGAACTCCAACTCGCCGCGCAGCCCCCGCTTCGTCTCCGTCATCGAGAGCGTGATGTCGAACTTCGCCGTCTCGCCCTGGACCGGCACCTGCGTCAGGCGCAGCCCGGGCAGCTCCAGCTCCTCCTGCGGCGTGTTCTGTAGGACGAACACCACCTGGAAGAGCGGCCCGTAGCTGAGGCTGCGCTCGGGCTGTAGCTCCTCGACCAGCTTCTCGAACGGGAGGTCCTGGTGCGCGTAAGCGCCGAGCGCGACCTCGCGCACGCGCCCGAGCAGCTCACGGAAACTCGGCTCGCCCGAGAGGTCCGTGCGCAGGACGAGCGTGTTGGCGAAGAAGCCGATGAGCCCTTCCGTCTCGTGCAGCGTGCGGTTGGCGATGGGCGAGCCGACGACCACGTCCGGCTCTCCCGTGTAGCGGTAGAGCAACGTTTGAAAGGCCGCCAGCAGCGTCATGAACAGCGTCACGCCTTCGCGGCGGCTCAACTCCTTGAGCCCTTCCGCGAGTTCCTCCGGCAGGGTGAAGTCGTAGGTCGCGCCGCTGAAACTCTGCACGGGGGGGCGCGGGTTGGCGACGGGTAGTTGCAGCGACGGGGGGGCGCCGGCCAGCCGCCCCTTCCAATACTCAAGCTGCGAGGCGAGCACTTCGCCCGTCAGGTGTTGCCTCTGCCAGAGGGCGAAGTCCGCATACTGAATCGGCAGTTCCGCGAGCGGCGAAGGCCGCCCGGCGGCGAAGGCCGCGTAGAGCGCCGCCACCTCGCGGATGAGGACGCCCATCGACCACGCGTCGCTGACGATGTGGTGCATCGTCAGGAGGAAGACGTGATCCTCCTCGCGGAGCCTGAGCAGCGTCGTCCGCATCAGCGGCCCGCGCGTGAGGTCGAAGGGCCTGAGCGCCTCGGCCCGGCCCAGCCGCCGCACCTCCGCCTCGCGCTCCGCCGGCCCGAGCCCCGAGAGGTCGAGGACCGGGAGCCCCAGGTCGAGCTCCGGCGCGATGACCTGCACCGTCTCGCCGCCGACCGTGCCGAAGGTCGTGCGGACGGCCTCGTGACGCCGCACGATCTCGTCAATCGTGCGCCCGAGCGCGGCGGCGTCGAGCGCGCCGCTCAGGCGCACGGCCGCGTGCACGTTGTAGATGGTGCTCTCCGGCTCAAGCTGGTGGAGGAACCACAGCCGCTCCTGCGCGAAGGAGAGGGGCGGGACTTCGCCTTCGGGTCGGCGCGGGACGGTGGGCCGGCGCGCGCCGCCCTTACTCCTCTCCAGGAGGAGCGTTCCGAGCAGCGCCCGCCGCTCGGGGGAGAGCGCCTTGATGCGTTCCGAAAAATCACTCATACCAACCCCCGAAATCTCCGCGGCCGGCCCGTCCTAATTCGTGTTCAAACGCCTCCTGAGTTCGAGCTCCACCTCTTCGTCCGAGAGCTGCTCGGCGAGGGCCAGGAGCAGTTGTTGCCCGTCGCCTGCCTGCTCGAACTGCGCCTCAAGGATGGCCTCCGCCGTCGCGGCCACGGTGGGCGCCGCGAAGAAGCGGCGCAGCGGCAGCTCCACCTGGAAGGCTTTGCGCAAGCGCGAGACGACCTGCGTCGCCATCAGGGAGTGGCCGCCGAGCTCAAAGAAGTTGTCGTGCGCGCCGACCTGCCGGAGCCCGAGGACTTCGGCCCAGATGTCGGCCACCGCCCGCTCGGGCGGGGTCCGCGGCGCGACGAAATGCTGGCTCAGCGCGGGGCGTGAGGGAGACGGGTCGGGCAGGGCCTTGCGGTCCAGTTTGCCGTTCGGCGTCAGCGGCAGGGCGTCCAGCACGACGAAGGAAGAGGGCAGCATGGGCAGGGGCAGCCTCTCCTTCAGGTAGTTGTGCAGGTCGCTCACGTCGGCTTCCTGCCCCCCGGCGCTCACGACGTAGGCGACCAGGCGGCAGTCGCCGCCGTCATCATCCGCGCGCGCGGCGACGACCGCCTGCCCGACCGACGGGTGGCGGCGCAAGACCTCCTCGACGCCCCCCAACTCGACGCGGACGCCGCGCACCTTCACCTGATGGTCGCGGCGGCCGAGGTACTCGATCACGCCGTCGGGCCTGCGGCGCGCGAGGTCGCCCATGTTGAAGAGGCGCGCGCCGGGGAGGTCGCCGAACGGGTGCGGGATGAAGCGCTCGGCCGTCATCGCCGGCCGGCGGTGGTAGCCGCGCGCCAGGCTGACACTCTCGACGTAGAGCGTGCCCGGCATCCCGACCGGCACCCGCCCGAGCCCTTCGTCGAGGATGTGGATTTTGAGGTTGTCAATGGGGCGGCCGATGGGCACGCGCGGCCCCGTCGGCGGCAGCCGGCTCGTGTCGTAGAAGGCCGCGTCGTTCACCTCCGACGCGCCGTACTGGTTGACGAGGGTCGCGTGCGGCAGCCGCCGCGTGAACTCCCGGTAGAGTCCGGCCGGGAGCGCCTCGCCGCACACGCTCCACAGCTTGAGCCTGTGCAGGCGGCGCTCTAAATCGACATCGCTCTCCAGGATCAGGCGCAGCAGCGAGGGCACGACCACGATGCGCGTCACCCCGTGCTCGGCCAGCGCGCGGGCCAGCTCGGGGACATCCCTGACGACGTGTTCGGCGAGGATGACCGTCGGCGTGCCTTGCAACAACGCCCCGAGCAGCTCCCACATCGAGACGGAGAAGTTGGCCGTCGTGCGCTGGCAGGCCACCTCGCCCTCCGCGAACGGGTAGCGGCGCCACATCCAGGCGCAGCGGTTGACGAGCTGCCTGTGGTGGACGACGACCCCCTTCGGCTGCCCCGTCGAGCCCGACGTATACATCACGTAAGCGGCGTTGTCGGGCAGCGCCGCGCCGGGCGGGTTCGCCTCGCCCTGGCCCGCGATAAGCTCCCGGTGCTCGTCGAGGAGGACGACCGCCGCGGGCGCCGCGCCCCCCGGGAGGTTCGAGCGCAAACGCCTCTCGGTGATGACCACCGGCGCCCCCGTGTCCGACAGTATGAAGGCGAGGTGCGCCGCCGGGTACGAGGGGTCGAGCGGCACGTAGACGCCGCCCGCCTTGAGGATGGCGAGGAGGGAGACGAGCGTCTGCGTCGAACGCTCAAGGCAGACGCAGACCATCACCTCGGGGCCGACGCCGAGCCGGCGCAGGTGGCGCGCCAGCCGGTTGGCGCGCTCGTTCAGTTCGCGGTAGGTCAGGCGCTCGCCCTCGAAGACGGCCGCCAGCGCCTCGGGCGTTCGCTCGACCTGCGCCTCGAACAACTCGCCCAGGGTTGCGTCGCGCGGGTACTCGGCGCCCGTCGCGTTCCAGAGCGCCAACTGCCGCTCCTCCTCCTCGTCGAGCAGCGAGATGTCCGAGAGCCTCGTCTCGGCGTCGGCCGAAACCTTCTCCAGCACCCTTCGGAAGTGCCGCAGGATGCGCTCTATCGTGGCGGGGTCGAAGAGGTCGGTCGGGTACTCTATCGACCCGCCCAGCGTCCCGTCCTCCTTTTCAACCAGCCAGAAGTCGAGGTCGAACTTCGCCGTGCCGGCGCCGATCTGAAAGGGCTCAAGGGTCAGGTCGGGCAGGCGCAGCGTCGGCAGCAGGACGTTCTGTAGCACGAACATGACCTGGAACACCGCGGGGCGGCTCACGTCGCGCTTCGGCTGGAGCGCGGCCACCAGTTGCTCGAAGGGGAGGTGCTGGTGGGCGTAGGCGCCGAGCGCCGTCTCGCGCACGCGCCGGAGCAGCTCGCGGAAGCGCGGGTTGCCGCTCAGGTCGGTGCGCAGCGGGAGCGCGTTGACGAGAAAGCCGACGAGCCCCTCCGTCTCCTTCCAGTCGCGCTGCGCGATGCGGGTGCCGACGACCAGGTCCGGCCCCCCCGTGTAGCGGTGGAGCAACGTCTGGAAGGCCGCCAGCAGCGTCATGAACAGCGAGACGCCTTCGCGCGCGCTCAACTCCTTGAGCGCGTCCACCGTGCCCTTCGGTATCGCGACGGACTGCCGCGCCCCGCCGAAGGTCTGCACGGCCGGGCGCGGGCGGTCCGTCGGCAACTCCAGCGCGCGAGGCGCGCCCGCCAGTTGCTCCTTCCAGTAGGCGAGGTGGGTTTCGAGCACTTCGCCCCGAAAGTGTTCGCGTTGCCACTCGGCGTAGTCGGCGTACTGAATCGGCGGCTCAGGCAGCGGCGAGGGCCTGCCCGCCGCGAAAGCCTCGTAGAGCACGGCCAGCTCCCCGAGCAGGACGCCGATTGACCACAGGTCCATGATGATGTGGTGCATCGAGAGGATCAGCAGGTGCTCCCGCTCGTCGAGCCGCAGCACGAGGACGCGGATGAGCGGCCCGCGCGCGAGGTCGAAGGGCCTTCTCGCCTCCTCGTCGATGAGCCGCCGCGCCGCCGCCTCGCGCTCGGCCGCGCTGCCGCCCCGCACATCGACCACGGGCAGCGGCAGCGGCAGCGAAGGGGCGATGACCTGCATCGGCTGGCCGTCGACGAGTTCGACGGTCGTCCGCAGAATCTCGTGACGCCGCACGGCCTCGTTGAAGCTTCGCTCAAGGGCGGCCGCGTCGAGCCGGCCCGTGAGGCGCACGCCGAAAGGCTCGTTGTAGGTGGTGCTCTCCGGCTCAAGCTGGTGGAGGAACCAGAGGCGCTCCTGCGCGAAGGAGAGGCGGCAGGGCGAGTGGTTCGGGCGCCTGGTGATGGTCTGGGTTTGTCGCCGCGGCGCGCCCTCTTCCTTCAGGGCTTGCAGGAGCAGCGCGCGTTGCTCGGGCGTGAGCCTCTTGAGGCGTGCCAACTGTTCGGCCTTGTCCATACCCGTCTGGCTCCCGGAATGAAGGCCGCGGAGGGGTAGCCCCGTGCCCCGTCCCGCGGGGTCACACTGCCTGTCGGCGGCCGCAGTGTTAACTGTTTATGAGATATGGCCGAAAGACAATGACGAAAGGGCGCCCGCAGACCCGGCAAGACCCGCCCCATCTCCCGGGGCGGGCGGCCCGACGAACCGCCGAAAACTGAGCCTTGAGTATAGCAGAAGCCGACCGCGCGCCAAAGAGTTTGCCCCCGCGCCGGGAGTAACAGTTTGCAACTACGCGGGCCTTCTTTTTATAATGCGGGCCGTCGCACATATCGAAGACCGGCGGGCGGGTGGGCCGGCGAACACCACTTGAACTCAACATCCCGAATCCAGTTTCAGCAGCAGTGTCTTTCTTCACGAGGGGCTGCCGCCGCCGGGCGCAGTCGGAGCACCGTATACCAGTTGACGAAGTCGTCCGCCCGTGGCTGAAGGCCGTTGAAGTGCTGGCGGCCGCGAGGCGATTCCGGGGCAGCGCCAATGCAAGACATACTGCAGCAGATTTCCGCCCTCCCCCCCGACAAGCGGGCTCTTCTGGCACAGAATAACCCGCTCTCGTTCTCACAACAGCAGCTCTGGCTGATCGCCCAGATGGAGCCGGAGAGCCCGGCCTACAACCTCCCCTACGCCGTCCGCCTCAGCGGCCCGCTCGACCCCGACATCCTCAGTCTGAGCCTGAACGATGTCGTCGGCCGGCACGAGGCGCTGCGAACCGTCTTCCCTTCCTTCGAGGCCGAGCCGATGCAGGTCGTCCTCCCGCACTTGTCCCTCCAGGTCCAGTTCATAGACCTGTCGCACCTGGGCGGCGCCGAGCAGGAGGCGGAACTCCAGCGCGTCGCCTCGGTCGAGGCTTACAGGCCCTTCGACCTGGCGCGCGGGCCGCTGCTGCGCGCGTCGCTGATCCACCTCGGCCCGGAGGAGCACGCCTTCGTCCTGGTGATGCACCACATCGTCGGCGACGCATGGTCGACGCGCATCCTGCTGCGCGAGCTGACCGCGTCGTACGAGGCAAGGGTCGCCGGCGTCCGCCCTCCCCTGCCGGAGCTGACGACGCAGTACGCCGACTACGCCATCTGGCAGCGAGAGCGGCTGCGCGGCGAAGAGTTGGAGCGCCAGCTCTCCTACTGGAAAGAACGTCTGGCGGGCGCGCCCTCCGTCATCGAGCTGCCGACGGATCGCCCGCGCATGCCGGTGCAGAGTTTCCGCGGCCGGACGCACGTCTTTGAATTCACGCCGGCCGAGACCGCGGGGCTCGGTGAGTTGAGCCGCCGCTCGCAGGCGACGCTGTTCATGACGGTGCTCGGCGTCTTCGGCGTGCTGCTCTCCCGCTACGCGCGCGCCGAGGAGGTCGTGGTCGGGGCGCCGGTGGCCAACCGCGACCTGCCGGAGGTCGAGGGGCTGATCGGGTACTTCGTCAACACGCTGGCGCTGCGCGTGGACCTCGCCGGCGACCCGACCTTCGCCGAGCTGCTGGCGCGCGTGCGCGAGGCGACGCTCGCGGACTTCGCGCACCAGGAGGTGCCCTTCGAGAAGGTGGTCGAGGCCGTCAAGCCGGAGCGCAGCCTGAGCCACAACCCACTGTTCCAGGTGATGCTCGAAGTGCAGAACGCGGGGGCGCTGGACGACGGCGTGGCGGGCCTCAGGCTGCGCCCGCAGGGCTTCGACCAGCGGGTGTCGAAGTTCGACCTCATCTTGTCGGTCGCCGAAACGCCCGGGGGGCTGACCGCCTCGCTCACATACAACACAGACCTCTTCGACCGCGCGACCGTCGTGAGGATAGAGGGGCACCTGCGGAGCCTCATCCGCCAGGTCGCCGAGTCGCCCGCGCGGCGGCTGTCGGAACTCTCGCTGCTGCCGCCGGCCGAGCGCCGTCAACTGCTCGCGGAGTGGAACGACACGGGCAGGCCGTACGACCTCGAACGGCCAGTCCATGAGCTGTTCGAGGAGCAGGCCCGGCGCACGCCCGACGCATCGGCCCTCGTGTTCGAGGGCGAGCGCCTGACCTACCGCGAACTGAACGAGCGCGCCAACCGGGTCGCGCGCGCGCTGGCCGAAGGGGCGGGCGGCGGCGGCGACCGCTTCGTCCCCGTCTTGATGGACAGGAGCACCGAGCTGGTCGTCTCGCTGCTCGGCGTGCTCAAGGCCGGCGCGGCCTTCGTCACGCTCGGCCCCGACTGGCCCGCCGAGCGGCTCAAGCACGCGCTGGCCGAGCTGGGCGGCGAGCCCGTACTCGTCAGCCCCGCCACCCGCGCCCTCGCCGAGGCTCTGGGCCGCCGGCCGCTCGTCGTCGAGGCCGGCCGGCTCGAAGGGCCGGCCCCCGACCCGCGCGTCAAAGTCGGCACGCGGCAGCCCGTCTACGCGATGTACACCTCCGGCTCGACCGGGCGCCCGAAGGCGGCGGCCGTCCACCACGGCGGGCTCGTCAACCGCCTCTTCTGGATGAACGAGTTCTTCGGGCCGGAGGCGGCGGCCGTCACCCTCCAGACCACACATCACGTCTACGACAGCGCCGTGTGGCAGTTCTTCTGGCCGCTGATTAACGGCGGGAGGTGCGTCGTGCCCGCGCCCTCGATGGAGCACACGGCGGAGTACCTGACGCGGCTCGTGGCCGAGCACGACGTGACGACGATTGACTTCGTGCCGTCGGTCTTAAACAGCATCGTCCCGCAACTGCTCACCGACCGGGAGCTGCCTGAAAAGCTCAAGTCCCTGCGGTGCGTCATCATCGGCGGCGAAGAGATCACGCCTTCGACGACGCACGCCTTCATGGGGCGGTTCCCGCACGTGAGCGTCACCAACCTCTACGGCCCGACCGAGGCCACCATCGGGTGCATAGCCTACCGCCTGGACGGGGCGGAGGGTAACGTCATCCCCATCGGCAGGCCCATCGCCAACGCGCACGCGTTCATCCTCGACCGGCACATGCAGCCGGCACCGGTGGGGGTGCCCGGCGAGCTTTACCTCGGGGGCGTGTGCGTCGGCCTCGGGTACCTGAACGACCCGGGGAAGACGCGGGAGGCTTTCGTCGAGAACCCCTTCGCGGGGGCCGGCGGCGGGCGGCTCTACAAGACCGGCGACCTCGCGCGCTACCTGCCCGACGGCAACATACAGTACCTCGGCCGGCTGGACCGGCAGGTGAAGCTCAGGGGCTTCCGCATCGAGCTGGGGGAGATCGAAGCCGCGCTTGAGGAACACCCGGGCGTCCTCAAGTGCGCGGCGGCGACGCACGAGCCGCCTTCGGGCCAGAAGCGGCTCGTCGCCTACGTGGTGGCCCGCGCCACCGGGACGCTTGAGGCCGCGGAGCTGCGCGACTTCCTGCGGCGGAAGCTGCCCGACTACATGCTGCCTTCCGCCTTCATACAGCTCGGCGAGTTGCCGCTGACGCCGAGCGGGAAGGTAGACCGCAAGGCGCTGCCCGCCCCGGACGACTACGCGGGCACGGCCGGCGCCTACGCGGCCCCGCGCAACGCGACCGAACAGGCCGTGGCCGACATCTGGGCCGAGGTGCTCGGCGCCGAGCGCGTCGGCATCCGCGACGACTTCTTCGAGGCGGGCGGCCACTCGCTGCTGGCGACGCAGGTCGTCTCCCGCCTGCGTAAGACCTTCCGGGTGGAGCTGCCCCTGCGCAGCTTCTTTGAAAAGCCGACGGTGGAGGGCATCGCCGCCATCATCGGACAAGGGCTGCGCGACGGCGAGCAGCCGCAGGCGCCGCCCATCACCCCGGCCCCGCGCGAGGAGCCCCTGCCGCTCTCGTTCTCGCAGCAGCGCCTCTGGTTCCTCGACCAACTCGTCCCCGGCAACGCCTTCTACAATATCCCTTACGCCCTGCGCCTGAGCGGCGGCCTCGACATCGCGGCGTTGGAAAAGGCGGTCGGCGAAATCGTCCGCCGCCACGAAATCCTGCGCACCACGTTCCCGTCCGCCGAGGGGCAGCCGGTGCAGCGCATCCATCCGCCCGAGCGGCCTCCGCTGCCCGTCACGGAGCTCGACGTGCTCACGGAGGAGGAGTTGACGGCGCTGGCCGTCGCCGAGGCGCAGCGCCCCTTCGACCTGGCGCGGCTCCCGCTGTTCCGCCTCAGCCTGTTGCGCCTGGGGCCGGCCGACCACCTCCTGCTCCTGACGATGCACCACATCATCAGCGACGGCTGGTCTACGGGCTTACT
Source organism: Pyrinomonadaceae bacterium (assembly GCA_036389235.1). Classification (GTDB taxonomy): domain Bacteria; phylum Acidobacteriota; class Blastocatellia; order Pyrinomonadales; family Pyrinomonadaceae; genus QHXN01. The sequence continues at coordinate 24,224 of DASVQJ010000259.1, read as the reverse complement.
GGTGCAGGAGTTGGCGGCGCTCTACGAGGCGTTCGCTGAGGGACGGCCGTCGCCGCTGCCCGAGCTGCCGCTCCAGTACGCGGACTTCGCACACTGGCAGCGCCGCTGGCTGACGGGCGAGGTGCTGCGGGGGCAGCTCGCATACTGGAAGGAGCATCTGGCCGGCGTGTCGCCGCTCGAATTGTCGGTCTCGCGCCCGCGCCCGGACGTGCAGACCTTCCGCGGCGCGCGCCACCCCCTGCGCCTGCCGCGGGCGCTGAACGAGCGGCTGAAGTCGCTCGGCCGCGACGAGGGCGTCACGCTGTTCATGACTCTGCTGGCGGCCTTCCAGGCGCTCCTGTATCGCTACTCGGGGCAGGACAACTTCGCCGTCGGCTCGCCCATCGCCGGGCGCAACCGCAGCGAGACGGAAAACCTGATCGGCTTTTTCGTCAACAACCTCGTCCTGCGCGCAGACCTCGCCGGCGACCCCTCCTTCCGCGACTTGCTGGCGCGCGTGCGCGAGGTCTGTCTCGCGGCCTACACCCACCAGGACTTACCCTTCGAGCAGTTGGTGGAGGAGCTGCGGCCGACGCGCGACATCAGCCGCAACCCGCTCTTCCAGGTCCTGTTCGCCCTACACAACACGCCGCGCCGCCACTTCGAGCTGCCCGGACTGACCCTGACGCCGCTGAATCTGGACATCGGCACGGCCAAGTTCGACCTGTGGCTCTCGCTCAGCGAAGAGGCCGAGGGGGTGTTCGGCTTCCTCGAATACAACACCGACCTCTTCGACGCGCGGGCGGCGGCGCTCCTGGCCGAACACTACCAGGCGCTCCTCGAAAGCGTCGCCGAAGACCCCGACCAGCGGCTCTCACGCATCCCCCTGCTCACGCCGCGCCAGCAGCAACAGTTGCTCGAATCGGAGGGCGCGTCCGCCGACTACCCGCGTGACGAGTGCATCCACCAGACCTTCGAGGCGCAGGCACGCCGCACGCCCGCGGCCGTCGCCCTCACCTTCGGCGACGAGACTTTAACCTACCGGCAGTTGGACGAGCGTTCGAATCAGCTCGCCGCGTACTTGCGGCGCGCGGGCGTCGGGCCGGAGGTGCGCGTCGGCATCTGCGTGGAGCGCTCGGTCGAGATGGTCGTCGGGCTGCTCGGCATCCTCAAGGCGGGCGGCGCCTACGTCCCCTTAGACCCCGAGTACCCGCCCGAGCGATTGGCCTTCATGCTCGAAGACGCCGGCGCCTCCGTGCTGCTGACGCAGCGGCGGCTGCTGAAGCGAATCCCCCCCGAGTCGGTTCGCGCCATCTGCCTCGACTCCGAGCGGGAGGCCATCGCCGAACTCGACACCGCGCCCGTCGAGAGCGGGGTTACGGCCGAGAACCTCTGTTACATCATCTACACCTCGGGCTCCACGGGGCGGCCCAAGGGGGCGCAGCTGGCGCACCGCTCCGTCGTCAACTTCCTCTACGCCATGAAGGAGCGGCCGGGCATCACGCCCGACGACGCGGTGCTCGCCATCGCCTCGGTCTCCTTCGACATCACCGGACTCGAAGTCTACCTGCCGCTCATGGTTGGCGCCCGGGTGGTGCTGCTGAGCAAGGCGACGGCGCTCGACGGCGCGCTGCTCAAGGAGCAGATCGAACGCTCCGGCGTCACCGTCGTGCAGGCCACGCCCGCCACCTGGCGGATGCTCATCGAGGCCGGGTGGGAGGGAGACGGCAAGCTCAAGATTCTGTGCGGCGCGGAGGCCCTGCCGGCGGACCTGGCCGCCGCGCTGCTGCGGCGCGGCGGCTCCGTGTGGAACCTCTACGGGCCGACGGAGACGACCGTCTGGTCGACGGTGGAGAGGGTCTCGCCCGAGGCCGGGCGCATCAGCATCGGCCGCCCCATCCCCAACATGCGGGTCTACCTGCTCGACGGCGAGCTGCGGCCCGTTCCCTTCGGGGTCATCGGCGAACTCTACATCGCCGGGGTGGGGCTCGGCCGCGGGTACTACAAGCGCCCCGGCCTGACCGCCGAGACGTTTCTCCCGAACCCCTTCGGCCCGGAGGAGGGGGGCCGCATCTACCGCTCGGGGGACCTCGCGCGATACCTCCCCGACGGGAGGGTCGAGTGCCTCGGGCGCATCGACCACCAGGTCAAGGTCAGGGGTTTCAGGATTGAGCTGGACGAGATCGAGGCCGTCCTGCGCGCACACGACGGCGTGCGCGACGCCGCCGTCATCGCGCGCGAGAGCCGCCCCGGCGAGAAGCAACTGATCGCCTACGTCGAACTCGACCCGTCCCGGCATGAGCCGGGGCAGGGCGGCGCGGCGGCCGGCGACGACTGGGACGCCGACCAGATCGCGCAGTGGAGCGCCGTCTGGCGCGAGACCTACCAGCAGGCCCCCGCGACCCCCGACCCCGCCTTCAACATCAACGGGTGGGTCAGCAGCTTCACGGGCCTGCCCATCCCCGAGGAGGAGATGCGCGAGTGGGTGCAGGGTACGGTCTCGCTCGTCAGGAGCCTGCGCCCGCGGCGCGTCCTCGACATCGGCTGCGGCACCGGCCTGGTGCTGTTCCCCGTCGCGCCCGACTGCGCCGTCTACTGCGGCACCGACATCGTGCCCGCCAGCATCGACTACCTGAGAGGCCACCTCGGGCGACTCGGGCCGTCGTCGTCGCACGTCACGCTGCTGAACCGCGCCGCCGACGACTTCGGCGGCTTCGAGCCACGGTCTTTTAACACGGTCATCCTCAACTCGGTGGTGCAATACTTCCCCGGCATCGACTACCTGCTGCGCGTGCTCGCGGGCGCGGTCGAAGTCGTGGCAGACGGGGGCAAGGTCCTCATCGGCGACGTGCGAAGCCTCCCGCTGCTCCCGGCCCTCGACGCCTCGGTCGAGCTTGCACACGCCCACCCGGGGCTGCACCGGACGCAGCTTCGGCAACGCCTGCACAAGCGCCTGCTCGAAGAGGAAGAGCTGGTCATCGACCCCGCCTTCTTCCACGCGCTCAGGCACCACCTGCCGCGGGTCGTCGCGGCCAGCGTCCGGCCTAAGCGCGGCCGTCACATGAACGAGCTGACGCGCTTCCGCTACGACGTGGTTCTGCACGTCGGCCGCGCCGACTCCGCCGACGGGAGCGGCCGGGCGGAGGCGGAAGTCCTCGACTGGCAGTCGGCCAGGATGACGCCCGACGGCCTGCGGCGGCGGCTGCTCGACGAGAGGCCGGAGGCGCTTCAACTGAGGCGCATCCCGAACGGGCGGGTCGCAAGGGAGTTGCAACTCTTGAAGCTGCTGGCGGGGCACGAAGGCCCGGCCACGGCCGGCGACTTGCGGCTCGCGCTGGAGAGGTTTGACCCCGGGGAGGTCGCCGACCCGCAGACCTTCTGGAGCCTGGGCGAAGAGTTGCAGTACGAGGTGGAGTTCGGCTGGGCGGGCCTCGCCGCCGACGGCACCTTCGACGTACTCTTGTGCCGCCGCGGCGAGGACGGGGCGGCGCCGCCGCCGGCACTGCTGCCCGAGCAGGCGGCGCCGCTCAAGCCGTGGGGCCAGTACGCCAACAACCCGATGCAGGCCAGGATGGTCAGGAGCCTGCTGCCGCAGCTGCGCGAGGCGCTGGCGGCGAAGCTGCCGGATTACATGATCCCTTCGGCCATCGTGCCGCTGACGGCGCTGCCGCTCTCGCCGAACGGGAAGGTGGACCGCCGCGCGCTCGCCGCGCTCGACTGGACGGCCTCGGCCGAGCGGGCAGCCTTCGTCCCGGCGCGTGACTGGCTTGAGCTTCAACTGACGCACCTCTGGGAAGAGATTCTCGGCATCAAGCCGGTCGGCGTCAGGGACAACTTCTTCAAGCTCGGCGGCCACTCGCTGCTGGCCGTGCGACTGATGAGCCAAATCCGCAGCCGGCTCGGGATGGAGTTGCCGCTGGCGACGCTCTTCCAGGGTGGGACGGTCGAACACCTGGCCGGCGTCATGCGCCGGCAGGGCGAGGTCGCCTCGCAGACTTCGCTGGTCGAGATTCAGCCTGCGGGGGCGAGGCGGCCCTTCTTCTGCGTCCACCCGTCGGGCGGAAACGTCCTCTGCTACTACGAACTGGCACACCGCCTCAACCCGGAGCAGCCGTTCTACGGCCTCCAGTCGCCCGGCCTGTGCGGCGCGACGGCCGTGCCGGGCACGGTCGAGGAGATGGCGGCCAGCTACTCGGAGGAGTTGCGCCGCGTGCAGCCCGAGGGGCCTTACCAGTTGGGCGGCTGGTCGATGGGAGGGCTTGTGGCCTTCGAGATGGCGCGGCAGTTGCGGTCGGCCGGGCAGTCGGTGTCGCGCCTGATACTGCTCGACGCCTACCCGCCGGCGGCCTACGACTGGTCGGACGAAGAGGACGGCCTTGCGCTCGCGCGGGGGTTCGCGCTCAACGTCGGGCTCCCGCTCGACCGCCTCGTCGCGCCGTCCGAGGGACCCTCCGGCATCACGCTCGACGAGGCGCTGGCCCGCACGCTGGAGCAGGCCAAGGCAGCCAACCTCGTCCCGCCCGATGTCGAGATGGAGACGGTACGCCGCCTCTTTGAAGTCTTCGTCAACAACCTGCGCGCCATGCGGAACTACAGGCCCCGCCCCTACGACGGCAGCCTCGTCCTCGTTCAGGCGGGCGAGACGCCGGAGCAGTGGCACCGCGGGACGGCGCAGGATTGGGGCGCGCTGGCCGAAGGCGGCGTGACGACCTATCGCTCCGCCGGTTCCCACTTCACGATGGTCAAGAGCCCGCACGTGCGTGCCCTGGCCGAGTTGGTCGACTCGCTGCTCGAAGGCGGCGCGACCGCCGGCCCTAAAAGTTGACCGCCCCGAAGCGCGTGTAGATGAGGCGCGAGGCGTCGAAGACCTCGCGCCTCCCGTGCAGGACGCGCGTGTTGTCAAACATCAGCAGGTCGTTTGCCTCCCAGTCCACCTCGACCGTCAACTCCTCGGCGACCCTGTCAAGTTCGTAGTAGACCCAGGCGGGGATGATTCTCCCGTCCTCGAAGGTCGGGAAGGGGGCCTCCGGCCCGTTGAAGACGATGTTGTTAGCGAAGACGTGCTCCTCGCAGAACTTTGAAGGGCCGAGGGCGCGCGTGACGTGGTTCAGGTGCAGCTCGTCGCCGACCATCTCGAATATACCGTCGAGAGATAATCTCTTCAGAACCGCCGTGACCTCCTCGCGCTCAGAGGTGTGAAAGTACCTCTGCCAGGCCGCGCCGGGGAAGACCATGACGTACTTGATGGGCTGACTCTCCAGCGCCGCGCGCGCCTCGGCCGAGAGCGCGCGGGCCACGCGCAGGCCGTCGCAGAGCGTCGTCTGCCCGCCTGCGGACGCCGGCCGGATGCAGTAGAACCAACTGACCTCGGGGCGCAGCGGGTAGGGCAGGAACGACAGCTCCGAGTGCACCTTGATGGGGTTCATGTCGCAGTCAACGCTCTGCACCGTGTCGTCGTCGCTGATCCTGATCCTCTTGTTCGACGGGTAGGTGATGAAGCTGCCGCAGAATTTCTCCGTGAACTCCCGCAGGCCGGCCACCCCGTCCAACTCGAAGCCGCGAAACAGGACGGCGCCGTGCCGCTTGTAGAGGCTGATGACCTCATCCCTGTCCACGTCCGAGATGCCGCCGCCGCGGTTACGGATAACACACCCGAAGTCCTCTCCGGCCAGTCTGCTCAAAGGCTCGGTGGCAAATGTTCGCATCTTCGTCCTCCGTCTCTAGTTGCTTCTCGCCCCCGCCGGGTCGGTCAGCTCCGCCAACTGCTGCTGGATGTTTCGGCTGCGCCGCGGGATGACGCCGGGCTGGGCCGCGGCGCTTTCGCCCGCGCCGCGCAGGGCCTCGACGGCTGCCGCCAACCCGGCCACGTTCGGCGACTCGAACAGGCTGCGCAGAGGCACCTGCACGCGGAGGGCCTCGCGGATGCGCGAGACGATCTGCGTCGCCAGCAGCGAGTGGCCGCCGAGGTCGAAAAAGTTGTCGTAGAGTCCGACGCGCTCCAGCCCGAGCACCTGCGCCCAGATGTCGGCCACCGCCCGCTCGGAAGGCGTGCGCGGCCCGGCGAAGCCGTCGCCCTGCGCAGCCTGAAGGGGGGGGAGCGAGAGGCGGTCAATCTTCCCGCTCGGCGTCAGAGGCAGCTCGTCCAGCCAGACGAAACTCGTCGGCGCCATGTGGTCGGGCAGGAACTCTTTGAGGAAGCCGCGCAACTCTTCGGCCGATGGCCTCGGCGCGGCGCGCGCGACCAGGTAGGCGGCCAGGCGCTTCTCGCCGCGCGCGTTACCGAGGGCGACGACGGCGCTCTCGCGCACGGCCGCGTGCGAGTTGAGAAGCGCCTCGACCTCGCCCAACTCGACGCGGAAGCCGCGAATCTTCACCTGCGAGTCCCTCCTGCCAAGGTACTCGATGCTGCCGTCGGGCAAGACCCTCCCCAGGTCCCCCGTGCGGTAGACGCGCCGGGGGCCGCCTTCGGGGTCGGGCCGGAAGGACTCGGCCGTCAGGGCCGGCCTGCGCCAGTACCCGAGCGCGAGATGAGGGCTGCGGATGGCAATTTCGCCCGGCCCGTAGAGCGTCGCGGGCCGCCCGGCCTCGTCGAGCAGGAGGACTTCGGTCTGCTCGACCGGGTGGCCGACCGGGACGGACGGCCGTTCAAGCTCCGCGCGCTTGTCGAGGAAGAGTTGGAGGCCCAGGGTCGATTCGGTCGGCCCGAGGCCGTTGATGAAGATGCAGTGCGGGGCGAAGTGACGCTTGTAGAGCTCGAAATCTCTGCGGTGCGCCTCCTCGCCGCCCAGGACGATCAGACGCAGGTGCGGCAACTCCTCGCCGCCCCCGAGCGACGCTGTGAAGTAGCGGTAGACGGTCGGCGTCGAGTGGTAGACGGTGATCTCGTTGCGCGCGAGCCAGGACGCGAGGCCGCCGACCCCCTCCTCCCTCACGCTGTACGGGTGGAGTGACGCGCCGCTCAGCAGCGCGCCGAAGATGTCCATCACGGCGGCGTCGAAGCTGTAGGAGGAGAAGAGCGTCAGGCGGTCGTCGGGGCAGATGTGCAGGCCGTTGACGTAGCACCTGATGTGGTGCAGCACGTTGCGGTGGCTCTGGACGACGCCCTTCGGCCTGCCGGTCGAGCCCGACGTGTAGAGGATGTAGGCGGGCGCGTCGGGCGAGACGTGTGCGCGCGGGTTGCTCGCGTCGTCGGCCGACGACGTGCCCTCCTCCGCCTCAATCACCACCCGCGCGCCCGACGCGAGGTCGTCGGCGAGGCGGCGGTTCGCGCGGTCCGTCACCACCGCCCCGACCTGCGCGTCATCGACGATGAAGGCGTTTCTCTGCGCCGGGTTTGAAGGGTCTACGGGCACGTAAGTCCTGCCCGCCTTCAGCGCGCCGAGGACGGCGGCGACCATCGAGGCGTCGTGTTGAAAAAGCAGTGCCACCCGCTCGATTGCGGCCGGCAGGGCGAGAATCTGACGCGCGCACCGGTTGGCCGCCCCGTTCAACTCCCGGTAGGTCAGCGCGCCGGCCGGCGTGCGAACCGCGACCCTGTCGCCGTGCTTCGCGGCCTGCGACTCGAAGCGCGAAGCGACGGACTGTTCGACCTCCTCCGGCGCGAACTCTTCGTAAGGGTTGGTGGGCCGCGCGCCCCTGCGGCGGGCGGCGTCACGCCTCCGCTCTGACTCGGGCGTCGGCGGCAGCGCGCCGAGCGTCTGCGCGGGCTCGGCCACCATGCTCTCGAACAGGCCGCGGAAGTGCCCGAGCAGCCGCCTGACGCGCGCCGGGGGCAGGCGCCGGCCGTCATAGGTGACATGGAGCAGGAGCGTCGGGCCGGGCATTATTCGGATGTGCAGCGGGACGTTGGTGTAGGACACGTCGCGCAGCTCGCGCAGGCCGAGGGCGTGGGCCTGCGCGCCGATGGACGAATCAACGGGGTAGTTCTCGAAGACGAGGAAGCTCTCGAAGAGGGGCAGGCCGGCCGGCACCTCACTCCACCGCTGTACGTCCGTGAGGGTGCTGAACTCGAACTGCCTGAGCCGCACCTGCCCCGCCTGCACGCCCTTGAGCCACGGCAGCAGCGACGCCGACGGCGGCACGCGCAGGCGCAACGGCAGGCAGTTGATGAGCAGCCCGACCATCGACTCGACCCCGGCGAGACTCGACGAGCGGCCCGAGACCGTCACGCCGAAGACCACGTCCTCCTGCCCGCTGTAGCGGCTCAGCAGTAAAGCCCACGCGCCCTGCGCCAGCGTGTTGAGGGTCAGGCCGTGCCGCTTGGAGAACGTCCGCAGCGCGGCCGTCAGCGGCTCCGGGAGGTGCATCTCCTCCGTGTGGTAAACGTCCTCCTGGCTCGGCGGCCTGCCCGGGGCCTCGTCGATCCCGAGGGGCGTCGGGGCGCGGAAGCCCGCCAGCGTCTCGCGCCAGAAGCTTTCGCCGCGCGAGGCGTCCTGCTGCTGCACCCAGGCGATGTAATCGCGGTAGGGGGGCGGCTGCGGGAGCTGGAGGGGCTGGCCCCGGCGGAACGCCTCGTAGAAGGCGAACACCTCTTTAATGAGTAGCGCCACCGACCAGCCGTCGAGCAGCATGTGGTGGTGGTTCCAGACGAAGCGGTAGGTCTGCTCGCCGGTGCGGATGAAGGCGATGCGCGTCAGCGGCGCCTTGGAGAGCACGTAACCGCGCCTCCTCTCCGCGCGCAGGTACTCTTCCAAACGCTCCCGCGCCTCGCCCTCGGGCAGCCCGCGCCAGTCGAGATGCTCCGACGGCAGCCTGACGCCGCGGCCGACCACCTGAAGCGGCCGCCTCAGGTTCTGCCAGGCGAAGGCCGTGCGGAGGACGCCGTGGCGGTCAACCACCTGCTGCCACGCGCGCTCGAACGCCCCCGCGTCCGCCAGCTCGACCGCGCAGACGAACTGCGTGCAGTAGACTCCGGACTCCGGGGCGTAGAGGCTATGGAATAGCATCCCCTGCTGTAGAGGCGAGAGGGGATACATGTCTTCGGTACTCTTGACGCTCATCCGCTCACGACCCTTCAAACTCGACCTGCCCGAGCGCGGCCTCTATCTCTTCGGGCGCGAAGTCCGTCAGAAGCTCCTCGTGGGCCGGCTGCCCCGCCGCGCCCGCCGACGCGCAACGGGCGGCGATCTCACGCAGGCTTTCGAGAAAAGCGCCGGCCAGCCTTTCCACCGTCGCCCTCCTGTGTACGTTCTCGCTGTAAGACCAGCCGGCGTGCAGCTCCTCGCCGAGCACGGCGGCGTCAACCTCGATGAGGTGGCTGCGGCGCGCGCGCGGGCTGCGGCCCGGGCCGGGGTCCTCGTCGGCCAGCGCGAACAGCCGCGACGCCTCGAACATCTGCCCCAACTGCCCGAGGTAGTTAAAGCCGACGGTGGCCTGCGGCAGCGAGCGCAGGGCGTCCGCGGCCGCCGCGTCGTCGCAGAGGTAGCGCAGGAGGCCGTAGCCGATGCCGCGTCGCGGGATGGTTCGCAACTGCTCTTTGACGCGGCGCACGGCCCCGAGTGCGTCCGCCGCATCCTCCAGTTCGAGCCGCACGGGGAAGATGGTCGTGAACCACCCGACGGTTCGAGAGAGGTCTGCGCCCTCAACGACCTCTTCACGTCCGTGCCCCTCAAGGTCGAGCAACAGCCCGCGGCCGCCTTGACGCCCGTTGAAGGCGCGCGCGAGGGCGGTCAGCAGCAGGTCGTTGACCTGCGCGTCGAAGGCGCGGTGGGCGCCCTGCAACAGCGCGCGGGTTTCGGCGGCACTCAGGGAGACCGAGACGCGCGCGGCCGACGCCCCGGTGTTCTCCCCCTGCGCGTTATCTACCGGTATCGCCGCGCCGCCGTCGCCGCCGCGCCGCGACACCTCAACCCAGTAAGGCAACTCATCTTTAACCGCGGGCGTGCGCCCGAACTCGGCGAGTTGCCGCGCCCACTCTTTGAACGAAGTGGTCTTGGCGGGCAGCGCAGGCTCACGGCCGCTGCTCAGATTCTCGTAAGCGCTCTCAAGGTCTTCGAGCAGAATCCTCCAAGAGATGCCGTCCACCAGTAGGTGATGTATGACTATCAGCAGGCGTTGCGGGCGCGCCGGGCCGAGGTCGAAACAGACGGCCCTGAGCAGCGGGGGCTGTTCGAGACGGAAGCCCGCCTGCGCCTCGGCCGCCAGCTCTTGCACGCGCGCCGCCTGCTCGCCCTCGTCCAGTCCCGACAGGTCGGCGCGGGCGAAAGGCACCTCGTCGGGTTCGCCCGCAATGACCTGCCGCCAAGCCCCCCCGACCTGCTCGAACCTGAGCCGCAGCGCGTCGTGGTGCCGGAGCAGGTGCCCGAAGGCTTCCTTCAGGAGCGAGGGGTCGAGGGCCTTTTTGGCCCTCAGCAGCAAAGCCTGGTTAAAGTGATGAGGGTCGCAAAGATTCTGCTCGAAGAACCAGCGCTGGACGGGCGTCAGCGGCACCTCGCCGGTTACGAGACCTTGCTCGTGACGCACGCTCCCGGGGGCGACCGCGGTCGTCGCGGCCGCTATCTTCTCAATCGTTTGACATTCGAAGAGCTGCTTGTGCGTTATCTGAATGCCGGCGCGCTCGGCCTTGGCGACGATCTGGATGCTCAGTATGGAGTCACCGCCGAGGCCGAAGAAGTTGTCGGTGACGCCGACGCGCTCGACGCCGAGCACCTCGGCCCAGATGTCGGCCAGCGTCCGCTCGGTCGCGTCGCGCGGGGCGACGTGGGCGGCGGCGCGCTCGGGTGCCTGGTCGCCGGGCGCGGGCAGAGCGGCGCGGTCGACCTTGCCGTTGGCATTCAGCGGCAGCGCGTCGAGCAGGACGAAGTCTGACGGGACCAAGTGCTCCGGCAGTTTCCGTCTGAGGAAATCGCGCAGCCCGTCGGCGTCGAGCGTCTCGGAAGGGCGGGCGACGACGTAACCGACCAGTCGCCGGCCGGCCGCCGTCCTCTCGGTGGCCGCGACGGCACACTCCCTGACGCGGGGGTGCGAGCGCAGCACCGCCTCGACCTCGCCGGGCTCGACGCGGTGGCCCCTGACCTTGATTTGTTCGTCGAGGCGGCCGACGAACTCAAGCATACCGTCGGCGAGGCGGCGCGCGCGGTCGCCCGTCCTGTAGAGCCGCGCGCCCGGCTCGTCGGCGAAGGGGTGCGGCAGGAACCTCTCCGCCGTGAGGGCGGCGCCATTCAAATAACCGCGCGCCAGCCCGTCGCCGCCGATGTACAACTCGCCGGCGACGCCGACGCCGCACGGCTCCATGTGGCGGTCGAGCACGTAAGCTTGCGTGTTCGCAATCGGCCGCCCGATGGGGACGGACTCGCCGAACGAGTCCGGGTTGCGCGTGGCGTAGCAGCAGGCGAAGGTCGTACTCTCCGTCGGGCCGTACCCGTTGATGAGCCGGCCGCGCCCGGCCCGCCGGAGGTACTTTCGGACGTGCGGCGCGGATAACACGTCGCCGCCCGCCAACATCTGGCGCAGCCGCGCTAGGGCTTCCGGCCGCTCGTCAACCATCAGGTGAAACAGCCCGGCCGTCAACCAGAGCGTCGTCACCTGATAGCGCGAGAGGGCCTCATCAATCTCGGCGAGCGACGGGGTGGACGGCGGCGCCAGCGCGAGGGTCGCCCCGTTGAGCAGACTGCCCCAGAGCTCGAAGGTCGAGGCGTCGAAGGTGAGCGGGGCCAGTTGGAGGAAGACCTCGCCGGAGTCCATCGCGGCGTAGTCGGTCCCCTTGACGAGCCGCACCACGCCCCTGTGGTTGACGCACACGCCCTTGGGCGTGCCGGTCGAGCCCGACGTGTAGAGGATGTAGACGAGGTCGTCGGGCGTGTTCAGGCCCTCCGGGTCCTCCTCGCTCTGCGGCGCGATCAGCGCGTCCCAGTCTTCGTCTATACAGACGACCTGCGCGAAGCGCGCCGAGAGCCTGTCCAGCCAACGGTCCTCCGTGACGAGCACGGCCGCGCTCGCCTCTTCCAGCATGAAGTCGAGCCGCGCGGGCGGGTACTCCGGGTCTAAGGGGACGTAGGCGCCGCCCGCCTTGAGGATGCCGAGCAGCCCGACGACCATCTCGACCGAGCGCTCCACGCAGATGCCGACGCGCACCTCCGGCCCGACGCCGAGCGAGCGCAGGTGGTGCGCCAGCCGGTTGGCCCGGCGGTTCAACTCGCCGTACGTGACCCGCTCGCTACCCGACAGCAGCGCCGTCGCCTCCGGCCGCCCGGCGGCCTGCTCCTCGAAGAGTTGATGGACGTACCCCTCCCGCGGGTACTCGGTACGCGTCCGGTTCCAGTCGAACAGCACCAGCCGCCGCTCGGCTTCGTCCAGCCAGGGCACGCGGGAGACGGCCTGCCCCGGGTCGGCGAGCATCCCCGACAGCACCGTTCGCCACTGCCCGAGCAGGCGCGCGACCACGTCGTCGGCGAAGCGCGCTCTGTCATAGCTGATCTTTAACAACAACTCCTCGCCGGGCTGCGCCAGCCCCGTGAGCGGGAAGTTATTCTTCTCGAACGAGCGGAGGCCGACCACCTTGAGGTCGTCGGCCTCCCCGCCGAGGTTCTTCAGCAGCGGGTAGTTTTCGAAGACGAGGATGCTTTGGAGGAGCGGCAGGCCACGCGCCACCTCGCTCCAGCCTAAGATTTCGCCGAGCGGGCAGTGCTCGTACTGGCGCAGCTCGGCCAGTAGGAGTTGCAGCCTGCCGAGCCACGCCGTGAGTCGCTCGCGCGGCTCGACCCTGACCCTCACCGGCAGCGTGTTGATGAAGAGGCCGACCATCGAAGCCATGTCGCCCAGGCCGCCGGAGCGGCCCGAAACCGTCATGCCGTAGACGACATCTTCCTCGCCGCTGTGGCGGCTCATCAGCAGCGCCCAGGCCCCCTGCACCAGCGTGTTGAGCGTCAACTGGTTACCCTGCGCGAAGCGGTCGAGTGCCGTCGTCTCCTCCTTCGAGAAGCGGTAATGTTGGAGCCCGTACGCCCCCTCGGGCGAAGCCTGTGCGCCGGGGGCCGCGTCAACGTAGAGGCGCGTCGGGAAGGTGAAGCCGCGCAGCGTCTCGCGCCAGAAGGCTTCGGCCTGCGACAAGTCCTGCCGCTGTAGCCAGGCGACGTACTCGCGGTAGGCGCGAGGCCGTCCGACCTGCGCGGCGCGGCCGTGGCGCAGCTCGTCGTAGAAGGCCGAGACCTCGCCGAAGACCAGCGTGACAGACCACCCGTCGCACATGATGTGGTGAGAGCTGATGACGAAGTGCTGGAGGTCGTCGGCGACGCGGATCAGGGTCAGGCGCAGCAGCGGGGCCTGCGTGAGGTCGAAGCCGACGGCCCTGTCGTCCCGCAGGAAGTCTTCCAACTTCTGCTCCTGCTGCGACGGCGAAAGCCCGCGCCAGTCAAGCTCCCGCCACGGCACTTCGACGCGCCTGCGCACCACCTGCAAAGGCTTGTCGATCTCCTCCCAGTGGAAAGAGGTGCGCAGCGCCGGGTGCCTCTCGACCACTCGCCGCCAGGCTTCCCGCAGGGTGGGGCCGTGCAGGCTCCCCCCGAAGGTGTAGCAGAACTGCTCGAAGTAGATGTCGGAGCCGGGCGCGTACAGGCATTGGAAGAGCATCCCCTCTTGCGTCGGCGAGAGCCGGTAGATGTCCTCCAAGTTGTCCAGCTTTCGCATAGCAAGTGCCTCGTAAGAGTCGGCGTCGGGACTGCCGGATGAGTCTTTCGGGCTTGAGCGGCGGTCGCCTCGGGGGAGGGGCGGGTGCCGAAATGATATCGGCCGGTCACGCCCGTGTAAATCGTCGCGCCGCCAGATAGAGCGCCTCTACGACCCTCACCGTAGCGACCGCGTCTTGCAGCATCGGGCGCAGGCGGTCCGGGTCCGGGAGGCTGTCGAGAAAGAACCGCCACTGCGCGCGATACGGCGCCAGCGCGTCCCGCACGTCCGAAGTCTCGCTGAGGAGGCCCCGGCGCTGCTCCCAGACGCGCAGCACGTACTCGGGCCGCTCCGCCGAAGGGCTGAGCCCGAAGAGCGTCTCCAGACGGGCGGAGCCGTGCTCGCCGTAAAGGTGCAGGTACGTCCGGTCGTAGGGGACGGCCCCCGCCCAACTCGCCTCGACGAAGAGCGAGACGTGGCGCGACTCCTGCGCCTCGCGCTGCTCCCGCGCCTCGGCGGCCGGGCCGCCGAGCACGGCGAAACCGCTGGCGCCGACCTCCACGTCCGAGACGCCCGCCGCCGGCCGCTCGGCGGGACTGTACCAACTCGCCTGCGCCCCGCCGCCGGAAGGCCGTTCCAGCAGGCAGCACGCCTCCGAAACCTCACGCCGGCCGCTCAACCAGACCGCGAGGTCTACGAGGTGCGAGCCGATGTCGGTGAGCGCTCCCCCCCCGGCGCTCTCGCGGCTGGTGAACCAGGTGCCGACGCCCGGCACGCCCTGCCGCCTCAGCCAGCCGCAGCGGACGGCCCCGACCCGCCCCAGGCGCCCTTCGCCGACGGCCCGGCGGAGGGCGACGACCTCAGGGCGGAAGCGGTTCGTGAAGGCGACCATCAACGACCGTCCGGTGCGGCGTGTCGCTTCGAGCATGAGTTCCGCGTCGGCGGCGCTCGTCGCCAGCGGCTTCTCGCACAGCACGTCGGCGCCCGCTTCGAGCGCGGCGATGCTCTGTGCCGCGTGCAGGTGATTCGGGCTGGCGACGAGCACCGCCGCCGGCCCCAGTTCGAGCAGCTCGCCTAGCGTGCGGCACACCCTGGGCAAGCCGAACTTGCTCGCCAGAGCTTCGGCGCGCTCCCGGGCCGGGTCGAAGAGTCCGACCGGCGAAACGTCACGCATCCTGCGCAGCAGCGGGAGGTGAACCCGTTCGACGATGCGCCCGGCGCCAATCAAGCCGACGCGCACGGGAGGCCCGTCCGCGCCCCCCCCGCTCACGCCGCGCCCTCCCAGACCGTGGCCCGCAAGACCTCTTCGAGCAGCGGCGCGGGAATCTCCTCCTGCCCCACGAGCGTCACCTCGCCGATGGCCTTCGGCAGGATGAACTGTAGGCGCCCGCCGCGCCGTTTCTTGTCGCCGCGCATGGCCTCAAGCATGCGCTCGGGCGCGTAACCGGTGAGCGCCGTGGGCAGGTCCAGAGCCACGAGCAGAGAGCGCACGCGCTCGGACACTTCCTCCGCGCAGAGCCCCAGCCTGACGGCCAGGCGGCAGGCCAGGCGGAGTCCGACGGCGACGGCAAGCCCGTGCGCGAGGGTGAAGCCACTCAGCCTTTCGAGAGCGTGGCCGAAGGTGTGGCCGAGGTTGAGTCGCGCCCTCACCCCGAGCCGGTCGAAGGGGTCGGCCCTGACGATGGAGTGCTTGCACTCGATGGCGGCCGACACGAGCCGGCTGAGCGACTGCGTACCGCTCGCCTCCAACTGCTCGACGATCTCCGGCGCGCCGAGGACGCCGACCGTCACCAGTTCGCCGAGGCCCGAGCGGAACTCCACGGGCGGCAGGGTCCGAAGCGTGTGCGTGTCGGCCAGCACGAGCGACGCCTGCTTGAAGAGCCCGACCAGATTCTTGTACCCCCCGAAGTTGACGCCGACCTTGCCCCCGACGCTGGCCGTCACCATCGCCACGAGCGAGGTCGGCACCTGAATCAGTCCGAGGCCGCGCAGGTAAGTCCCGGCGAGCATCCCGGCCACGTCACCGACCACGCCGCCGCCGACGGCCAACACCACGTCGCTCCGCTCCACCTCCAGAGCGCGGCACTCTTCGTAGAGACGAGTCAGCGTGTCGAGGGATTTGCCCTCTTCGCCGGCCGGAATCTCCAGGAGGTGCGCGTCGTAGCCGCCGCCTTCGAGCGCCTCACGTAACGGCGCGGCGTAGAGCGGCGCCACGTTAGCGTCGGAGACGAGGAGCAGCCTGACGCCCTTGTGGTCGCGCAGCAGGTCACAGCCCCGCGCCAGCACGCCTTCGCCGAGCACGACGGAAGTGACCGAGGTGCCGGGCGAGTCCAAAGGTAGAACCAGTTGAATCCCCTTCGCGTCGCTCATGAGGTCAGTCGTCCCGCCCCTCCGCCCCCGCGCCGCCGGCTGACGCAAGGAGTTGCCACGCGAGCCCGGCCGCGCCTAACAACCCCGCGCCGTCGGGCAGGGCCGCTTTGTGGAGGCCGACCCGGCGGTAGTTGCGGTTGAGCAGGTTGGCCTCGAAAGTACGGCCCAGTGTGTCCCACCAGTCGCCGCCGAGGCTGCTCAGGCCGCCGCCGATTACCACCGCCTCCAGGTCGAGCAAGGCGACGGTGTTGGCCGCCGCGAGGCCGAGCCAACTGCCGCACGCGGCGACCGCCTCACGCGCCCAAGCCTCGCCCGCGGCGGCGGCGCTCGTCACCGACGGGGCACCCCGCAGGCCGCGCGCCGCCGCCGCACGCTCCAGCGCGCGGCCGGACGCGACCGTCTGTAGACACCCGCGGCGGCCGCACGGACACTCGACTCCGTCCGCCACCATTACGACGTGCCCCAGCTCGCCCGCCCACCCCCCCCGGCCGCGGAACAGTTTACCGTCCAGGATCAGTCCGGAGCCGACCCCCGTTCCGACCACCAGCACCAGCAAGTGACGGTATCCGCGCCCCGCGCCGAACTGCCATTCGGCCAGCGCGGCGGCGTTGGCGTCGTCCTCCACGGCGACGGGCAACGACAGCCGCGCCTCGAACAGGGACTTGAAGCAGAGTGCGCGCCAGGAAGGGCGGTTGGGCCATTCGACGACCACGCCTTCCCCGTCGGTCATCGCCGCCAGCGCCACGCCCGCCGCCCTCACCCTCCCCTGCGCGGCACATTCGCGCGCGAGCCGCAGGCCGAGGTCGGCGATGAAGTCCACCTCCTCGGCCGGCGACAAGCCGGAGGGCCAGCCCTCCGCGCCGGTCGCCACGACGCGGCCGCGGCTCGCCAGCGCGGCCCTTATCTGCGTGCCGCCGATGTCGAAGCCGAGGACGGGCGCCTCGTTGTCCATATCCTTCGGGGAGCGCCTTCAGTCGGCGTGTTAGACCGCCGCCGGCTCGCGTGGCGCGCCGGAGTCGCCGCCCATGTCGAGCACGAACTGCCACAGCGAGCCCCAATCGGAGGCCAGGTAGTCGGGCCGGCAGAGCGTCCGAAGCCGCTCGGGCTTAATGCCCCAGGTGACGGCGGCGGCTTTTACGCCCGCCTGCTGCGCGCACAGGATGTCGTTGACGGAGTCGCCCACCATCAGCGCCTCCGCGGCGCGGCACCCGAGCCTGTCGAGCACGCACAGAATGCCTTCGGGGTGAGGCTTGGGGTTACGCAGTTCGTCGGAAGCGACTACCACCTGAAAGAACCGGCCGAGGTCGAAGTGTTCGAGGATTTGCAGCGTCCGCAGGCGGTCTTTCCCCGTCAGAATGCCCATCTGCAAACCGACGGCCGAGGCGCGTTCGAGGAAGTCCCGGCTGCCGGGGAAGAGCCTGATGTGGTCAACGTGCCTCTGGCATAAAGCCCGGTAAGGTTCCCAGAGTGTGTGCGGCAGCCCCAGCTTGTCCATGATGCGCGGGAAAGACTCGCCCATATGCTCCAGGTAGGACTCAATCGGCGGCGTGCCCCCGCCGATGAAGTCTCTGTAGACCGCCTCGAACGCGAAGCGCATCAGCGGCTCGGAGTCGATGAGCACCCCATCCAAGTCGAAGACGATGGCGCGTAACATGGTGTCCGTTTGCCCGCGGGCGGACCGCTCAGGCGACGCTGACGACGCGCTGCGCGTGAAACCTGACCTTCGTGACGGCCTGAGTCAGCTCGGCCAAATCCTCCTCGTCGCCCAGCAGGACCCTGTGGTGCAGCCAGACGACCTGGTCGCCGAGCCCCTCGCTGACGGGGCAGCGCACGCCCGAGTAGTCGGGGAGCAGCGGGTCGTCAGGCCGCCAGCGCGGCCCGAAGGCGCGGCTGCGGAAGACGGGCAGGCGGTGGATGGCCGGGTAGCCGACGAAGGCCGGCACGCCTTCGGCGATCAGCGCGTCAACGAACTGCTGCCGGGGCAGCCCGTCGAAGGAGGCGGGGTCATAGCGGAACATGTACATGTAATGAGGGTGGCGGTTGACGCGCGGGTCGTGCTTCTGCGGGGTGATGCCCGGTATCTCGCCCAGCATGCGGTCGAGCAGCGGAGCGTTCTGCTCCCTGCGCGCGATCTGCTCGTCGAGCCGCGTCAATTGCACGCGCAGCACCGCGCCCTGGAACTCCGACATGCGGCAGTTGCTCCCCAGGAGGCTGTGCTGGTATGTGCGGTCAGCCTTGGGCCGCCCGCAGTTGCCGTAGAGGAAGGCGCGCTCGATGAACTCCTCGTCGTCGGAGAGGACGAGCCCGCCTTCGCCGGCCGTCATGAGTTTGCCGGACTGAAAACTGAAGATGCCGCCGGCGTACATCGCCCCGACGCGACGCCCATCCCACTCGGAGCCCTGCGCGTGCGCGGCGTCCTCGACGAGCCGGAGGTCGTGCCTCTGCGCGATCTCGGCGAGGCGGCCCATGTCGGCCACGTGGCCGGCCATGTGCACGGGGATGATGGCGCGGGTGCGCGGCGTGATGGCGGCCTCGACGGCCTCGGGGCTCATGCAGTAGGTGTCCGCGTCCACGTCTACGAGGACGGGCACGGCGTTGACGCAGAGGATGGCCGTCGCCGTCGAGACGAACGTGAAGGCCGGGATGATTACCTCATCCCCGCGGCCGATGTCGAGCGCCGCCAGGGCCAGTTCGATGGCGTGCGTCCCGTTCGTCACGGCCAGCGCGTAGCGCGCCCCCTGGTAGGCAGCGAACTCGCGCTCGAACTGGAGCACCTGCGACCCGGCTATCCGCCACCACTGACGACTCTCCAGGACGCCGAGGAGCGCCTCGCGCTCCCTCTCGTCGTACATGGGCCAGTCGGGGAAGGGCTTTTTCTTCGCCATCTCCCCGCCGTTGATCGCAAGCTCCTGGAAGGACATCCGAAAACCTCCTCTACACGTGTCGAGCCTGCGCACGCCGCTCATTCAGAACCGCACGGTACAGCATTGACGATGTTGTTAGAAGGAAATCCCGGCGTTGAATGACTGACAAGCGAGCTACAGGCTGAGTCAAAATGGGTCGGTGAGATTGACGGCCAATTAAGAGCAGAGAGCCTTCTCTGAGGTTCAGCCGCCGATCACCTCTTCTCGGTAAGTCTCACGCAGAGCCGGGGCGCGCGCGCTAAAACCGACCGGCCTCGGCTAAACAGTTCCGCCGGAGGACTTTTGTTGTGATTCGCTAGAGGGCCGCTTTGGCAACCGTTAACTTCTAAGCCAAATTCGACCGCAAGTCAACAAAAAAAGCTCCCGCCGCTCCGCCCCCGGGCGGCCGTGCGGGGCCGCGGCGTGCGCCGGGCGCGCGGCCCCAAAAGTCTTCTGAATAGCCACCCCTTCTGATAAAATCGCCGCCGCCGGAGCCCGCCTCAGCACCGAATTTTCAAGCGGCCGGGGGCGGGCCTCCGCCGCTTTCGTACGACCCTCAGACGAGAGGCCCTCGGTTCTGCCCCACCAAAGGAGCAAGCACGAAGATGTTCAGGAGGGGTGAGAAGATTCCGGTCGCGGTGCTCGGCGCCACGGGCATGGTCGGGCGACGGTTCTCGGAACTACTGATTGACCATCCCGCGTTCGAGCTTAAGACGCTCGTCGGCTACAGGTCGGTCGGCGACAGCTACGGCCAGGTCTGGGAGCGCAAAGAGGCGGCGATGCGTGAGCACTACGGCGCCGACTTCTGGCAGCCGCGGCCCTGCCCGGAGCGGCTCCGCGACTTTCACGTCGGGGCGTTCCGGGAACTGCTTCACCCCTCGTCGCCGGGGATTGTTTTCTCGGCCATCCCGCCCGAGTTTTGCGAGCTGGAGGAGCAGTTATTAGCTGCCGGGAAGACGATATTTTCCAACAGCCCGTGCGGGCGTTTTGAAGAGGCCAACCCGCTCGTCGTGACGGAGGTGAACGGCCGCGAGATAAAGGATCAGCGGTTCATCAAGAACCCGAACTGCGTCACCTCCGGGCTGGTCTTAATACTCGACCCGCTGGCGAAGCATTACGGGCTGAAGGAGGTCTCGGTCGTCACGTTCCAGTCGCTTTCGGGCAGGGGCGACGCCAAGTACAGGCGCGACCTCGTCGTCGGCAACATCTACCCGCTGCATAACTCGGACGAGAGGACGGAGGAATACATCAAGCGGGAGGTGAAGAAGATTTTAGGCGAACACATCCCCACCTCAATCAGTTGTCAGCGCGTGTATGTCCAGGAGGGCCACTTCGTCAACGTGAAGCTCAAGACGGAGAGGAAGATCAAGAGCGCGGCGGAGGCCGCCGAAGTCCTCCGAAGCTACAACCCGCTCAAGGGCCTCGCGCTGCCTTCGAGCCCCGACAGCCCGCTCGTCACTCTTACAGAGGCCGGGAGGCCGCGCCCGGCGCAGGACGCCTTTCACGGCCGAGGCATGGCCGTGGCCGTCGGCGGCGTCTCGACGGACGATGACGTTTACGACCTCCGTCTACAGTACGTCGTGAACAATCTGATAAGGGGGGCGGCGGGCGGGGCGCTGCTGAACGCGGAGCTGTACCTGCATAACAACTCGCAGGCCCGCGCCTGAGAAGTTGCAGCCCGGGCCCGCGCTTGAACCCGAATTTAAAGGGGGAGGCCGCGCTGCCGTTTGCCTATGGGGCCGTCAACCTGATTCGTAATCTTATAGTATTCGAAGCGCCCGTCGGCCGCCTCCTCGGCGCAGCGCGCGCGGAGGGACTCCATCTCTTCGGCTGACATCGGCGCGAAGCCGCGCGCGACGCCCAGATTCTGGCGGAGGACCTGGAGCGAGTCGATGCCCGTGACGGTGGTGGCGACCGGGAGGCTCATCGCGTAGCGTAGCGCCTCGACGGCGGTGACGCTGCCCTTCTTCACCGGCGCGCCGATGCCGCCCAGGCTCTTCATGCCGATGGGCGCGACGCCGCGCCGACGCAGGACGGGCAAGACCTCGCGCTCGAAGCTGCGGAAGGTCGCGTCAAAGCAGTTGAGCGGTAGTTGACAGGCGTCGAAGGCGTAGTCGTGCGAGAGCATCTTCAGCAACACCCCTGTGCCCTTGTGGCCCGTGAAGCCGACGTGGCGCACCTTGCCCTCGCGCCGCGCCCGCTCCAACGCTTCGACGACGCCGCCCGCCGCGAAATGCAGGTCGGGGTCGTCCTCGTAGATGACTTCGTGAATCTGCCACAAGTCGAGGTAGTCGGTCCTGAGCCGCCTGAGTGACTCTTCGAGCTGCGACATCGCCGTGCGCCCGTCGCGCCCGTGCGTGCAGACCTTCGTCATCAGAAAGACCTCGTGGCGGCGGCCGGCCAGCGCTCGTCCCATCAGCTCTTCGCCGCGGCCTCCGAGGTACTCCCAGGCGTTGTCCATGAAGGTCAGGCCGGCGTCAATCGCCTCGTGGACGATGCGGAAGGCTTCCGTCTCGTCCTGCACGGTGCCGAGGTGGTAGCCGCCCAGGCCGAGCGCGGAGACTTCGACCCCCGCGCGGCCGAGACGCCGGCGCGGGATCGGGCCGGCGTGCGCGACAGACTCTCTTCCACTTTCTGCGTCAGCCATAGTTAACACGCGGTTGACGGCCGGCGACTCGGACCGCGCGGCCGCCGTCAAGGTTTACATCGGGTCTACGTCTGCAAGCCTCTGGCGGTCGCCGTGTGTAACGGTGTGGCGTCCGCCCCGTCAGGATTCGCCGCCGAGAAATCATCTGCTTGCGGGGGCCATGATTTATTGCTTAAATGCTCCCTCCCCGCCGCGAGGACGGAAGCCGTGCCGAAGACCTCTTTCGTCCCTGCCGAGGCACCGACTTGAATCTTATGAGCGAATTGGTGAACGCATCGGCGACCGCCCTCGCACAGGCCATCCGTGACAGACGGGTCAGCTCACAGGAGGTCCTTGAAGCCTACTTCCGCCGCATCGAGGAGGTGAACCCGCGCGTCAACGCGCTGGTGCAGTTGTCCGACGACGCGCGCGGCCGGGCCGCGGCCGCCGACGCCTCGCTCGCCGCCGGCAAGATCATCGGCCCCCTCCACGGCGTCCCCGTCACCGTCAAAGACAGCTTCGAGACGGCGGGCATGGTGTCTGCGGCCGGCACCAGGGGGCGCGCTTCTCTGAGAACCAAGTCCGAGGCCACGGCCGTCTCGCGCCTGCGCGAGGCCGGCGCTGTCATCGTCGGCAAAACCAACCTGCCGGAGTTGGGGTTCGGGCTGGAGAGCGACAACCTCGTCTACGGGCGCACCAACAACCCTTACGACCCGGCGCGTACCTGCGGCGGCAGCAGCGGGGGCGAGGCGGCCGCCCTCGCGGCCTGCGAAACGGCCCTGGGACTCGGCAGCGACGCCGTCGGCAGCATTCGCGTCCCGGCGCATTTCTGCGGCATCGCCGGGCTCAAACCGACGACGGGACTTGTGCCCGTGACCGGCCACTTCCCGCCCGCCTTCGGAGCCATGGAGCGTCTCTTGAGCGTGGGACCGATGGCGCGCCGCGTGGAGGACCTGGCCCTGGCGCTGCCGGTCATAGCCGGGGCCGACGGGCAGGACCCGAACGTCGTGCCGATGCCGCTCGGGGACGCGGGTGCCGTCGCGCTCGAAGGGCTGCGGGTCGCCTTCTACACCGACGACGGCCTGACGCGGCCGAGTCCCGAGACGACCGGGGTCGTGCACGCAACGGCGCGCGCGCTGGCCGAGTCCGGGATGAGGGTCGAAGAGGCGCGGCCCGGTTGCGTCGATCAGACCTACGAAATCATGCTCGGCATCTTCGCGCCCGACGGCGGCGAAGGGGTTCGGCAACTTCTGGACAGGTGTGGGACGACGGAAACGCACCCGCTGACGCAGCGCTTTCTCGAACTCATCCGCCCGCACAGTGTCACCCTCAACGAATACGGCGACCTCATGCGCCGCTGGCTCATGTTCCGCCGCGAGATGCTCGCCTTTGTGAGTAAGTACGACGCGATCCTCTGCCCGGTCAGTACCGAAGCCGCGCCGCCGCACGGCCGCACGTTCGACGACTTTCAAGGCTTCAGCTACGTCATGACTTACAGCCTGACGGGCTGGCCCGCGGTCGTCGTCCGGGCCGGCACTTCGTCCGAAGGGCTGCCCCTCGGGGTGCAGGTCGTGGCGCGGCCGTGGCGCGAGGACGTGGCGCTGTCCGTCGCGCGGCGCGTCGAAGCGTGCTCCGGCGGCTGGCAACCCCCGCCGCTCTAGGCGGGCCGACGCCCCGGCGGGGGCTACCACGGGCGCCCGTCCGAGTCGCCGCCGGGAGGCTCCGGCGCTGTCTGCCGCGTGACGGCCTGACCGCCGCCCGCCTCGGCCCCGCCCTGTAGCCTGTCGAGCATCTGCTCAAGCTTCTCCCCGCCCTGCCGCTCCATCAACTCCTGGAGGATGACGAGCGCGAGGTCGGCCACGACCGGCGCTTCAAACAGGGTGCCGACCGGAATCTCGACGTTGAAGGTCTCCCTCAGCCGCGAGATAAGTTGTATGGCGAGCAGCGAATGGCCGCCCAGTTCGAGGAAGTTGTCGTAGATGCCGATCTCGGTGAAGCCGAGCAGCTCCTTCCAAATCTCGATGATGGTGCGCTCGATGTCGTTGGTCGGGGCCACGTAGTTACTGCGCAGCACGGGCCGGGCGTGATCCGCCCGCTGGCTCGCTTCGGCCTCATGCGCCCCGGCCGCGCTCGAAGCGATCAGGTCGTTGTTAAGGTCTATCACGGCCTGTAGGTCTTGCGTCGAGACCAGAACCTGTGGCAGCGGGTGGGCGAGAATACGCTTGAAGGCTTCGACTCCCTCCTGCGGCGAGATGGCGTCTTTGAGGCTCTTCTCCCTCCACTTCATCAGGTTCAGCTCGGCCGCCGAGTCGATTGCCATGCCGACATCCTGCCACGAGTCCCAGTTGATCGAGACAGTATGGGTCTTGCCCTTCAGGTTGTTCCGGTGCGCGAAGGCGTCGAGAAAGGCGTTCGCGGCGCTGTAGTCGGCCTGCCAGAAGAGCCCCGTGACGGCGCTCAGCGAGGAGCACAGCACAAAGAAGTCAAGCTCCCTGCCTTCAAACAAGGCGTCGAGCACCAGCGTGCCTTTGACCTTAGGCGCGAGCACACGGTCGGCCATCTCTGAAGTCTTGGTTTCGATGGCGCCGCCGCCGGGGACGCCCGCGGCGTGGATGATGCCGTTGACGGGGCCGAACCGCCCCTCCCCCTCCGCCACCGCCCGCCTCATCTGCGCCTCGTCGCTGACGTCGGCCGCGCACACCACCACCTCCGCACCCGCCTCCTCCAGCCGCCTCACCACCTCC
>DASVQJ010000258.1:0-9102 GCA_036389235.1 Pyrinomonadaceae bacterium | reverse complement strand
GGGCCGTTACGCGGGCGCGTCACCTTTGAAGACCGTGCGGGAAAGTGTCGCGCTCGACGCGACGCTGCGCGCCGCGGCCGTCAATCGCGCGGCACCGGATGCTCGTACTCACGGCGCCGGAATCGATTTCGAAGCGGGCCTCCGCGTCGCGCCCGAGGCGCTGCGCTTCAAACGCTTCAGGGCGAGGGCGGGCACGCTCTTCGTCTTCCTCGTCGACACGTCGGGCAGCATGGCCGCCAACCGCATCGCGCAGGCGAAGGGCGCGCTGGCCGGGCTGCTGCGGCGCTCCTACGTCAACCGCGACCGCGTCGCGCTGGTCGTCTTCCGAGGCGGCGGTGCGGAACTGCTGCTCCCGCCGTCCTCTTCCGTCTCAAGGGCGCGCGCGCTGCTCGACGCGCTGCCCGTCGGCGGCGCCACGCCGCTCGCCTCGGGTCTCCTGCGCGCCCTCGAAGTCGCGCGCCCAGCCGACTCGGCGGGCGCGCGCAGAGTCCGCCTGGTCGTCTTCACGGACGGCCGCGCGAACGTGCCGCTGACCGTCGAGGGTGACGAGGACAGAACGTCGCGGGGTGGGCGGATTCGGCGGGAGATTGCGTCACTCGGCGCGTCGCTCGCGCGTGCGTGCGACGCGTCCGTCGTCGTCGATACGCAGGGCCGCTTCACGGACCGCGGCGAGGGGCGCACCCTCGCGGACGCGCTCGGCGGCGGTTACGTGCGGCTGCCGCAGTTGTTGTCGGAGAACTCGCCGGGCATTTACTTCGATGAGTAGACCGCGGGGCGACAAGTCGAACGAAGAGCGCGACCGCCGCGTCCTCGAACTGTGGGAGCGGGTCGTGGAGGTCGAGCAGCGTCTGATACCGACGGGGCTGCACGTCTTCGGCCGCGCGCCGGGCGGGCGCGAGTGCGTAGACCTTCTGCGCGCCGTCGCCTCTTTCGACCGCCCCGAGTGCGGCGCCCGCTCGCTCAACGACCTCGTCGCGGAAGGTCTCGGCCTCGGCCCTTACGAACGACTCGTCGGCGACAAGTCGGAAGGGGGCTGGCGCGCGCGCGCGGCGGTTGACGACGCGGCGCGCGCTTCCGTCGAGCTGTTCATGCGCGAGGGCGCGGCGGCCGCCTGCCGCCTGCTCGAAACGACCGCGCGGGTCGAGCCGGCCGAGTCGCTCAAGGTCTTCGAGCTGCTCGGGACGCTCACGAAGCAACTCCGGACGAGCGGGGAACTGGACGGCCTCGCGCGCGCGCTCCGCGGCGAGTACGTCGAGCCGGGGCCGGGCGCCGACATCGTGCAGAACCCCTCGATCCTTCCGACGGGGAGGAACACGCACGCCGTCAACCCTTACGCCGTCCCCTCGCACGCGGCCTTCGAGCGCGCCGGGCGGGTCGTGGACACGCTGCTCGAACGACACCGCGCCGAGCACGGCCGCCAGCCGCGCACGATGGCGCTCGTGCTCTGGGGCCTGGACAACATCAAGACGCAGGGCGAGGGCGTCGCGCAGGCTTTGCGGCTTTTGGGCGTGCGGCCGGTGCGCGATTCGCTGAACCGCGTGACGGAGGTCGAGCCGGTCGCGCTCGGGGAACTCGGGCGCGCGCGCGTGGACGTGGTGATGACCGTCTCGGGCATCTTCCGCGACCTGTTCGGCGCGACGATGATGCTGCTCGACAAGGCCGTGCGCTGCGTGGCCGGGCTGGACGAGCCCGACGAGCTGAATCCCGTCCGCGCCAACGTCCGCGCGCGCGTCGCGGGAGAAGGGTGTTCGGTCGAAGAGGCACAGCTCCGCGTCTTCTCGAACGCGCCGGGCAGCTACGGCACGAACGTCAACTTCATGGTGATGGACTCGCAGTGGGAGACGGCCGACGCGCTGGGCGACCTCTTCGTCACGCGCAAGTGCTTCGCCTACGGGCGCGGGCGCGACGGCCGCGCGCTCGAAGGCCGAGAGGCGCGCGGCGCCCTGTCGCGCGCCCTCTCGAACGTGGAGGCCGCTTACCAGAACGTGGACTCTTTCGAGATCGGCATTACGGACGTCGACCACTACTTCGAGTACCTCGGCGGCGTGTCGAAGGCCGTCGAGCGTCACGCGCAGGCGCGTCCCGCGGTCTACCTCTCGGACGCCCTCTCGCGCGACGCGCGCGTGCGCACGCTGCCGGAGATGGTGAGGCTTGAGACGCGCGCCAAGACCCTGAACCCGAAGTGGTACGAGGGGATGCTCGGCCACGGCTTCCGCGGCGTGGCGGAGATCGAGAGCCACGTCACGAACACCTTCGGCTGGAGCGCCACGGCCGACGCCGTGGACGGCTGGGTCTACGACGAGGTGGCGCGCACCTACGTGCTCGACGAAGAGATGCTGGGGCGGCTCGCGCAGCTCAACCCGCACTCCGCGCGCGCCCTCGTCGCGCGCCTGCTCGAAGCCGAGGGGCGCGGCTTCTGGGAGGCCGAGGCCGGCGTCGTCGAGAGGCTGCGCGAAGCCTTCTCCGACCTCGAAGACCGCATCGAAGGCGTCGCATGAAGCTAACCGCGCTCATCGTCGGCTCAAGCCTGCTCGGCCCTTTGCGGCGCGCGGAGGAGGAGATCAACCGCCGGCACGCGGCGGGCCTGTGCGTCCGCGCGTACAACCTCGGGGCGCCGCTCGACGAAGCCGAGTGGGCGTCGGTCGAGCGCGACGTGTGCGGGTCGGAGATCGTCTTCGTCATACACGTCACCGACGGCGAGAACGCCGCGCGCCTGATCCAGTTGCTTAAGCGTCAAGGCGAGTCCGGGAGGGCGGTCGTCGTCATCAACTGCATGCCGGAGCTGATGCGGCAGACGCGGATGGGCGGCTTGAGCTTCGGGGCGAAGGGCGAGCCCCAAGGCGAGGGCGGCGGCGGGAGGGCGCGGCGTCTCTTGAAGAGCGTCGGGTCTTGGATGGGCGAGCAGGCGCGCGCGCGCCGGAAGGGCGGGAACCACAAGCAATACCTCCGCCTCGTCGAGCGCATGCCCTCGCTGCTGCGGTTCGTGCCGAACGCGGGGCGCCTGCGCGACCTGAAGCACTACCTCTACCTCTTCTGCTACTTCCTACAGCCGACGCCGGGGAACGTCACCTCGATGCTCCTCTACGCGCTGAAGCATTACGGGCCGGGGGGGCGGCTCTCGGACGTGAAGGTGCCCCCGCCCGAGGGCGTGCCGGCCGTCGGCGTCTACCACCCGGACGCGGCAAACATCTTCGAGAGCTTCGAGGCGTACCGGCGCTGGTACGACGCGCGGGCGCGGAGGGTCGGGACACGGCCGCTCGAACCGTCGAAGACGGTCGGCCTGCTGCTCATGCGTACGAACGTCGTG
Organism: Pyrinomonadaceae bacterium; assembly: GCA_036389235.1. Classification (GTDB taxonomy): domain Bacteria; phylum Acidobacteriota; class Blastocatellia; order Pyrinomonadales; family Pyrinomonadaceae; genus QHXN01. The sequence goes on along the minus strand of DASVQJ010000258.1, from coordinate 5,795 downwards.
AGCGGGACCAGGCGGCACTACGACGCGCTCGTCCGCGCCGTCGAGCGCGAGGGGCTCGCCGCGCTCCCCGTCATCTCGACCTTCATGGACAACCGCGACGCCTGCTCAAGCTTCTTCGTCGGGGAAGGGAAGGCGCGCGTGAGCCAGATAGTCTCGCTGACCGGCTTCAGCTTCGTCGGCGGGCCGGCGATGAACGACAGCGAGGCGGCCGTCGAGTTCCTGAAGGGCTTGAACGTGCCCCTGCGCTCGGCCGTGAGCCTCGACGTGCAGACGATTGAGGCGTGGCGCGAGTCGCAGACGGGTCTGAACCCCGTGCAGGCCGGGATGCAGGTCGCCATCCCCGAGATAGACGGCGCGACCGAGCCGTTCGTCTACGGCGGGATGCCGGCCGAGGGCGTCGAGCCGGCCGCGCTCGAAGAACGCTGCACGCGCATCGCGCGTCGCCTGCGGCGCTGGAACCGGCTCCAGACCGAGGAGCGGAAAGGGTTGAAGGTCGCGCTCGTCCTCTTCTGCTTCCCGCCCAACAAGGGGAACATCGGGACGGCCGCAGACCTCGACGTCTTCCCGAGCCTGCACGAGATTCTCCGACGCCTGCGCGCCGACGGTTATGACGTCGAAGTGCCCGCGGACGCGGACGCGCTGCGCGGGTTGGTTCTGGGCGGCAATTCCGAGAGCTTCGGGGCGGTGGCGAACGTCGCCCACAGGATGAACGTGGAGGAGTACCTGCGGCTCTGCCCTTACGCCGCGGAGATCGAAACCGAATGGGGCGCGGCGCCGGGCCGCATCAACACGTTCGGGCGCGACCTGCTGATTCAGGGCGTGCGGCTGGGCAACGTCTTCGTCGCCGTGCAGCCGACCTTCGGCTACGAGGGCGACCCGATGCGCCTGCTCATGTCGCGCGGCGGCTCGCCGCACCACGGCTTCGCGGCGCTCTACACCTACCTTGAGAAGGTCTTCGGCGCGGACGCGGTCGTGCACGTCGGGACGCACGGGTCGCTTGAGTTCATGCCGGGCAAGCAGGTGGGCTTGTCGGGCGAGTGCTGGCCCGACCGCTTGATCGGAGAGCTGCCGCACGTCTATCTTTACAGCGTCAACAACCCGTCCGAAGGTTCGATAGCCCGGCGCCGCTCGTACGCAGGGCTCGTCTCGTACCTGACTCCCCCGGTCGAGGACGCGGGTCTCTACCGAGAGCTCGCTTCACTGAAAGAACTCCTGCGCGCCTACCGGCAGACGGCCGACGAGCGGGAGCGCGAACAGCTCTACGCGGCGATTGAAGAGAAGGCCGGCGCGCTTCACTTCGCCGAGTAGGGAAGACCACCAAAGCGTTACCACGAATAAGGGAGGGGAGTATGTCTCGCCGTCTTCTCTACGCGACGCTCTTCGTCGCGTCCTTCGCCTGTCTCCTCACGTCCGTCTCGTCCAACCCGTTTACGCCTTCGGTCGCGCACGCGCAAACGTCGGAGGCCCCGACGCTCGCGCTCGGCACGCCCGTCCGCGGGTTCAGCTCGCCGGTCGGCGTCGGGCACGCGGGCGACGGGTCGAACCGCGTCTTCGTCGTCGAGCAGGGCGGGCGGATTCGCGTCGTCAAGAGCGGGGTGTTGCAGCCCTCGGCGTTCCTCGACATCTCGACGCGCATCAGCGCGGGCGGCGAGCGCGGCCTGCTCGGCCTCGCCTTCCCGCAGGACTACGCGCGCAAGGGTTACTTCTACGTCAACTACACGAACCCCGCGGGCGACACGGTCATCTCGCGCTTCCGGCGCAGCGCGTCCAACGCGGACGCGGCCGACCCCGCGAGCGAGCAGATCGTCCTCACCGTCGCGCAGCCGTTCGCCAACCACAACGGGGGGCAGCTCGCCTTCGGCCCCGTCGATAAAATGCTCTACGTCGGCATGGGCGACGGCGGCTCGGGCGGCGACCCCGGCAACCGCGCGCAGAATCCCGCGGAGCTGCTCGGCAAAATCCTTCGGCTCGACACCGAGACGGGGCGGCCGTACACGTACACCTCGCCGCCCTCGAACCCCTTCCTGACGGCCGCGGGCTTCCGCCCCGAAATCTGGGCGCTCGGCGTGCGCAACCCGTGGCGCTTCTCGTTCGACCGCGCGACCGCCGACCTCTTCATCGCCGACGTGGGGCAGGGGACTTGGGAGGAGATAGACTTCCAGCCCGCGGCCAGCCGCGGCGGCGAGAACTACGGCTGGCGCATCATGGAAGGCACGCACTGCTTCAACCCGAACCCTTGCAGCGCGGCGGGCCTGACGCCGCCCGTCGTGGAGTACAACCACTCGGCCGGCGACTGCTCCGTGACGGGCGGCTACGTCTACCGCGGGGCCACCTACCCGCGCATGCAGGGGCGCTACTTCTACGGAGACTTTTGCAGCGGCCGCATCTGGTCTCTGAAGCGCGAGGGCGGCGCGTGGCAGAGCACGCTGCTGCTCGACACCCCGATTCAAATCTCCGCCTTCGGCGAGGACGAGTCGGGGAACCTCTACGTCGCGAGCTACGGGGGCGGCGAAGTCTTCCCGCTCGTGGACAACGGCTCCGCGCTCCCGCCGACCGTGACGCCGACGCCGGAGATCAAGTTCGGCTCCCCAAGCGCCGTCATCCCGGAGGGCGGCAGCAAAGCCTTCGTGCAGGTTCTCCGTTCGGGCGACAGCACCGTGGACATCTACGTCGATTACGCGACGGCCGACGGCACGGCCTCTTCGCGCAAAGACTACACGGCCGCGCGCGGCACGCTCCACTTCGCGCCGGGCGAGACACTCAAGGAGTTCACCGTGCTCGTCACCGACGACGAGACGGACGAGCCGGACGAGACTTTGACGCTGACGCTGAGCAACTTCGTCGGCAGCCGGGGCCAGCTTGAGGCCATCCCGAGCCGCGTCTTGACGATTCAGGACGACGACGCGGCGACGAGTCCCGACAACCCCATCGACCGCTCCGACTTCTTCGTCCGCCAGCACTACCTCGACTTCCTCAACCGCGAGCCCGACGCCGACGGCCTCCAGTTCTGGGTGCAGGGCATCGAGTCGTGCGGCGCCGACGCCGGCTGCCGGGAGGTCAAGCGCATCGACACGAGCGCCGCCTTCTTCCTCTCCATCGAGTTCCAGGAGACCGGCTACCTCGTCTACCTCCTGCACAAGGCCGCGTTCGGCAACGTGCCGGGGACGCCCGTGCCCGTCAGGCTCTCGGACTTCCTGCGCGACACGCAGGAGATCGGCCGCAACCTCGTCGTCGGGCAGGACGGCTGGCAGGCGCGTCTGGAGGCGAACAAGCGCGACTTCGTCAACGCCTTCGTCGACCGCGCGGCCTTCGTGAACCTCTACGCGACGGGGCAGACGCCGGCGCAGTACGTCAACGCGCTCAACACGAACGCGGGGCTCGTGCTCACGCCGGCCGAAGTGTCCGACCTCGCCGCGCGCCTCGCCGACGGGCGCGAGACGCGCGCCACCGTCCTGCGCCGCGTCGCGGAGGACGCGGACTTCCGCGGCGCGGAGTTCAACCGCGCCTTCGTCCTGATGCAGTACTTCGGCTACCTGCGGCGCGACCCGGACGCCGCCCCGGACACGAGCTTCGAGGGTTATGACTTCTGGCTCGGGAAGCTCAACGACTTCGGCGGAGACTACCGCAGGGCGGAGATGGTCAAGGCTTTCATCTCGTCCATCGAGTACCGCCAGCGCTTCAGGCCGTGAACGGAGGAGGGGCGTCGGGTGTCAGGTTTTGGGCTCTGGTTAAAACCGACACCCGGCACCTGACACCCGACACCCCTCCTCCGTTCATCGTTCCTGCTTCCGCGTTATCGCCTTGCGGAACTCTCCGGCGGTGAGGCGGTGTTTGAAGGCGTGCGTGCCGTCGATGAGGACGACGGGGATGTCCCGGCCGTAGCGGCGGGTTAGTTGGGGGTCTGAAAGAATGTCCACCTCCTCGTACGTGTAGAGGCCGTCGCAGCCCGCGCGGGCGATCTCGGCCCGCGCCTCGTCGCAGAGGTGGCAGCCGGGCTTGGTGTAGAAGACGACGTGCGGTTTGACTGACATTTTCTGCCTCCCGAAGGCTCAAGTCGCCGGGATGAAAGACGGTTTCCAAGACCCGAACTCGCCCCTCGTAGTAAAAAATAAATCTTGCCACGCGGGGGGCGGAAGGGGTATAAAGGCTGCCGAAGCCAAGCCATTTTAATCGGTTATTTTTGGCACGGCGCACTTCATGTTACGCACTAGCATTTGAATCCACGCGCGGAAAGTCGAGCCCGAAGCTCTTCTTGCGGTGTACTGTACCGTCTCGCGCATGGCCTACGCCTGAAGCCCCGGCTTGTTGACGCGTTTTCAAGTCAAAGCAACTGAAGGGAGGTCGCGGCGTGGATCAGAAAGACAATCCTACTCCGCCCGCCGAGAGTGCATCCGGCACTCAGGGGAACGAACAAGGGGACAAGACGGGAGTCGAAGAGCAGGCCGGGGGGGCGCGCCCCTCGGTCTATGAACTGCTCGCCGCCGCGCGCGGCGAAGCCGACCGGCGCGACCCGCCGTCCGGGGAGCGCACGCCCGTGACGCCGCCCGCGCGCCGGGCCTCTTCGGGGACGGTCGCCGCGGACGCCCCCCCGGGCGACGCGCCCGGCAAGTCCTTCCCGGCCGCGACGCCTCCGGCCGCGCGCGTCGCGCCCGCCTCCGGCGCCTCGAAGACCACCTCGACGCCCACGCCCTCCGTCAACGCGGGCGTGGCCAAGGCCGTCGCGGCCAAGCCGCCCTCGAAGCCGCCCGCGGCCGGCCCGCTCGTGCAGAGCCTGCCCGACCCTTCGGTCAACCAGGTGCGCCGCTACATCGTGTGGGGGAGTTTCTTCAGCTTCCTCCTCGTCGTCGGCGCGGCCATGACGCGCTTCTTCCTGCCGCGCGCCATCTTCGAGCCTTCGAGCATCTTCCGCATCGGCTTCCCGGGCGACTACGCGCTCGGGGTGGACACGAAGTGGCAGCAGCAGTACCGCATCTGGGTCGTGCGCAACTCGGAACGCCTGTTCGTCGTCTACGCGCGCTGCACGCACCTGGGCTGCACGCCCGACTGGAAGGCGAGCGAGAACAAGTTCAAGTGCCCGTGCCACGGGTCGGGGTACGACAGCGAGGGCGTCAACTTCGAAGGCCCCGCGCCGCGCCCGATGGATCGCGCCGAGATCAAGCTCGACGCCGAAGGGCAGCTCGTCGTCAACACCGGCAAGCTCTACGACTGGCAGAAGGGCGGCACCAACCACTTCAACGACGAAGGCGCCTACATCCGGGTCTGAGTCGTTAATGCCGAGGAGGCTTTATGGAGCCTGAACGACCCGAGGGGAACGGCGGCGGGCAGCTCGCGCCGAAGGGGAGAGGCGCGGGGCTCGTGGAGCGCGCGCGCGCCCAGGGGGTCGCGCTCAAGGAGCGCGCCGAGGCCGAGGCCAAGACGTACAAAGACCCGCAGCAGACGCAGCTCTGGAAGTCCATCTTCCGCGTCTCGCACGACCGCTCCGACCCGCGCAACCGAAGCTTAGCCATCCTCTCGAACGTCTTCCTGCACCTCCACCCGGCGAAGGTCAACCGCGACGCCACGCGCTACTCGTTCACGTGGGGCATGGGCGGCATCACCTTCTACCTCTTCCTCGTGCTGACCTTCACCGGCATCCTCCTCATGTTCTACTACCACCCGACGAAGGTGCAGGCGTTCCGCGACATCCTCTACCTCGAACACGACGTGCCGTTCGGCAAGCTGCTGCGGAACATGCACCGCTGGGCGGCGCACCTGATGATCATCACGACGTGGCTCCACATGTTCCGCGTCGTGCT
>DASVQJ010000257.1:0-31549 GCA_036389235.1 Pyrinomonadaceae bacterium | reverse complement strand
CTCAACGGCAACTTCGAGGCGTGGGATTTCCAGATCGAGGGGCGCGCGCCCTTCGCGCCGGGCGAGCAGAACAACGCCGACCGCCGCGTCGTAAACGGCGACTACTTCCGCGTGATGGGCATCCCCCTGCGGCGCGGCCGCTCCTTCGACGATCGAGACCGCAAGGAGGCGACGCAGGTCTTGATCGTCAACGACACCTTCGCGCGCCGCTTCTTCCCTAACGACGAGCCGCTCGGCAAGCGCATCGTCTTCGGCGGCGGCCCCGCCGGGGGCACGGCGCGCGAGATCGTCGGCGTCGTCGGCGACGTGCGCCACGCCGGGCTCGACGAGCCCGCGACGCCGGAGTTCTACGTGCCCTTCACGCAGGTCATGACCTCACGGCTGACGGTCGTCGCCCGCTCGGCCTCGGACGATCCGGCGGGCCTGGCGGGCGCGCTGCGCGGCGTCATCCGCCAGACCGACAAGGACTCGCCCGTCTGGAACGTCCGCACGATGGAGGGGCTGCTCTCAGCGTCGGTCGCGAAGCGGCGCTTCAACATGATCCTGCTGGGCGGCTTCGCCTCCGTGGCGCTCCTGCTCGCCGCCCTCGGCATCTACGGGGTCATCTCCTACACGGTCACGCAGCGCACGCACGAGATCGGCGTCCGCGTGGCTCTGGGCGCGCGTGGCCGCGACGTGCTGCGGCTGGTCGTGGGCCGTGGGATGCTTCTGACGCTCGCCGGGGTCGGCATCGGCCTGGCGGCCTCGCTCGCGCTGACGCGGCTGCTCAAGAGCCTCCTCTTCGGCGTGAGCGAGACCGACCCGCTGACCTTCGCGCTGGTCGCGCTCCTCATGACCGCGGTCGCGCTCCTGGCCTGCCTCGTCCCCGCGCGCCGCGCGACGAAGGTGGACCCGATGGTCGCACTCAGGTACGAGTGATGAGTGATGAGTGATGAGTGATGAGAGGCGTTTGAAGTCCCGGGGGACGGCATGTTTATAGTCAACGCGGATTAATTGAACCCGAGCCCCGTCAGGGGCGACATCGACGTGTCGCTCCTACGGAGCCTGGCGGGTCAATAAAAGCCGCGAGCCATAAACATCCCGCTCCTCCGGAGCTTAAGACCTCATGAACGGCTTCTCATCACCCGGCACACCGAAGGAGTTATCGCGATGAGGACTCTGCTGCAAGACGTGCGTTACGGGCTGCGCGTGTTGGCGAGGACGCCGGGCGTGACGGCCGTGGCGGTGCTGTCGCTGGCTTTGGGGATAGGCGCGAACACGGCGCTCTTCAGCGTCGTGGACGAGGTGCTGCTGAAGAAGCTGCCGGTGAAGGAGCCCGAACGGCTCGTCCTCTTCAAGTCGCTTTCGGGGCAGAGCTTCAGCCCCGGGGGCTACAACGGCGTCAGCGACCGCGACGACGCGGGGCGCGTGGTCAGGACTTCGTTCCCTTACCAGTCCTACGCGCGCATGCGCGAGCAGACGGGCGGCGCCGTCTCGGACGTGTTCGCCTTCGGCGGCGTGAACCTGAACGTGAACGCGGGCGGGGAGGCCGAGGTCGCCACGGGGCAGGCCGTGTCCGGGAACTACTACGCGGCGCTCGGCGTCTCGCCGCACGCGGGTCGTCTGCTCGGCGACGACGACGACCGCCCCTCGGCCGCGCCCGCCGCCGTGCTGAGCCACCGCTACTGGCAGAAGCGTTTCGGCTCAGACCCCGGCGTGGTCGGCCGGCAGGTGAGCCTCAACGGCGTGCCCTTCACGGTGGTCGGGGTCTCGGCGGAGGGCTTCAACGGGACGATGCAGGTCGGGTCGTCGCCGGACGTGACGATCCCCGTCGCCTGGGAGCCGCAGGTCAGCGCCGAGCGCTCTCGCATGGCCGGCGCCGGCGTCTGGTGGCTGCGCGTGATGGGGCGGCTCGGGGAGGGCGCGACGCCCGAGCAGGCGCGCGCGAGTCTCGACGCGGTCTTCCGACAGTCGGTCGTCGAGCACCGCGCGGCCAAGCTCGCGCAGGCGACGACGGACGCGCAGCGGGCGGCGCTCCGGCCGCTCGCGCCCGAGGAGGTTCCGCGCCTCGACGCCGACACCGGCGCGCAGGGCGAGATGAACACGCGCGGGTACTACCAGCGACCGCTCTACATCCTCCTCGCCGTGGTCTGCCTGGTGCTGCTCATCGCGTGCGCGAACGTGGCCAACCTCCTGCTCGCGCGCGCGGCGTCGAGGCAGAGGGAGATCGCCGTGCGCCTGGCGCTCGGGGCGCGTCGGCGCCGCCTGATACGGCAGCTCCTGACGGAGAGCGTGCTGCTCTCGCTCGCGGGCGGGGTGCTCGGCGTGCTGCTCGCCTTCTGGATTAAGGACGGGCTGATGTCCGTGGGCGACTGGGGCGGGCGCTTCATGGGCGCGCTCGACCCGCGGCTCGACCTGCGCGTGCTCGGGTTCACGACGGCGCTGTCGCTCCTGACCGGCGTCCTCTTCGGGCTCGCGCCCGCGTGGCGCGCGACGAAGGTCGACCTGACGCCCGCGCTTAAGGACAGCGCGAGGGGTTCGAGCGCGGCCGCGCGCTCGTGGCTGTCGAAGTCCCTGGTGGTGGCGCAGGTCGCGCTCTCCCTGCTGCTGCTCGTCGGCGCGGGGCTCTTCCTGCGCACGCTCGTCAACCTCAAGCGCGTCGAGACGGGGTTCAACGCGAGCAACCTCCTGCTCTTCTTCGTCGAGCCGGGGCTCATCGGCTACAAGGACGAGAAGCTCGTCAACCTCTACCGCGAGATGTGCGGGCGCCTTGAGGCGGTGCCCGGCGTCCGCTCCGTCACCTTCTCGCGGACGACGCTGCTGTCGCACTCTTCGAGCAGCCGCAGCTTCTTCCTGGCCGAAGCCGCCAAGGCCCCGCCCGGCCCCGAGGGGGTTCCCGCGCCGTCGGGCGAGGTCTACATCCACCAGGTGAGGGAGAACTTCCTCGAAGCGATGGAGATTCCGCTGCTCGCCGGGCGCGCGCTCGCGGGGAGCGACGACGCGCGCTCGCCGAAGGTGGCCGTCGTCAACCAGACCTTCGCGCGCAAGTTCTTCGGCGGCGAGAACCCCGTGGGCCGCCGCCTGACCTTCGACCCGCAGAAGCCCGACGAGGTCGAGATCGTCGGGCTGGCGCGCGACGCCAAGTACACGAGCCAGCGCGCCGAGACGCCGCCGACCGCCTACCTGCCCTGGCTCCAGGAGCTGCGCGCGGCCGGGGCGGTCGTCTTCGAGGTGCGGACGGCGGGCGACCCCGAGGCGTCGGTCGCGGCCGTGCGCCGGGTCGTGCACGAGGTAGACGGGAGGTTCCCGCTCAACAACGTCAAGACGCAGGTGGCGCAGGCCGACGAGACGCTGGCGATGGAGCGCCTCTTCGCAAAGCTCCTCAGCCTCTTCGGGCTGCTCGCGCAGGCGCTCGCGGCCATCGGCCTCTACGGCGTGTTGGCGTGGTCGGTGTCGCGGCGCACGCACGAAATAGGCATCCGCATGGCCCTGGGCGCGCAGCGCGGCGACGTGCTGCGGATGGTGCTGCGGCAGGGGATGGCGCTGACGCTCGCCGGCGTCGCGGTCGGGCTGGCCGGCGCCTACGCGCTCGGGCTCTACGTGGCGAGCCTCGGCAAGATGCTCTACGGCGTCGAGCCGAACGACCCGACGACCTTCGCCGCCGTCGCGCTCCTCCTCACGCTCGTCGCGCTCCTCGCCTGCTACGTGCCCGCGCGCCGCGCGACGAAGGTGGACCCGATGGAGGCGCTCCGGTACGAGTAATAAGTGATAAGTGATGAGAAAATACAGAGCCCTGCCTCTTTCTTATCACTCATCACTTATCACTCATCACTTGCGAACGTGGTGAGCACGATGGGGACTCTGTTTCAGGACTTGCGCTACGGGGCGCGCGTGTTGAGGAAGCGGCCGGGGTTCACGGCCGTGGCCGCGCTGACGCTGGCGTTAGGGATAGGCGCGAACACGGCCATCTTCTCGGTCGTGGAGGCGGCGCTGTTGCGGCCGCTGCCTTACGACCGCCCCGAACAGCTCGTCTGGATGTACGAGGACGGGCCGGACGTGTCGAACCGCTGGGTCTCGTACCCGAACTTCCTCGACTGGCGGGCGCGGGGCCGCAGCTTCGAGGCGATGTCCACCATCCGCGGGTGGGACATGACGCTGACGGGCGCGGGCGGCGAGCCCGAAGCCCTGGCGGCGCGCATGGTCTCGGCCGAGTACTTCGACGTGATGCGCGCGCGCCCCGTGCTCGGCCGCGCCTTCCTGCGCGAAGAGGACGGCGCGGGCGGCGCGCCCGTCACCGTCCTCAGCCACGGCTTCTGGCGGCGGCGCTTCGGCGGCGACCCCTCGGTCGTCGGCAGGGAGATCGTGCTCGACGGCCGCCCGTTCACGGTCGTCGGCGTGATGCCGCCCGACTTCCGCCACCAGGGGCCGCCGCCGCTCTGGGTGCTGACGGGGCAGTTCGCCGCGCGCGAGGACTGGATGCACAGGGACGTGCGTATAGCCGGGAACGTCGTCGCGCGCCTGAAGGAGGGCGTCACGTTAGAGCAGGCGCGCGCCGACATGGCCTCGGTCAAAGAGGGGCTGACGCGCGAGTCGCCCTACACCAACGCCGGGCACGTCATCCGCGTCGTCTCCCTGCACGAGAGCCTCGTCGGCGACTCGCGCGCGCCGATGCTCCTGGTGTTCGGCGCGGTCGGCTGCGTGCTGCTGATCGCGTGCGCCAACGTCGCCAACCTGACGCTGACGCGCGCGACGACGCGCAGAAGGGAGTTCGCCATCCGCGCCGCGCTGGGCGCGAGCCGCCGCAGACTGCTGCGACAACTGCTGGCCGAGTCGCTGCTGCTCTCGGCGCTGGGCGGCGCGGCCGGCCTGTTGCTGGCGTGGTGGGGCGTCGGCCTCCTGCGCGCGGCCGAGCCGCCGGGCCTGCCGCGCGTCGCGGGCGCGGGCGTGAACACGACGGTCGCGCTCTTCGCGTGCGGGGTCACGCTCCTGAGCGGGCTCGCCTTCGGGCTCGCGCCCGCGTGGCGCGCTGCGCGCGGCGGGCCGGCCGAGGCGCTCAAGGCCGGCGCCCCTTCGGCGGGCGGCGTCGCCGCGGCGGGCGGGCGCCTGCGCGGGGCGCTCGTCGTCGCGGAGATCGCGCTCGCCTTCGTGCTCCTCGCGGGCGCGGGGCTGCTCACGCGCAGCCTCGTGCGGCTGCTCAACGCGAACCCGGGGTTCGACCCGGCGCACGTCCTGACCGTCCCCTTCACGCTGCCGAACCAGAGGTACGGCGGCGAGGAGGTCAGGCGCTTCCACCGCGAGCTGCTCGCGCGCGTCTCGGCGCTGCCGGGCGTGAGCGCGGCCTCCGTCTCGAACTCGCTGCCCGGGCTCGGCACCTGGCAGAACGACATCGCCGTCGAGGGTCGCCCCGGCAGCAAGGCGGGCGAGGAGTTGAACGTCGACTGGTCGATCATCAGCGAAGACTATTTCAAGGTGATGCGCATCCCCGTGCTGCGCGGGCGCACGTTCACCGCGCGGGAGGCGCGCGACGGCCCGCCCGTCGTGCTCGTGGACGAGAACCTCGCGCGCCGCTTCTGGCCCGGCGAGGAGGCCGTCGGCAAGCACATCAAGTACGACAGCGCCACGCCGCACGAGATCATCGGCGTCGTCGGCAACGTCAAGGACTTCGGCCGCGAGGCCGAGGGGCGCATACGCATCTACACGCCGCTCGGGCGCATGAACATCGCGCGCGGCACGACGCTCGGCGTGCGGGCCGAGGGCGGGGCGGCGGGGGGCCTGTTCCCGGCGGTCGCGCGCGAGATTCGGGGGTTGGACAGAGACCTCCCCGTCGCGGGCTCGCAGACGCTGGAAGAGATATTCGCCCGCGCGGCGGGGCCGCGCCGCTTCAACGCGACGATGCTCGGGCTGCTGGCAGGGCTCGCGCTCCTGCTCGCGGGCGTCGGCATCTACGGCGTCATCAGCTACACGGTGGCGCAGCGGACGCAGGAGTTCGGCGTGCGCGTCGCGCTCGGCGCGCAGCGCGGCGACGTGCTGCGGCTCGTCGTCGGGCGCGGCCTGAAGCTCATCCTGCCCGGCGTGGGCGCGGGACTCCTGGCCGCCCTCGCCCTGACGCGCGTGATGTCGGGCCTGCTCTACGGCGTCTCGGCCGCAGACCCTCTGACCTACGCGCTCGTCGCGCTGCTGCTCGCGGCCGTGGCGCTGCTCGCCTGCTACGTGCCCGCGCGCAGGGCGACGAAGGTGGACCCGGTGATTGCTCTGAGGTACGAGTGAGTAGTGATGGGTGTGAATGAGGAGAGACAGTCTGGAGTCCCGCAGGGACGGAATGTTTATAGCACCGGCGGCCTAATCTGACCGGAAGCCCCTTCAGGGGCGGCACGTCTACGTGTCGCTCCTACGGAGCTCGGCAGAATCAATAACGACGTGAGCTATAAACGTCCCGCCCCTCCGGAGCTTAAGGCACTGCGAACGTCTCATCGTCACCCTTTGAGGAGGAAGCAGATGAGGACTCTCTGGCAGGACGTGAAGTACGGCGCGCGGGCCTTGTGGAAGAGCCCGGCGTTTACGGCGGTCGCGGTGCTGGCGGTCGCCCTGGGGGTGGGCGCGAACACGGCCATCTTCTCGGTCGTCAACACGGTGTTGTTGCGCGCGCTCCCCTACGAGAATTCGGAGCGGCTGGTGGCGCTCTACACGGGGCGCGGCCCCAACGCGCCGGGCGGGCCGCTCTCGTACCCCGACCTGCTCGACTACCGCGCGCAGGCGGGGGCGTTGGAGTACGTCGCGGGCTACCAGGGCGTCGGCACGGTGATGAGCGTCGGGCAGGGCGACGAGCCGGAGCGCGTGCGCGGGACGGAGGTGATGGCAGACCTCTTCCCGGCGCTCGGCGTGCGCGCCGCGCGCGGCCGCGTCTTCACGCGCGAGGAGGACGTGGAGGGCGGCCCCGGCGTCATCGTCATCAGCGACGGGCTGTGGCGGCGGCGCCTCGGCTCCGACCCGAACGTCGTCGGGCGCGAGGTGCGGATGGGTCTGTCGGGGCGCGCCGCGACGGTCATCGGCGTGATGCCGCCCGGCTTCAAGTTCCCGCCCGACGAGTCGGAGGCGCTCGACTACTACACGCCCTTCGTCGCGCAGAACGCGAAGTCGAACGCCGACTCGATGAGAAACCGCGGCTCGGTCTTCATCCCGACCGTGGCGAAGCTGAGGGACGGCGCGTCGGTCGAGCAGGCGATGGCCGAGGTCGAGACCATCGCGAACCGCCTCGCCGCGCAGTACCCGGACACGAGCGCCAACCGGCGCGCGCGCGTCGTGCGGCTGCACGAAGACCTCGTCGGGCAGGTGCGCCCGGCGCTGCTCGTGCTGCTCGGCGCCGTCGGCCTGGTGCTGCTGATAGCGTGCGCGAACGTCGCCAACCTGCTCCTGGCGCGCGCCGCGTCGCGCGGCAGGGAGATCGCCGTGCGCACGGCCCTGGGCGCCACGCGCGCGCGCGTCGCGCGGCAACTCCTGACCGAGAGCCTTCTGCTCAGCCTGACGGGCGGGGCGGCGGGGCTGCTGCTCTCCGTGTGGGGCGTGGACGCCATCATCAAGCTCAGCCCGGCGACGGTGCCGCGCCTCGCGGAGACCTCCATCGACGCGCGCGTCTTCCTCTTCGCGCTCGGCGTCTCGATCCTGACGGGGCTCGTGTTCGGGCTCGCGCCGGCCCTACAGGCGTCGAAGACGAACCTGGCGGAGTCGCTCAAGGAGGGCGGGCGCGGCGGCTCGGCGGGCGCGCGGAGCAACGGCCTGCGCGCGACGCTCGTCGTCGTGGAGGTCGCGCTGAGCTTGGTGCTGCTGGTCGGCGCGGGGCTGCTCATCAAGAGTTTCCGCCAGCTCGTCACGACCGACCCGGGCTACTCGCCCGAGCGCGTGCTCGCCGTCACCGTCGCGCTCAACACGCAGAAGTTCGCCGACGGCGACAGCCAGGCCGGCTACTTCCGCGAGGCCGTCGCGCGCATCGGCCGGATGCCCGGCGTCGAGTCGGCGGGCCTGACGCGGCTGCTGCCGCTCGGGCGCAGCGACATCTTCAACAGCTTCCAGATCGCCGGGCGCGAGCCGTTCGCGCCGGGGTCGAGCAACAACGCGCGCAGCTACACCGTCAGCCCCGACTACTTCCGCGTCCTGGGCGTGCCGCTGCGGCGCGGGCGCGCCTTCACGGGGGCGGACGGGAAGAACTCGAACCCGGTCATCGTCGTCAACGAGGCGTTCGTGAGCCGCTTCTTCCCCGGGCAGGAGCCGCTCGGCCAGCACGTCGTCATCGACGGGCCGGACGACAAGCCCCTGCCGCCGCGCGAGGTCGTCGGCGTCGTCGGCAACGTCCGCTTCCAGAGGTTCGACGACGAGGAGCGGCCCGAGTACTACGTCCCGTTCGAGCAGGCGCCTTCGGCCGTGACGCAGGTGGTCGTGCGCTCGAAGGGCGAAGACGCGGCGGCGCTCACGGCGCCCGTGCGCGCGGCGCTGAAGGGCGTGGACCCGAACCTGCTCATCTGGCGGACGGAGACGATGGACGAGCTGGTCGGGCAGTCGGTCGCGCCGCAGCGGTTCAACGTCGCGCTGCTCGGGTTCTTCGCGGCGCTGGCGATGCTGCTCGCGGCCGTGGGCATCTACGGCGTGATGAGCTACACGGTGACGCAGCGCCGCCACGAGCTGGGCATCCGCATGGCGCTCGGCGCGCAGGCGCGCGACGTGCTGCGGCTCGTCGTCCGGCAGGGGATGCTGCTCACGCTGGCGGGGCTCGGCCTCGGGCTCGCGGGCGCGCTGGCGCTGACGCGCCTGATGTCGAGCCTGCTCTACGGCGTCTCGGCCACAGACCCCTTAGTCTTCGCGGCCGTCCCGGTGCTGCTGGCCGCGGTCTCGCTGCTCGCCTGCTACGTCCCCGCGCGCCGCGCGACGAAAGTAGACCCGATGGTTGCTCTGAGGTACGAGTGACAGGTCAGACCCACCCGCGGTAGCGGGCGGGCCTCGATTGACCGGATGCGCCGTGTCGCACAGGCCCACCCGCTACCGCGGGCGGTACTGACCCGTTTGTTGGAGGAGGAGCGATGACGACTCTGCTGCAAGACATACGGTACGGGCTGCGGATGCTCTGGAAGAACCCGGGGTTCACGGCGGTCGTGGTGCTGACGCTGGCGCTGGGCATCGGGGCGAACACGGCCATCTTCAGCGTGGTGGACGCGGTGCTGCTCAGGCCGCTGCCTTTCCCCGACCCGGAGCGGCTCGTCCTCGTGCGCGACGACCTGGCGGGGCGCCAGATGGAGAACGTCGGGATGTCCGTCCCCGAGCTGAAAGACTTGCAGCAGAGCGCCGACGTGTTCGAGGCGGTCGCGGCCGTCTGGCCGGTGGACGCGAACCTGACGGGCTCCGACCGCCCCGAGCGCGTCGAGCTGCTGGCCGTCAGCCCGAACTACTTCGCGCTGCTCGGGGCGGGCGCGCGGCTCGGCCGCGTCTTCGGGCCGGAGGACAAGGCGGAGGGCTTCGCCGAGGGCGTCGTCATCAGCGACGGACTCTGGCGCCGCATGTTCGGGGCCGACCCCGCAGTCCTGGGCCGCAGAATCTACGCGGACACGGACGCCTACACGATCATCGGCGTCATGCCGCCCGGCTTCCGCCACCCGGCGCAGACCTTGCGCAACGACGTGGAGATGTGGGCCAACGCGGGCTTCGTCGGCCCGCCCTTCAACAACCCGCCGCGCAACGTGCGGATGCTGCCCGGCGCCATCGCGCGCCTGAAGCCCGGCGTGGACGTCGGGCAGGCGCAGGCGCATGTGGACTCCCTCGTCTCGCGCCTGCGCGGGCAGTTCCCCGCCGACTACCCCGCCGAGGCGGGGTGGGCCGTGCGCCTCCTGCCCGCGCACGAGAACCTTGTGGGCGGCGCGCGCGCGACGCTGTTCGTGCTGCTCGGCGCGGTGGGGCTGGTGCTGCTCATCGGCTGCGTGAACATCGCGAACCTGATGCTGGCGCGCTCCACGGCGCGGCAGAGGGAGATGGCGATCCGCCTCGCGCTCGGGGCGTCGCGCCGCCGGCTCGTCATGCAGCTCCTGACGGAGAGCCTGCTGCTCTCGCTCGCGGGCGGCGCGGTCGCGCTCCTCGCGGTCGTGTGGCTGCTGGAGCTGCTCGTACGGTTCGTGCCCGCGGACATCCCGCGCCTGCACGAGGTCGGCTTCGACGGCGGCGTGCTCCTCTTCGTCTTCGCGGTCTCCTTGTTGACGGGCGTGCTGTTCGGACTCGTCCCGGCCTTGCAGGCGTCGCGCCCCGACCTGACTGTGAGCCTGAAGGAGGGGGGGAAGGGCTCGGGCGCGGGCTCGCGCGGGCAGCGCTTCCGCGGCGCGCTCGTCGTGGCCGAGATCGCCCTCTCGCTCGTCCTGATGATCGCCGCGGGCCTACTGCTGCGGAGCTTCGCGCGGCTGACGGAGGTCGACGCCGGCTTCGACCCGCACAACGTCCTCATGGCGCGCATCTGGCTGCCCGTGCCGAACAACCAGGAGCTCGACCCGTACCGCCCGCCCGCGAAGCGCGCCGCCTTCCTGCGCGAAGTCCTGCGGCGCGCGTCGGCGTTGCCCGGCGTGCGGTACGCGGCCGTCGGCGCGGGCAACGGCGTCCCGCTCCTCGGCCCGCACTTCAAGGGGCCGTTCACCATCGAGGAGAAGCCCGAGACGGACGCCGCCGCGCCCACCGCGCAGTTCTCCTCGGTCACCCCCGACTACTTCCGCGCCCTGGGCACGCCGCTCGTGCGCGGCCGCTTCTTTAACGACTCCGACGCGCTTGAGGCGCAGCCCGTGGCGCTCGTGGACGAGGAGGCGGCGCGCCGCTTCTGGCCCGGCGAAGACCCCGTGGGCCGCCGCTTCAAGCCGAGCCGGCGCGCGTCGAACGCGCCGTGGGTGACGGTCGTCGGCGTCGTCGGCAACGTCAAGACCGAGGGGTTCGACCAGCCCGACCAGCCGCACTTCTACACGTGCCTGTTCCAGAACGTGGGCTACGCGATGGCGGTCTACCTGCGCGCCGAGGGCGACCCGAAGTCTTTGGCGCAGGCGCTGCGGCGCGAGGTGCAGGCGGTTGACCCGAACCTCCCCGTCTTCGGCGAGCGGACGATGGAGG
Organism: Pyrinomonadaceae bacterium; assembly: GCA_036389235.1. Classification (GTDB taxonomy): domain Bacteria; phylum Acidobacteriota; class Blastocatellia; order Pyrinomonadales; family Pyrinomonadaceae; genus QHXN01. Next base: position 20,449 of record DASVQJ010000257.1, on the reverse strand, counting down.
AGGTGGTGTCGGCCTCGCTGGCGCAGCGGCGCTTCGCCTTGCAGGTCGTGGGCGGGTTCGGCGTGCTCGCGCTGCTGATGGCGGGCATCGGCATCTACGGCGTGGTGGCCTACTCGGTGAGCCAGCGGACGCGCGAGATAGGGATTCGGCTCGCGCTCGGCGCGAGCAACGGGGCCATCCTGCGCTGGGTGTTCGGGCAGGGGATGCGGCTCACGCTCTTCGGCCTGGGGGCGGGCCTGGTCGGCGCCTTCGCGCTGACGCGGCTGCTGCGCGGCCTCCTCTTCGGGGTCGAGACGACCGACCCGCTGACCTACGCGGGGCTCGCGCTCCTGCTCGCGGCCGTGGCGCTCCTGGCCTGCTACGTCCCCGCGCGCCGCGCGACGAAGGTCGACCCGATGGTGGCCCTTCGATACGAGTAACAGGTCAGAACCACCCGCGGTAGCGGGTGGGTTTCTGCGATACGGCGCGCTCGGTTAGGTAAGACCCACCCGCTACCGCGGGTGGTACTGACCCGGTCGCTCGGAGGTAAAGCGATGACGACTCTGCTGCAAGACGTACGTTACGGGCTGCGGGTGCTCTGGCAGAAGCCGGGGTTTACGGCCGTGGCCGTGTTGACGCTGGCGCTCGGCATCGGGGCGAACACGGCCGTCTTCAGTCTGGTGAGCGCGGTGCTGGTGCGGCCTCTGAAGTACCGCGAGGCCGAGCGGCTGGTGATGGTGTGGGAGGACGAGACGGCCGCGGGCTTCCCGCGCGAGACGCCGGCCGTCGCCAACTACGCCGACTGGCGGGCGCAGAACAAGTCCTTCGAGGACGTGGCCGCCGTCGACCAGCGCACCTACGACCTGACGGGCCGGGGCGGCGAGCCGGAGAAGATTCTCGGCTTCGGCGTCACGTCGAACTTCTTCCCGCTGCTCGGCGCCGAGGCCGCGCTCGGGCGCACGCTCCTGCCCGAGGAGGACAAGCCCGGCGCGCACCGCGTCGCGGTCTTGAGCCACGGCCTCTGGCAGCGCCGCTTCGGCGGCGAGCGCTCGGCCGTCGGCGGCGAAGTCATGCTCAACGGCGAGCCCTACACCGTCGTCGGCGTCATGCCGGCCGACTTCCAGTTCGAGTACGCGGACGTGGCTCTGTGGGTGCCGGTCGCGTTCACGCCCGAGCAGCTCGCCAACCGCGGCAACCACTACCTCGAAGTCGTCGCGCGCATGAAGCCCGGCGTCACCGCCGCGCAGGCCGAGGAGGACGTGAAGGCCATCACGCGCGGCATCGCCGAGAGCCACCCGGACGAGGCGACGGGCTTGAGCGCGGCGGTCGTCCCGCTGCGCGAGCACCTCGCGGGCGAGGTGCGCCGGCCGCTCCTGCTCCTGCTCGCGGCCGTCGCGCTGGTGCTCCTCATCGCGTGCGCGAACGTCGCGGGCGTGCTGCTGTCGCGCGCGGCGGCGCGGCGTCGCGAGATAGCCGTGCGCGCGGCGCTCGGCGCTTCGCGCCGCCGCATCGTGCGGCAGTTGATGACCGAGGGCGCGCTGCTCTCCGCGGCGGGCGGGCTGCTGGGGACGCTCCTGGCGCTGTGGACTTTCGCCTTCCTGCAACAGCTCGTCCCGGCCGGCATGCGCGCGATGGCCGAGCCGCGGCTCGACTCCGCGGTGCTCGGCTTCACGCTGCTGGTCTCGCTCGCGGCGAGCGTGGCCTTCGGGCTCGCGCCCGCGCTCCAGGCTTCGAAGACGGACCTCAACGACGCGCTCAAGCAGGCCGCCGGCCGGAGCAGCACCGGCGCGGGGCGGCGTCTGCGCGGCGCGTTCGTCGTCGCGGAGGTGGCGCTCGCGCTGGTGCTTCTGGTCGGTGCGGGTCTCGTCGTCCGCACGCTCTACAACCTGCGCGGGCAGTACGCGGGCCTGAAGCCCGAAAGCGTTATGACGCTGCGGACGCAGCTCGCCGAGAACCGCTACCGCGAGCCCGCGCGGCGCGCGGCCTTCTACGACGGCGTGCTCGAACGCGTGAAGGGGCTGCCGGGCGTCGTCGCCGCGGGCTACACCACGGCCGTCCCGCTCACGCGCAAGGGCGGGGCCAACGGCCTCTCGGTCGAGGGGAAGGAGAACGGCCCGAACGCGGTGTGGAACGCGAACCACCGACAGGTGAGCCCCGACTACTTCCGCGCGCTCGGGCTCGCGGTGCGCGAGGGGCGCGGCCTGACCGAGCAGGACGACGAGGGCGCTCCGCCCGTCGCCGTCGTCAACGAGACGATGGCGCGCTCCTTCTGGCCGGGCGAGACGGCCGTGGGCCGACGCTTCAAGGTCGGGGCGCCCGAGTCGCCGCAGCCGTGGCTGACGGTCGTGGGCGTAGTTCAGGACGTGCGCCAGATGGCGTCGGACGAGCCGGTCAAGGCGGAGATGTACGTGCACTACCGTCAGGCCATGCGCCACTTCCCGTCGCCGGGCTTCGCCTCCTTCGCGCCGCGCGACCTCGTCGTGCGCACGTCGGTCGCGCCGACCTCAATCGTGCCCGCCGTGCGCGAGGCGGTGAGGGAGCTTGACGCGTCACAGCCCGTCTCAAGCGTCCGCACGCTCGAAGAGGTTTTGGGCCGGGACACGGCGCAGCGGCGCGTGGGCGTGATCCTGCTGGCGGCCTTCGCGGGGCTCGCGCTGCTGCTGGCGGCGCTCGGCATCTACGGCGTGCTGGCCTTCTTCGTCGTGCAGCACACGCCCGAGATCGGCGTGCGGATGGCGCTGGGCGCGAGCCCGGGCGACATGCTGCTGATGGTCGTCGGGCGCGGGATGAAGCTCGCGCTCGCGGGCGTCGGGGTCGGGCTCGCGGCGGCGCTCGTCCTCACGCGCCTCATCGAGAGCCAGCTCTTCGGCGTCTCGGCGACCGACCCCTTCACCTTCGCCGGCCTCGCGCTGCTGCTCGCCGCGGTCGCGCTGTTGGCCTGCTTAGTCCCTGCGCGGCGCGCGACGAAGGTGGACCCGATGGTCGCCCTCAGGTACGAGTAAGGTGAGGCCGGACGCTGCCGGGAGCGCGGGCATCCCTGCCCGCCATGAGCGCGCCAGCGCGAATGCGCGGAGACTTTAAACCGCGACGTCGAGGTGAAGCGAATGACGGGAAGCGTGCTCGGGCACGCTCAGGCGGGCAGGGATGCCCGCGCTCGCGGGGGAGGGGAAGCGATGAGAACACTGCTTCAGGACTTGCGCTTCGGGGTGCGGCGCCTGTTGAAGAGCCCGGGGTTCACGCTGGTGGCGGTCGCGTCGCTGGCTTTGGGGATAGGGGCGAACACGGCCATCTTCAGCCTGGTGAACACGGTGCTGCTGCGGCCGCTCCCCGTGGAGAAGCCCGAGCGCCTCGTGTCGGTCTCGGTGGTGGGGAAGGACGACTCGATGCTCGCCTTCTCCTACCCGACCTACAAGGACTACCGCGACCGCGGCGGCGACGTGCTCGCGGGGCTCTTCGCCGAGCGGCTCGCGCCGATGAGCCTCAGCCGCGGCCACAGCAACGAGCGCGTCTGGGGTTACCTCGTGTCGGGGAACTACTTCGAGGTGCTCGGCGTCGGGGCCGCGCGCGGGAGGACGTTCACGCCCGAGGAAGACCGCGCGGCGCTCGCGAGCCCGGTCGCCGTCCTCAGCCACGCCTGCTGGCAGCGGCGCTTCGGCGCAGACCCTTCGGTCGTCGGCCGCGACGTGCAGCTCAACGGCCACCCGTTCCGCGTCGTCGGCGTCATGCCCGAAGGCTTCGCCGGCACCGAGATCGTCTACACGCCCGAGGTCTGGGTGCCGATGACGATGCAGGAGTGGATCGAGCCCGGCAACGCGTGGCTCGAACGGCGAGGGATACAGAACATCTTCGCCGTCGGACGTTTGAAGGACGGCGTGACGACGGAACAGGCCCAGGCGTCGCTCAACCTCCTGGCCGGGCAGGTCGGGCGCGAGTACCCGGACACGAACGAGGGGCAGAGGATCGTGCTGGTCCCGCCGGGCTTCATCGTCCCGCAGTTGCGCGGGGCGGTGGTCGGGTTCGCGGCCGTGCTGATGGGGACGGTGGGGCTGGTGCTTTTGATCGCGTGCACGAACCTCGCCAACCTCCTGCTCGCGCGCGCCTCCGCGCGCCGCAAGGAGATCGCGCTCTGCGTCGCGCTGGGGGCGTCGCGCTGGCGGCTCGTGCGGCAACTGCTGACGGAGAGCCTGCTGCTCGCGCTCGCGGGCGGGGCGGCGGGGCTTCTGCTGGCCGTGTGGATTCTGGGGCTGGTGGCCGCCTACCGCCCGCCGCTCGACGTGCCCGTCTGGATCGAGGCGGCCGTGGACTGGCGCGTGCTGCTCTTCGCGCTCGGCGCGTCGCTCCTGACGACGGTGCTGTTCGGGCTCGCGCCCGCGTTGCAGGCGACGCGCACGGACCTCGTGCCGGCGCTCAAGGACGTGGCCTCGCAGTCGGGGCGCTCGCGCTCGCGGCTGCGCTCGTCACTCGTCGTCGCGCAGGTCACGCTCTCCCTAGTGCTGCTCGTCGCGGCCGGGCTCACGCTGCGCGCGCTCACGCGCCTCCAGACGACGAGCCCCGGCTTCGAGGTCGGGCACGGGCTCGTCGCCTCCTTCGACCTCGGGCTGCAAGGCTACGACGAGGCGCGCGGACGCGACTTCCAGCGGCGACTGGTCGAGCGCGTCCGCGCGCTGCCGGGCGTGCGCGCGGCCTCCCTGACCGACCTCTTCCCGCTGAGCCTGAACTATTCGAGCAACGACGTGTACATCGAAGGCCGCCCCGGCGCGCGCGGCGCGAACGTGCCCCTCGCGATGGTGGCGTCCGTCGAGCACGGGTACTTCGGCGCGATGGGCATCCCCGTCGTCGCGGGCCGCCCCTTCGGCGAGCGCGACGACGAGCGGGCGCCGGGCGTGGTGGTCGTCAACGAGACCTTCGCGCGCCGCTTCTTCCCCGGCGCAGACCCCGCGCGCGAGGCGCTGGGCAAGCGGATGAGCTTCAAGGGCGACGAGGGGCCTTGGAACGAGATCGTCGGCGTGGCGAAGGACGGGAAGTACTGGACTATCGGCGAGGCGCCGCAGCTCTTCGTCTACTCGCCGTTGGGGCAGCGCTACGGCTCGACGGCGACGCTCGTCGTGCGCACGGCGGGCGGCGACCCGCGCGCGCTCATCCCGGCCTTAAACGCCGAGGTGCGCGCGATAGACCCGGCCCTGCCGCTCTTCGACGTGAAGTCAGTCGAGGAGCACATGGGCGTCTCGCTCTTCCCGGCGCGCGTGGCGGCGGCGCTCCTGGGCGGCTTCGGGCTGCTGGCGCTGCTGCTGGCGGGGATGGGCGTCTACGGCGTCGTCTCCTACGCGGCGGCGCAGCGCACGCGCGAGATCGGCATCCGGATGGCGCTCGGCGCGCAGAAGCGCGACGTGCTCCGGCTCGTCGCCGGGCGCGGGATGCTGCTCGTCGGCGTGGGCGTCTGCCTCGGGCTCGCGGGCGCGCTGGCGCTGACGCGCTTCATGGAGGGGCTGCTCTACGGCGTCTCCGCGACCGACCCCGTCACCTTCGCGCTCGTCGTCTTCGTCCTGCTCTGCGTCGCGCTCCTCGCCTGCCTCGTCCCGGCGCGGCGCGCGACGAAGGTGGACCCGATGGTGGCTTTGCGATACGAGTGAGATAAAGCCGGTCGGCGCCGGGAGCGCGGGCATCCCTGCCCGCCATGAGCGCGACAGCGCGAATGCGCGGAGACTTTAAACCTCGACGTCGAGGTGAAGCGAATGACGGGAAGCGTGCTCGGGCACGCTCAGGCGGGCAGGGATGCCCGCGCTCCCGGGGGAGGGGAAGCGATGAGAACCCTTTTGCAGGACGTGCGGTATGCGGCGCGGACTCTGTCGCGGCAGCCGGGGTTCGCGGCGGTGGCGGTGTTGACGCTGGCGTTGGGGATAGGGGCCAACACGGCCATCTTCTCCGTCATCGACGCGGCGCTGCTGCGGTCGCTCCCTTACCGCGAGCCCGGGCGGCTCGTGCACCTCTGGGAGTCGAAGCGCAGCCGCGACTTCGAGCAGCGCGAGGCTTCGTACCCCGACTTCCTCGACTGGCGCGCGCAGGGGCCGGAGGTCTTCGACGGCCTGGCCGGCTACACCGGGCGACCCTTCGCGCTCGCCGACGCGGGCGAGGCCACGCGCACCCGGGGCGCGGCCGTGACGGCGAACTTCTTCGACCTGCTCGGCGTGAACGCCGCGGCGGGCCGCACCTTCGTCGCGGGCGAGGACGGGCCTGAGGCCAGGCGCGTCGTCGTCATCAGCCACGGCCTCTGGCGGCGGCGCTTCGGCGGCGAGCGCTCGGCCGTCGGGCGCGAGGTCACGCTCGACGGTCATGCGTACACGGTCGTCGGCGTGCTGCCCGCGGAGTTCAACTTCGCTCTGCTCGGCGACACGGAGGTCTGGACGCCGCTCGCGCCGACGCCCGACGTGGCGGCGCGGCGCTACATGCACTGGCTGAATGTCGTCGGCCGTCTCAGGCGGGGCGTGAGTCTCGAAGCGGCGCGGGCGCATCTGGCGACCGTGGCCTCGCGCGTCGAGCGCGACGACCCCGGCGCGCACGCGGGCGTGGGCCTGCGCGCCGTCCCGCTCCAAGAGGAGTTCGTCGGGCCTGTGCGCCCCGTGCTCTTCGTGCTGCTCGGCGCGGTCGGGTTCGTGCTGCTCATCGCGTGCGTGAACGTCGCGAACCTCCTGCTCGCGCGCTCGGCGGCGCGGCAGAAGGAGGTCGCCATCCGCGCCGCGCTCGGCGCGAGCCGCTGGCGCGTGGTGCGCCAACTGTTGACGGAGAGCGTGCTGCTCTCTCTGGCGGGGGGCGCGGCGGGGCTCGTGCTGGCGCTGTGGGGCGTAGACCTGCTCGTCTCTCTGATACCGGCGGCGCGGCTCGCGCAGATGCCTTACCTGCAAGGGCTCTCGCTCGACCGCGACGTGCTGCTCTTCGCCTGCGGTCTCTCGCTCTTGACGGGCGTGCTCTTCGGGCTGACGCCCGCGCTCTCGGCCTCGCGCGCAGACCTGCAAGGCGCTCTGAAGGAGGGGGGCCGCAGCACCGTCTCGCGCGGGAGCCGCCGCCTGCGCGACCTGCTCGTCGTCGCGGAGGTGGCGCTCGCGCTCGTCCTGCTCGTCGGCGCGGGGCTCCTGATGAAGAGCCTCGTGGTGATGCTGCGGGTTGACCCGGGCTTCGACGCGCGCAACCTCCTGACGATGAGGGTCGCGCTCCCGCCCTCGCGCTACGACGAGGGCGGCAGGGCCGCGCGCTTCTACGAAGAGGTGCTGCGGCGCGTCAAGGCGGTGCCGGGCGTGCGCGGCGCGGCCCTGACGAGCAACCTGCCGCTCGCGGGCGACGGCGGGACGGGCACGGCGCAGGTCGTCGGCCGCCAGACCCCCGCGGCCGAGCTGACCGAGTCGCACATGCGCACCGTCAGCGCCAACTACTTCGAGGTGATGGGCGTCCCCCTCTTCAAAGGCCGCGCCTTCGACGAGCGCGACGACGCGGCGGCGCCGCCCGTGCTCCTCGTCAACAAGACCTACGCCGAGCGGGTCTTCCCCGGCGAGGACGCCGTGGGCCGCCGCGTCGCGTTCAAGTTCGCGAGCGACACGCAGTTCGAGATCGTCGGCGTCGTCGGCGACGAGAAGGTGACGAGCCTCGACGCGCGCACCACGCCCGTCATCTACTTCCACACGCTCCAGGGGCCGGACTCTTCAGCCGCGCTCGTCGTGCGCGCCGACGCGGCCGACCCGCTGGCGCTGGCGCCCGCCGTGCGCGCGGAGGTGCGCGCGCTCGACCCCGAGGTGCCGGTCTTCGCCGTGCAGACCTTGGAGCAGATGGTGGCGGGCTCGCGCGCGGCCTTCGTGCGCCGCTACCCGGCCTACCTGACGGGCGTCTTCGCGTGCGTCGCGCTGCTGCTCGCGCTCGTAGGCATCTACGGCGTCGTCTCCTACACGGTCGCGCAGCGCACGCACGAGATCGCCGTCCGGGTCGCGCTCGGCGCGCGCACGCGCGACGTGCTGCGCCTCGTCCTCGGCCACGGGCTGCTGCTCGCGCTCGGCGGCATCGCGGTCGGGGCGGCGGGCGCGCTCGCGCTCACGCGCCTCCTCTCGGGTCTGCTCTTCGGCGTCTCGGCCGCCGACCCGGCCGTCTACGGCCTCGTCGCGCTGCTGCTCGCCGCCGTGGCTTTGCTCGCCTGCCTCGTCCCCGCGAGACGCGCGACGAAGGTAGACCCGATGGTGGCTTTGCGATACGAGTGATAAGTGATGAGTGATAAGTGATAAGAGGAAAGACACGGGCTTAGGTTTTCTTATCACTCGTCACTCTCCACTTCCCAAGGAGTGAGTTATGAGAACACTGTGGCAGGACGTGCGGTTCGGTCTGAGGGTGCTCTGGAAGCGGCCGGGGTTCACGGCGGTGGCGCTGGCGGTGCTGGCGCTGGGGGTGGGGGCGAACACGGCCATCTTCTCGGTCGTCAACGCCGTGCTCCTGAAACCGCTGCCGTACCCGGGCGCGGAGCGCGTCGTCTCCTTCGACGGCGTCAACGCGCCGAAGGGCATCAAGGAGAGCAACATGAGCGCGCCCGACTTCGAGGACTGGAAGGCGCAGGCGCGCTCGTTCGAGGCGATGTCGCTCTACACCGAGGGCGGCTCCAACCTGACCGGCGGCACGGAGCCGGAGCGTGTCACCGCCGCCTGGGTCGGCGCGGACTTCTTCCGCGTGATCGGCGTGGGCGCGGCCCGTGGCCGCGCGCTGCTGCCGGAAGACGACCGGCCGGGGGGCGCGAACGTCGTCGTCATCAGCCACGGGCTCTGGCAGCGCCGCTTCGGCTCGGACCCGGCCGCGGTCGGCCGCACGGTGGAGCTGGGCGGGCGGAGCTGGGAGATCGTCGGCGTGATGCCCCCCGACTTCGACATCCCGCGGCGGGCGCAGTTGTGGGGTTCGCTCCAACTCGACGCGGCGGGGGAGCCGCGCGACAACCGCAGCTACTCGGTCATCGGCCGCCTGCGCGAGGGCGTCACGCTCGAAGCGGCGCAGGCCGAGCTGGACGCCGTCTCGGCGCGGCTCGCCGCGAGCTACCCCGTGACGAACGCGGGCTGGGGCGTAGACCTCGACCCGCTCAAGGAGGAGCTGGTCGGGAGTCTGAAGGCGACGCTCTTCGTGCTGCTGGCGGGCGTCGGGCTCCTGCTGCTGATCGCGTGCGCGAACGTGGCGAACCTGCTGCTGGCGCGCGCGTCCGGAAGGCGCAGGGAGGTGGCGCTGCGGCTCGCGCTCGGCGCGGGGCGCGCGCGCATCGCGCGGCAGATGTTGACGGAGAGCGTGATGCTGGGGCTTGCGGGCGGCGCGCTCGGCGCGGCCTTGAGCGTGTGGCTGACCGAGCTGCTCGTGGCGCTGGCGCCCGCGAACACGCCGCGGCTCGCGGAGGCTTCCGCCGACTGGCGCGTGCTCCTCTTCGCCGCGGGCGCGAGCGTCCTGACGGGCGTGCTGTTCGGGCTCGCCCCGGCCTTGCAGGCTTCGCGCTACGACCTCAACGAGTCTCTGAAGGAGGGCGGGCGCGGCGTCGCCGGGGGGCGCAGCCGCGTGCGCTCGGCGCTCGTCGTCGCGGAGGTCGCGCTCTCGCTCCTGCTGCTCGCGGGCGGGGGCCTGCTCGTCAAGAGCTTCGCGCGGCTGCAAGCCGTAGACCCCGGGTTCGACCCCGAAGGCGTCTCGACGATGCGCGTCTCGCTGCCGGGCGCGCGCTACAAGGAGCCGGCGCGCAAGGCCGAGTTCTACGCGAGCCTGTTGGAGCGCCTGGGGGCTCTGCCCGGCGTGGAGGCGGCGGGCGCGACCATCTCGCTCCCGCTCAACGGCAGTAACTACTTAATCGGGCGCAGCTTCATACGCGAGGGCCGGCCCGAGACGCCGGAGGAGGCCGACAACGCCTCCTACGCCGTCGTCACGCCCGACTACTTCCGCGCGATGCGGATCCCCGTGCGCGCCGGCCGCGTCTTCGACGAGCGCGACAACATGGAGTCGGCGAAGGTCGTCGTCGTCAACGAGTCGTTCGCGCGCAAGGCGTTCGCGGGCGAAGACCCTCTGGGCAAGCGCATACGCATCTGGCGCGACGAAAAATTCCCGCGCGAGGTCGTCGGCGTCGTCGGCGACACGAAGCCGGAGACGCTCGACGCCGCCGACCCCGCCCCGCAGATGTACGTGCCGCACCGGCAGGACGCGGTGTGGGGCGGGCTCTCGCTCGTCGTGCGCGCGCGGGGCGCGGACGCCGACTCGCTCGTGCGCGGCGTGCGCGAGGAGGTGCGCGCGCTCGACCGCGAGCTGCCCGTCTACGACGTGAAGACGTTGGGGAAGGTCGTGGCGGACTCGACCGCGTACAGGCGCCTGACGATGTTCCTGATGGCGGGCTTCGCGTGCGCGGCGCTGCTGCTGGCGGGCGTGGGGCTCTACGGGGTCGTCAGCTACTCGGTGGCGCAGCGGACGCACGAGATCGGCGTGCGCCTCGCCCTGGGCGCGCGCGGCCGCGACATCCTCGGCCTCGTCGTCCGCCAGGGCATGCTGCTGACGCTCGCCGGGCTCGCCGTCGGGCTCGCCTGCGCCTTCGCGCTCACGCGCCTCATCGCGGGCCTGCTCTACGGCGTCTCGGCCACAGACCCGGCCGTCTACGTCGCCGTCTCGCTGCTGCTCGCCGCCGTGGCCCTGCTCGCCTGCATCGTCCCCGCGAGGCGCGCGGCGAAGGTGGACCCGATGGTCGCCTTGAGGTACGAGTAAGCGGGTCAGAACCACCCGCGGTAGCGGGCGGGCCTCCGCGACACGGCAGGGGCGAATAACAGAGGGCCGCCCGCTACCGCGGGTGGTGCTGACACGGTTGGTTAGAGGAGAAGTGATGGAGAGACTACTTCAGGACTTGCGCTACGGGCTGCGGACTTTGTTGAAGCGGCCGGGGCTGACGCTGGTCGCGGTGCTGACGCTGGGGTTGAGCATCGGCATCAACACGGCGGTCTTCAGCGTCGTGTACGCGGCGCTCGTGCGGCCGCTGCCCTTCGCCGAGCCGGAGCGGCTGGTGGTCGCCGCGGCGGAGAACCGGCGCGGCGGCGCGGCGGAGGTGCGCGGCGTCGCCCCGGCCGACTTCGTCGACTGGCGCGCGCAGAGCCGCGCCTTCGACGGGCTCGCGGCCTACACGGGCGGCGGCCTCACGCTCGACACGGGCGGCCTGCCGGAGATGGTCTCGGGCGTGCGCGTCTCGGAAGACTTCTTCCCCCTGCTCGGCGTGGCGCCCGCGCTCGGCCGCGCGCCCGCGCCCGAAGAGTTCGGCGCGGGCGGGGTGCGACCCGTCGTCCTGAGCCACAGGCTCTGGCAGCGCCGCTTCGGCGGAGACCCCGCGGTCGTCGGCAGGCAACTGCCGCTCGTCGGCGGCGGGAGCGCGACCGTCGTCGGCGTCATGCCGGAGCAGTTCAGATACCCGTCCTACGCCGAGGTCTGGACGCCCCTGCCGAGCCAGTCGGGCGAGCTGCGTCAGCGCACGAGCCGGTACTTCTCGGTCGTCGGCCGCGTGAAGGGCGGCATGACGCGGGCGCAGGCGCAGGAGGAGTTGGGCGGCGTCGCCGCGCGACTCGCCGAAGCTTACCCCGCCTCGAACGCGGACTGGGGCGTGCGCCTCATCCCCTTGCGCGAGACGCTGGTGGGGACGCAGGCGCGGACGGCGCTGCTCGTCCTCTTCGGCGCGGTCGGGTTCGTGCTGCTCATCGCGTGCGCCAACGTCACCAACCTCCTGCTCGCGCGCTCGACGGCGCGCTACAAGGAGATGGCGGTGCGCGCGGCGCTCGGCGCGACGCGCTGGCGGGTCGTGCGGCAACTGCTCGCGGAGAGCGTGCTGCTGACGCTCGCGGGCGGCGCGCTCGGGGTGGTGCTGGCGCTGTGGGGCGTCGAGGCGCTGCTCGCGCTCGTGCCCGAAGAGCTGCGCTTCGCCCGCCTCGACGAGGCGCGCGTGGACGGCTGGGTGCTGGCGTTCACGGCGGGCGTCTCCCTGTCGGCGGGGCTGCTGGTGGGGCTTCTGCCGGGGCTGAAGGTCTCGAAGCCCGACCTCAACCTCGCGCTCAAGGAGACGGGGCGGGGCTCGTCCTCCGAGATGCGCGTCCGCCGCGCGCGGGGCCTGCTGGTCGTGGCGGAGATCGCCGTGACCCTCGTGCTGCTCGTCGGCGCGGGGCTCCTGCTGCGCAGCTTCATACGCCTGCAACAGACCGGGCTCGGCTTCGAGCCGCGCAACCTCCTGACGCTGACCGTGAACGCGCCGCAGCAGCTCTACGGGCAGGCCGCGCCGCGCGGCGCATACTTCCGGAAGATACAGGAGCGCCTCTCCGCGCTCCCCGGCGTGCGCGCGACGGCGCTCGCTTCGAGCCTCCCGCTCGACTGGGTGCTCAACTTCTCTTACGCGGTCGAGGGGCGGCCCGCGCGCCCCGGCGAAGAGCCGCAGGCCGACTACCTCTCGGTCAGCCCGAACTACTTCGAGGTGATGCGCATCCCGCTCGTCCGCGGACGCGGCTTCACCGAGCGCGACGCCGAAGGCGCGCCCGCCGTCGCGCTCATCAACGAGACGATGGCGCGGCGCGTCTTCCCCGGCGAAGACCCCCTGGGCAAGCGCGTCGTCATCGACTACATGGAGCGGCGCGTGCCCCTGGAGGTCGTCGGCGTCGTCGCGGACACGAAGCAGACGGTCGGGCAGCCGACCAACATACAGATTTACGACTGCTACCTGCAGCGCCCCTGGCTCTCCTCCTCCTTCATCGTGCGCACGGAGGGCGACCCGGCGGCGCTCGCGCCCGCCGCGCAGAGGGCCGTGCGCGAGGTGGACGCGGCGCGGGCGGCCGCGGGCGTGAAGACGATGGAGCAGCTACTCTCGGAGTCGGTCGCGCAGCCGCGCTTCTACGCGCAGCTTTTGACGGCCTTCGCCTGCGTGGCGCTCCTGCTCGCGGCGGTCGGGGTCTACGGCGTGATGAGCTACACGGTCACGCAGCGGACGCACGAGATCGGCATCCGCATCGCGCTCGGCGCGCGCGGCGGCGACGTAGTCCGCATGGTCGTCCGCCAGGGGATGGCGCTCGCGCTCGGCGGCGTCCTGGCGGGGCTGGCCGCGTCCTTCGCGCTGACGCGCGTGCTCGCGAGCCTGCTCTACGAAGTCTCCGCGACCGACCCCGGAATTTTCGCCTTCGTCTCGCTGCTGCTGACGGCGGTCGCGCTCCTCGCCTGCCTCCTCCCCGCGAGGCGCGCGACGAAGGTAGACCCGATGGTCGCGCTTCGCTACGAGTGACGGGTGGCGAGTGACGGGTGATGCGAGAAGGAAGGGGCGGGCCTTGTCTTCTTCTTATCACTCGTCACTCATACTCCCTGTGCCCCTTTGCTTGTGCGGGGCGTGCGTGTCAAACTCTTTCTAAACAGATGCCCGACTCTGTAGCCCTTCTAAAACATATGCCACGTGTACTCATCGCAGATGACCAGCCGGCCGTGATCGAGGCGCTGCGCCTCCTCCTGAAGGGCGAGGGGTTCGAGACGCGCGCCGTCGCCTCGCCCGCGGACGCGGCCGAGGCGCTCGCGCGCCAGTCGTTCGACGTGGCGCTCATCGACCTCAACTACACGCGCGACACCACGTCGGGGCAGGAGGGCTTAGACCTCCTCGCCCGCCTGCGCGAGCTGGACCCGACGCTCCCCGTCGTCGTCATGACCGCGTGGGGCAGCGTCGAGGTGGCCGTCGAGGCGATGCAGCGCGGCGCGCGCGACTTCGTCCAGAAGCCCTGGGACAACGCGCGGCTGCTCACGATCCTGCGCACGCACACGGAGCTGGCGCGCGCGCTCCGCAAGGGCGAGCGGCTCGAAGCCGAGAACCAGATGCTGCGCGGGGAGGGCGGGCACGGCGAGCAGCCCCTGCTCATCGCCGAGTCCGAGGCGATGCAGCCCGTCCTCGACATCCTGCGCCACGTCGGCCCCTCCGACGCCAACGTCCTCATCACGGGCGAGAACGGCACGGGCAAGGAGGTCGTCGCGCGCACGCTCCACGCGCTCTCGCCCCGCGCCTCGAAGTCGATGGTCGCCGTCAACGCCGGCGCGCTCGCCGAGGGGACTTTCGAGTCGGAGCTGTTCGGCCACGTCCGCGGCGCCTACACCGACGCCAAGACCGACCGCGTCGGGCGCTTCGAGCTGGCCGACGGCGGCACGCTCTTCCTCGACGAGATCGCCAACGTGCCCGTCAACCTCCAGCCCAAGCTCCTGCGCGTCCTGGAGACGGGCGAGTTCGAGCGCGTCGGCTCTTCGCAGACGCGGCGCGTGGACGTGCGCGTGCTCTCGGCGACGAACTCGAACCTCAAGGAGGAGGCCGCCTCGGGCCGCTTCCGGCAAGACCTCTTCTTCCGCCTCAACACGGTCGAGATACACCTGCCGCCCCTGCGCGAGCGGCCCGAAGACATCGCCGCGCTCGCCGAGCACTTCCTCCGCCTGCACGCGCAGCGCTACCGCAAGCCCCTGCGCAGCTTCGACCCCGCGGCGCTCGAAGTGATGCGCACCTACTCCTGGCCCGGCAACGTGCGCGAGCTGGATCACGTCGTCCAGCGCGCCGTGCTCCTCGCGCGCGCGGACGAGGTGAAGCCGGCCGACCTCGGCCTCCAGGCCGCGGGCGGCGGCGGCGAGCGCCGCCTCGAAGAGATGAGCCTCGAAGAGGTCGAGCGCCTCCTCATCCAGAAGGCGCTCCGCCGCTTCGGCGGCAACGTCAGCCAGGCGGCCGAAGCCCTCGGCCTCAGCCGCAGCGCCCTCTACCGCCGCATGCAGAAGTACGAGATTTAAACGCCCCGGCCCCGTTTGTCCTTCCGGCCGCCCGCGACGATAATGCGCGGGACTGTGGCGCCGGGGCGCCCCCGCGCGACCCGCCGAATCACGCAGAGACAACGGAGGACTCCTATGAACTTCCCCCTCGACCTGTCGTTCAAGAAGGTCGCGCTCAACCCGCAGGTCAAGGTCAGCGACGCGTCGGGCCAGGTGGTGCTCTACACGAAGCAGAAGGCGTTCAAGCTGAAGGAGGCCGTGACCGTCTTCGCCGACGTGGAGCAGACGCGGCCGCTCTACACCATCAACGCCGACCGCGTGCTCGACTTCAACGCCAGGTACAACATCGCCGACGCGGCGGGCCGCCACATCGGCGCCGTCGCGCGCAAGGGGAGGAAGTCTCTCTGGCGCGCGCAGTACGAAGTCCTAGACGGCGGCGGCCGTTCGATGACGATTCGGGAGGAGAACGGCTGGGTGAAGGTCGGCGACGCGCTGTTCGGCGAGATACCGCTCCTCGGCATCTTCTCGGGCTACGTCTTCAACCCGAGCTACCTGCTGACGGACGCGGCCGGCGCGCCGCTGATGCGCCTGTCGAAACAGCCCGCCTTCCTGGAAGGGAGGTTCCGCGTCGAGAGGCTCGCGCAGATGAGCGAGCCGGACGAGACGCGCGCCGTCCTCAGCTTCCTGATGATGGTGCTGCTCGAACGCCGCCGCGGGTGAGTGAGGCGTTCAGTCTTCGGCCAGAACGATGATCTTGTCTTCCGCCCGGAACGTGAGCGGCTCGGACTTGGGCGGGTTGACGCGGACGCCGTAGGCGCGGGCCGGGTCGTTGGTGTGGCGCCCCAGTCGGTAGCCGATGGCGGTCTGGCCGCGGCGGCGGGCCGCCTCCGTCACCGTGTAGAAGTTCACCTCGCGCGCGAGCGCCACGTACTCCTCCGCCGGCCTGAGGTAGATTTCCGAGCCGTCGGAGCGGAAGAGGTCCTGGAAGACTTCGAGCAGCTCGCCGTTCTCCGAAACCTGCGTCAGGAGCAGCCCCGTCAGCTCGTCGCTCACGATGAAGTCGTCGGCCTTGGCGACGGCCGCCAGCGCGCGGTTGCGCACGTCCACCATCTCGCTGACGACGCTGTACGACTCGCCCTTCTTCCGCTCGATGTCGCGCAGGTGGAGCAGCGTGATCATCGTCTTGGCGTCGGCGGCCTGCGCGTCGAGCTGCCCGGCGTAGCAGAGGAGGATGATGTGCCGGAACGAGGTCAGCTCCAGGCGGTCGAGCACCTGCCGGTCGGTCGTGTCGCCCCGCGCGAACTCCAGGGAGAGGCGCCGCAAGTCCTCGGCCGCGGCGTCGAGGCCGGTCTCCTCGCGCGGCGTGTCGGCGACGACCTTGAGGAAGGAGCCCTCGGGGACGTAGTTGTCCAGCTCGCGCACGATGGTGCGCCCGCGCCCGTTCCAGCCCAGGATGAGGAGGCGCTCGGGGCGCCGCTCGCGGCGCCGCCCGGGGGCCGGGGCGAAGGCGCCCGCGTCCACGGCGCCTTCGGGGAGCCCCGTGAAGACGACCTTGTCGTCGTCCTCGGCGATGGCGATGACCTTGTCGCCCGCGCCGATGACGGTCTCCGTCGGC
This sequence comes from Pyrinomonadaceae bacterium, assembly GCA_036389235.1. Taxonomy (GTDB): domain Bacteria; phylum Acidobacteriota; class Blastocatellia; order Pyrinomonadales; family Pyrinomonadaceae; genus QHXN01. The sequence continues at coordinate 4,077 of DASVQJ010000257.1, read as the reverse complement.
GGGTTGAGGCGCACGCCGCCGGCCGCCGGCCGCAGCCCCATCAGCGAGCAGTTCTCGTAACAGAGCAGCGCCTCGCCGTACGTGCGCCCCGCGAGCCGCGGCTCCTCCTGCATGTAGATTTCGTCGCCGCCGTAGTCGAGCAGCTCCGTGTAGACGATGCTCAGGCCCACCTGTAGGGAGGTCTGCACCGTGATGCGCGCGATGATGTCGCTCGACAGCACCAGCTTCGCCTCGCCCCCGCCGACGATGCGCGCGACCTCCATGTTCCTCTCGTCGCGGATTTCGGCGACGATGTGGTAGGGCTCCTCGCGCCGGTTCGGGTTGTTCGTGATCGCCAGGATCATCTTGATGACCTGCGCGTCGGCGTCGTGCGTGTCGTCGGGCGAGAGGATGATGATCGACTTGGCGGCGTGCGGGTTGACGATCTCCAGGTCGACGAGGTCGATGGGGCTGCCCGAGCGGCAGACGACGCGCGTGTTCTTCGTGTCGCCGACCTTCGAGCGAATCTGCTCCTCCATCCCGACCTTGTCGCCGTCGGCGAGGACGACGACGCGCGGCCGGCTCTGGTTCTCGTTGGCGATGACCAGCTCCCTGATGATGAGGAAGACGCGCGACGACCAGCCGAGGATGAGCGTGTGCCCCTCCTCGACGACGAACGAGCGACCCTGGCGCAGCTCTTCGAGCTTGCCCTGCAACCCGCTCGACAGGACGCTGATGAGCAGGCTGACGACGAAGATGCCGCCCACGGTGACGCCGAGCATCAGCGCGCGGTAGCCCCAGCCCGTGTCGCCCGCCACGGTGCCGGGGTCGATGGAGCGCATCAACGTCTGCCACAAAGCCTCGGCGGCGCCGAGCGCGTGCGGCTCCTCGCCCGCCGCCGGGTCGGGCGCGAGGCCCGTGAGCAGGATGAAGGCGGTCGCCGTCAAAACGATGGCGGCCGAGCCGAGCGCGAGCCAGCCGATCAGCGAGACGGTGCCGCCGGAGAGGCTGCGGTCGAAGGCGTAGCGGAGGCGTTGGGAGAGGGTGGCTTTTTTCATCCGGTGCTTACGTTCTGTCGGGCGCGCCGCGGAGGCGGGGCGGTAGAGCGTTCCCGCGCGCGCCGGGTCGTCAAGTCTCTCTGAGGCGGCAGACCCCGCTTGCGCGGGAGTCCGTTCTCTGTCCCGATTATAGAGTTCGTCGGGCGGGTAAACCTAGTCTACAATTCGGGCGACGGCGTCGGCCTTCGCGGGGGTGGTTTAAGGGATGAAATCCGAGGAGCAGGTGCGGGGCACTATTCAGACGGGGGTCGCCGGCGCGGCCCCGCCGCAGCGCCCCGCGCCCCGCCCGGCCCCCGAAGCCGAGCCCGCGGAAGAGGCGCGCGCCCCCTCGACGCGCACGGAACCCCGCCGCGCGACGACGGCGCAGACGGTTGACGCCGGGCTGGCGCTTGAGGCGCAAGGCCCTCAAGACCCGGCCCGGCGGTACGGCCCGCCGGCCCGCGCGCCGCGGCGCGAGCCGATGGCGCACGAGCGGCGCGTGCTCCTGATGGCGCTGGCGGCGGGGGTGCCGGGCGTGGTCGTGTCGCTCGCACTGCTCTGGTCGGGCGGGTACACGCCGAAGGTCGTGTGGACGCTCGGCGCCCTGGTCGTCTGCTTCTGGCTCGGCTTCTCGTTCGCGGTGCAGGGCAGGGTCGTGCGGCCTTTGCAGACGGTCTCGAACCTTCTGGCGGCGCTGCGCGAGGGCGACTACAGCTTCCGCGCGCGCGGCGGGCGCGGGCAGGACGCGCTGAGCGAGGTCATCCGCGAGATCAACGCGCTCGGCGAGACGATGCGCGAGCAGCGCATCGGCGCGCTCGAAGCGACGGCGCTCCTGCGCACCGTCATGGCCGAGATCGACGTGGCCGTCTTCGCCTTCGACCCCGAGCGGCGGCTGCGCCTCGTCAACCGCGCGGGCGAGCGCCTGCTCGGGCGGCCCGAGGAGCGCGCCGCCGGCCGCACGGCCGAAGAGCTGGGCCTGGCCGACGTGCTGCGCGTGCGCGAGACCGACGCGCCGCGCACGCTCACCAAAGCCTTCCCCGGCGACGGCGGGCAGATGCGCCGCTGGGGCGTGCGCCGCAGCAGCTTCCGCGAGCGCGGCGTCCCGCACCAACTGCTCGTCATCGGCGACCTGAGCCAGCCCCTGCGCGAGGAGGAGCTGAAGGCTTGGCAGCGCATCGTGCGCGTGCTCGGCCACGAGCTGAACAACTCGCTCGCGCCCATCAAGTCCATCGCCGGCAGCCTCTCCAGCCTGCTCGCGCGCGAGCCCCTGCCCGAGGACTGGCGCGACGACGTGCGGCGGGGCCTCGACGTGGTCTCGGCGCGCGCGGAAAGTTTGAGCCGCTTCATGGAGTCCTACGCGCGGCTCGCGCGCCTGCCGCCGCCGCGGATGGCGCCCGTCGAGCTGGGGCAGGTCGTGCGGCGCGTGGCGGGCCTGGAGACGAGGGTGCGCGTCTCCATCCTGCCGGGGCCGGAGCTGACCGTGCGCGCCGACGCGGATCAGCTCGAACAGCTCCTCATCAACCTCGTGCGCAACGCGGCCGACGCCTCGCTGGTGACGGGGGGCGGGGTGCGCGTCGGCTGGCGCGCCACCGCGAACGCGCACGTCGAAATCTGGGTCGAGGACGAGGGCCTGGGCCTGGCGAACACCTCGAACCTCTTCGTGCCCTTCTTCACGACGAAGCCGGGCGGGTCGGGCATCGGGCTCGTGCTCTCGCGCCAGATCGCGGAGGCGCACGGCGGGGCCTTGACGCTTGAGAACCGGAGGGGCGGGACGGGCTGCAAGGCGCAACTGCGTCTGCCGGCCTGAATCCCGCTTTTGGGACGCGCCAGTCCCGCAAGTGGGCAGAAGGCGCCCGAAGGGTTTACGCTTTCACACGAAAACAGTCGTTTTCGTAAATGGCACGCGGTTTCCTTCCCACGCGGTCGTCGGAATGGGAGTTCCGCGACACTCGGGAGTCCGGCGGGGGTTTGGATCGTCCTTCGCCGGACTCCCGAGTGAAATTTATAAATCCCTCCGGTTCGCGGAAGAGGCCAACAGATGATCGAACTGAGAAACGTCGAGAAGTTTTACGAGACGGGGGCGGGGCGCACCTACGTCCTGCGGCGCATAGACCTGGACGTGCGCGAGGGCGAGTTCGTCTCCATCATGGGGCCTTCGGGCTCGGGCAAGACGACGCTGCTCTCCATCCTCGGCTTCCTCGACAGCGCGTGGGGCGGCGAGTTCTACTTCATGGGGCAGGCCGTCCACAAGATGAACCACAAGCAGCGCGCCGAGCTGCACAAGCGGCACGTCGGCTTCGTCTTCCAGAGCTACCACCTCATCGACGGCCTGACCGTGCAGGAGAACATCGAAGTCCCGCTCTCCTACCGCGACGTGAAGCGCTCGGAGTCGCAGGCCATCGTCGCCGACATCCTCGACCAGTTCCAGATCGTCGGCAAGAAAGACCTCTTCCCCAACCAGCTCTCGGGCGGCCAGCAGCAGCTCGTCGCCGTCGCCCGCGCCGTCGTCCACGCGCCCAAGCTCATCCTCGCCGACGAGCCGACGGGGAACCTCCATTCGAGCCAGGGGCGCGAGATCATGGAGCTCTTCAAGCGCCTCAACGCCGCCGGCACGACCATCATCCAGGTCACGCACTCCGAGGTGAACGCCACCTACGGCGACCGCGTCATCCAGCTCGCCGACGGCTGGGTCGTCAAGGAGGGCCAGGGGCAGACGGCCGCCTGAGCGCGAAAAGGAGTCCCGCGAGGTCGAAGGGGGGCCGCCCGGAGTTAACTCCGGGCGGCCCCCCTTCCGCGTTCGTTGCCGCCGCACTCTTGCCACAATTCGTACACAAGCGCGTGAACGGCACCGTCTATCTGTAAACTGAGACCCGGCCGGCCCCGCCCGGCCGGGCGGAATTTTGATGAGGAAGCAGAAGGTTCTATAGCGGTTCTCACTTGCGTGCGAGCGAGTAGCCACAGTGCTTGAACCAGCCTCTTATGTCGGCTTTAGTCACGAGCCCGATGGCCTGCGCTAAAGCCTTGTCGAGTTCTTGACCCGTGCGGGCCTTCGCCCCGCGCA
>DASVQJ010000256.1:0-2352 GCA_036389235.1 Pyrinomonadaceae bacterium | reverse complement strand
GATACCGGGCTCGAACGTGCAGACGCTCACGCGCGAGCGCAAGGCGCGGATGCACGAGGCGCGCGAGGCGCTCATCGACCGCCTGGCCCCCAACATCCACTCCGAGATCGACCTCGACAAGTTCCTCCACGCCGTCGTCGCCGAGTTGGGCCGCATGATGGACGTCGACCGCTGCGACGTGGTGCAGCTCGGCCGCGCGGGCGAACTGCGCATCAGCCACGAGTGGCGCGCCGCCTCGGACGTCCCCTCTTCCTTAGGCACCTCGTTCCCCGTGGACTTCGGCCAGCTCGCCGAGCGCTTCGACTTCGCGCGCCCCATCCGCCTGGACGACACGGCCGCGTCGGGGCTCGACCCGCGCGCGTCGCTGCTGCCGCCTTCCCTGGGCACGCGCTCGCTCCTGGTCGTGCCGGTCGTGCTCGACGGGAACGTGCTCGGCCTCCTCGGCCTGCACATGACGCGCGCCCTCCGCCACTGGGACGACGAGGAGGTCGCGCTCATCCAGTCCATCGCGCGCCAGATCGCCGTCGGCTACCAGTACGCGCGCCTCTACACGGAGAGCCAGCGCGAGGCGAGCCGCACGCGCGCCCTGCTGGAGATCGCCAACCTGCTCAACTCGCGCTCGGACTTCGGCGAGCTGACCTCCCACGTTTTAGAGCGCGCGAATGAACTCGTGGGCGCGGACTACTGCGCGCTCGGCGTCGTGGAGCCTTCGGGCAAGTCGATCAGCCTCGCGGCGTTCAAGGCCGCGCCGCACGCGACGACCTTGCGCGTGCGCGAGCTGATCGAGTCGCACGGCAAGTCCATAGACATCTCGGCCTTCCCCGCGGTCGTCGAACTCCTCGCCGCGCCGCGCACGCTGCGCGTCATCGACTCCGACCTGCCCGAGCCGGTGCGGTTCGCCTTCAACGCCACGCTCGGCGGGCGCGCGGCGCTCGTCGCGCCCGTCACGATTCGGAGTCAGACCTTCGGCCTGCTCGGCTTCGTCTGGGGCGAGCCGCGCGAGGCTTTCGACGGGCACGAGGTGGCGCTGGTCGAAGGCATCGCCGTGCAGATCGGAACCGCCCTGGAGCGCGACCAGCTCTCGGCCGAGGTGATGAGGTTGAGGAGCGCGCTCCACGAGCGCCACGTCGAAGACCGCATCATCGGACAGTCGCCCGCCATCCTGCGCGCGCGCGAGCTGGCCCTGAACGTCGCCGACACGCAGACCTCCGTGCTCATCCAGGGCGAGTCGGGCACGGGCAAGGAACTCTTAGCCAACCTCATCCACTACAACTCGCGGCGCAAGGAAGGCCCGTACGTCAAGCTCAACTGCGGCGCGATACCGGAGCCGCTCCTGGAGTCGGAACTCTTCGGCCACGAGCGCGGCGCCTTCACCGACGCGCGCCAGCGCAGGCGCGGGCGTTTCGAGGAGGCCGACGGCGGCACGCTCTTCCTGGACGAGATAGGCGAGATGAGCCTGTCGGCGCAGGTGCGCCTGCTGCGCGTGCTCCAGGACGGCGAGTTCGCGCGCGTCGGCAGCGGCGAGGTCCTGCGCTCGGACGTGCGCGTCATCGCCGCGTCGAACGTAGACCTCGCGCGCGCCTCCGAGCAGGGCACGTTCCGCCGCGACCTCTACTACCGCCTCTCGGTCTTCCCCATCCACGTCCCGCCCTTGCGCGAGCGGCGCGAGGACATCCACACGCTCGTCATACACTTCCTGGAACACTACAAGCAGAAGACGGGCCGCTTCGTCGCGGGCATCTCGCGCGAGGCCGTGCGCGCGCTCGTCAACTACGACTGGCCGGGCAACGTCCGCGAGCTTGAGAACGCGGTCGAGCGCGCCGTCATCATCGCGTCGGGGCGACAGATCGAGGCCGACGACCTGCCCGAGCAGATCGCCCTGGCCGCGCGCGAGGAGCGCACGCGCACGCGCGGCGAGCGCGAACGCGCCGCCTCCGAGGGGCGCAGCGTCACGCTCGAACTCGACGTGCCGGCGGCGCTCGACGAGATCGAGCGCCGCGCCATCGAGGCCACGCTCGACTACACCGGCGGCGACAAGACCCGCGCCGCGCGCGCCCTCGGCATCGGCCGCAAGACCCTCTACCGCAAGCTCCGCCAGTACGAGGGAGAGCAGTAGCCAGTAAACAGTAGCCAGTAGTCGGTAGCCAGTAGCCAGTAGAAATACGAGCGCCGATGACTCCCGAGAGTTGACCCCGACGTACGCCGCGCGGAGCGCTACTGACTACTGACTACTGACTACTGTCTACTGCCTACCGACTACTGTCTACTGCCTTCTTCATTGCGCCGCTTTGCGCCTCTTTGTTATATTGCGGGTTGGTCGAAAGGCTCTGAAAATCCCGTTGCTTCCCCTTT
>DASVQJ010000255.1:0-6669 GCA_036389235.1 Pyrinomonadaceae bacterium | reverse complement strand
CCGGGCACGCTCGGCCGTCGCCCTGTATCTCTCGACGTCGGAGTGGATAGTCACACGGCCTTCGCGCCTGCGGCGCTCATGGCGGGCAGGATGCCCGCGCCCCCGGCCCTCACCTCCTTATTTTGTTTCGCATGTCGGTATGGCTACTGTCTACTGTCTACTGCCTACTTCACCTCATCGCCCAGAGCACCGCCCAGAGGAGGACGGTGAGGAGGCCGTGCGTGAAGAGGTTGAGGGCGAGGGCGGCGCGGCCGCGCTCGTGGAGGGCGAGGCGGAGGAGTCCGCCCGCCGTGCGCGCGAAGGCCGTGCGCGCGCCCGCGAGAGGCGCGTGCGCCTGGTGCGCCGCGTAGGTGGAAGTCGGGGCGTAGGCCGGCCGCGGCGCGGGCGGCTTCTTCAGGTGTCGTACGAGTTGGCGGTAGAGGAAGCGGCGCGCGCGGCGCGTGCGCCGGAAGACGCCGAGCACCACGAGCGCGACCAGCGCGACGGCAGACCAACGGAGCGCCGCCACCGTCCAGCGCCGCACGCGGCCGTCGTAGACCTCGCCGAACAGCTCCCACGCCTGCCCGACGCGCAGCTCGGCGCGCTTGATTTTGGCGCGCGCCCGCTCGACGCCCGTCGGTCGCTTCGGCTTCCGAGGCGCGGGCCACGCCGGCTCGCCCGAGACGGTGCGCGTCGACGGCTCCCAACGCCCCGCGGCCGGCAGACGGTACTGCGGGTACTCGCGCCGCACGTCGGCGAGCGTGACGAGCCTCTGCCCCGCGTGCAGGCCGCGCGCGTACATGTCGCGCCAGTAGCCGTTGAAGTTCGACAGGCGCTGTTGGCAGAGGACGGACGTGTAGAGCGAGTCGCGCGCGGCGCGCGTCCGCGGGTAGAGGCGCACGACTTCGAGGTAGAGGGCGACGGCGCGCGCGACCCCCTCGTGCTCCCGCACGTAGTCCCAGACCTTCTGCGCCTCGGCCGGCGCGCGGTAGTTCGACTCGCCGAGCGTCCCGATCATCGTGGCGCGCGCGCCGCGCCACAACGCCGGGTTGTAGAAGAGCAGCTCGCCCTCGTAGAAGTAGCTCGCCAGTTGGTACAGCGCCTCCGCCTTCTCCTCGTCGTCGCGCGCGCGGTCTACGTCGGCCTGTAGGCGTTCGAGGTCTGAGAGCGTCTGCATGTCGCGCAGGAGCCAGTCGGCGTAGACGCGCGTGTCGCGGCTTGCGTCTGCGCCCGCGAGCGCCGCGGGGTCGGGCTCGCCCGCGTCGTCCCGGAAGTAGTGCCGGAAGTGCATCTTCGGGTGGCCGGGGCGGGACTCGGAGTAAGGGTTGTAGTAGTCGTAGTTGTCGCTCGAAAGGTCGTAGTCGTCGGCGGAGGTGTGCACGCGCGAGAGCGCGCCGCGCGCCTCCGCGTAGCGGCCGGCGCGCATGAAGCGGAGGCCGAGCGCGTAGAGCAGCTCGCCGCGCCGCGGCGAAGCGTCGTGGCGCGCGACGAAGGAGGCCAACTGGTCGGGCGTCAACAGCACGTCCACGAAGTAGGCCACGTCCGCGTCGTAGCCGAGCAGGAGGTACTGTTCGAGCGCGCCCGCGAGGTCGCCCGCGTCCTCGGCCGCGACCGCCGACAGCTCGCCCGCGCGCCGCGCGACGTCGGAGCGCGGCGCCTCCTCGACCACGCGCCCGAGCGACCTGCGCGCCGCGGCGTAGTCCTTCAGGTAATACTCGGCCACGCCCTCCGCCCAGAGGGCGCGCGCCCTCTCCTCGCCGCCCACCCCCGCGGCGAGCGCGCGCCGCGCCGCTTCGAGCGCCGGCTTCGGCCGTCCGAGTTCGAGCTGCGCGCCGGCGAGCCTGACGAGGAACGCGCCGCCCGCGCGCGCGCCCGGGTAACGCGCGACCATGCGCGAGGCGAAGTCGGCCGTGCGCCGCAGCTCGCCGTCCCCCTCGCCGGAGTCGTCCACGTCCTCTTCGGGGACGGAAAGGTCTTCGGCGGCGTAGTTGTAGAGGCTGTGGTAGGCGTAAGCGAGCGCGGCCTCGGGCTCGTCCTCAAGGTCGCGTTCCAACGCGTCGAGGTCTTCGTCTCCGGCGCGGTAACGCAGAAGCGAGAGCGAGAGCGCGGCGACCCTGCGCCCGCCCGCGTCCCTGTCGTCCGCGAGCATGCGGTAGTACCAGGCGAGCGCTTCGGCCGTGTCGCCCGCGCGGTAAGAGAGGTAGGCGAGCCAGCCGCGCGCGTCCGGCGCGTAACGGCCGCGCGGGTAGTCCGCGAGCAGTTGTGCGAAGTTCTTCCGCGCGCGAGTCCAGCCCCCGTCGCGGCACTCGGGCTTGCGGCAGGGGTCTTCGGAGGTGGCCGTCTCGCCGCCGAGGTAGACCGCGCTCGACTCCAGCGCCAGCCGGCCCGCCATGAAGAGCGCGGCCTCGCGCTTCTCCCCGCGCGGGTGAAGGCGGGCGACCGACTCGAAGGCTTCGTACGCGTCGCCCCGCACGCCCGCGCGGTAGACGCCTACGGCGCGCAGGTAGGCGACGTTGTCGGCGAGGTTCGGGTCGCGCGCGGGCGCGGCGAGCCGCGCCCCGACCTTCTCGTCCCACGCGCGCATCCCCGCGGCGCGCTCCCCCTCTTTGCGCGCGACGCTCGCCTGCTCCTCGGGCGTCGGCTTGCGGTAGTAGACGCCCCGCTCCTCGGGCGTGAGCTTCAACCCCACGACCCACTCGTCGTAGGCCGCGCGCGCTTCGAGGTACGCGCGCACGTCCTCCGCCTTCGACCCGCGCCGGAGCGACGCGAGCGCGTCGAGGCGGTCGAGCGCCGCGTTGCGCCGTTCGCGGCAGTCTTTCGGCGAGTCCCACTCGCTGTCGCAAACCGGCCCCTCCGTGCGCACGGCGTAACGTTCGAGCAGCAGCCGCGCCTTCTCAAGCTCGCCCGCCGCGACCGCAATGCCCGCGTCCTCCCAGAGCTTATCGACCTCCGCGTTACGCTGCTCGTACGACAGCCCCTCTTCATCGTCCGCGACGCTTACGGAGTCCGACGGCAGCGGCGGCAGACGCGTGCGCCAACCTTCGGAGTGGATGCCGAAGCGCACTGAGTTCTCGATCCCGCCCCACCCGCAGCCCCAGGCCGCGCCCGCGCAGACGGCGAACGCGAGCAGGAGCAACCCGAACGCGGAGGCACGCGGGACGCGCGGCGCAGTCCGTCCGACGGCGGACTCGCCGCGCGCGTCCGGCGCTTGCCCCGCGTGCAGGCGGCCGGCGCGGCGCAGCTTCCGACGCAGCCGCATGACACGGCGCAGCCGCAGTATGCGCAGGCGCGCCGGACTGAGCCCCGCGCGCCCCGAAGGTTCACGCCTGATGTTCGAGTCGAGACTCATCGCCCCTCCGCACCCTTCCTGCTCACGCCCACGCCCGCGACCTTCTCCCACACGCGGCCGTCGTCGCGGCGCACGGCGACCGTCGCTTCGAGCGCGCCCGGCGCCCCGCCCTCGAAGCTCAGGCCCGCGCGCGCACGCGCCCCCGCGGGCCACCCGCGCGCCCCGAGCCGCACCACGGCCGCGCGGGCGGGGCTGCAAGGTTGCAGCCCCGCCCGCGACTCGCACAGCGTCTCGAACGTGTCGAAGCCTTCGAGCCTCGTCACGCCGCGCACGCTCCCGCGCGGCACGCGCAGCGTGACCGTCAAAGCGCCCGCGCCGTAGACCGCGCCGCTCGCGCCGTCGTTCTCGGCCGTCAAGACGAACCGGTTGCCCGCCGCCCCGTCCTCGTCGGGCACGGCGGCGCTCAGGGAGGTCGAGAACTCCGGCTCGCGGTCTTCGAGCGCGGCGGCGATCTCTCCGAGCCGGAGCGTGGTCGCGTCGCCGCGCGTGGGCAGTCTGAAAAGGCAGATGCCGAGCAGCTTGTCGCCCGCGCCCTCGCGTACCCCCCGGACGCCAGCGCGCAGCGACTCGCTGCCCGGCACCTCAAGGACGACCCGTTCGCCCGCGCGCACGACCAGACCGTCGAGTACGGTGTCGGAGCGCGCGCGGAAAACGTATCGCCACTCGCCCGCGGGCGGCGCCGCGCCCGCGCGCGCGCCGTCTCCCTCGGCGCCCGCTTGGGCGGCGCGACTCCCGACGAGTTCAAGGTTCGCGTCCGACGCCACGCGCGCCGGGTCGAGGTCTCCGCGCAGCTCGACCAGACGGCCCCGCGCGTCGTAGAGCAACGCCTGTCCGTAGGCGGCGAGCCCCGCGTAGAAGGGCTCGCCCAGCTCGCGCGCGCGTGCCACATCACGCGCGACGTCGCGCGGCGAACTGATGGGAATGATGCGGTCGGCCGTCGAGGGAATCTCCGCGCCGTAGAACTGCGGCGCCCAGAAGTCCACCTCGCCGAGCAGGGGGGGCAGCTCCTTCGACTCCATCCACGTCGGCAGCCCCGTGACCGAGAGCTTGACCCCGGCCGGCAGCGCGAAGCGCGTCCCGCGCAGCACGCCCCGGTAGCGCGCGAGCAGGCGCGTCGGCACGTCGAGGTCGAGTTGCAGGCCCGAGACCCGCGCGCCGTCGCGCCCGGCGCGCGCCGAGTCCGCGCGGAACGTCTCGACGAAGGCGGCGGCCAGGGCCTTCTCATCGACGCGCTCGAACTCTTCGAGGAGCTGCGGCGTCGCGTTGTAGACGAGGTGCAGCTCGACGCCGCGCGGCATCTCTCCGGCGACGGCCCTCACGCGCTCGACGCGCCCCGACTTCGACTCGAACTGTCCCGCGCGCAGGAAGAGCGTGCGCGCCCCTGTCTCTCCGGCGGCGCGCTCGACCTCCGCTTGCGAGGGCGCCTCCGCGCGCCAGGACCAGAACGCGACCGGCACCTCGCCCGGCCTCCACGCGCGCGGCGCGTGCGCCCTGCGCCAGCCTGCGGTCACGAGCACGACCGCGAGCACCGCGGCGGCGGCCGCGAGCAGCGTGAGCCGGTTGCGACTGCGAGTGTGTCTCCCGAACATCGGCTTGAGATGAGTGCGGGGCGCGCCCTCCCCAGTGCACGCCCCGCGTCCGTGGGCACGGGCGACGAACCCCGGCCGGGATGCTAAGACTGCCGGGGCCGCCGTGCCGCGTGTGATTATCCGCGCCCGCGGGATTCGCGCGACGCGGGCAACAACAGCGGGCGCGCGTGTCGCGTGCCCCGCGCGCCTGTGTCTCTCCCAACCCGCGCGTGTGTGGCTAACCACATTGACCCGCGCGCGGCCTCGGGCGATTGTTACCGCGCGGTTTAGAAAGGATGAGGAGGGCGTGTGATGAGAGTCATGGAGGCTTTGACGAAGCTCGTCATCGGGATGAGCAGGTTCGGCGACCACCTGCTCAAGCAGAAGGTCGGCGGCATCGTCGTCGCGGCGCTCGCCTTCGCGTGCGGCGCGGGTCTGGCCGGCGCGCTCAGGCGCGAGCCGCCGCCGCCGAAGCAGGTCGCGCGGGCCGCCGCGCCCGAAGGCTGCGCGCACACGGGCGCGTACACGGCGCCGTCGGCGGCCGCGGACTACGTGCCGGCCGCGGACGAAGAGGAAGACTGGGCGGACTCGCGCGAGCTTCAGGCGTGGAAGAACAATCACAGCGGGGTGTCGCTGCCGCTGGACTACGGGCGCGCGTTGCGCCGGGATAAGCTGTCGGAGTCGAAGGTCGTCGTCCTGCCTTCGGGCCGGACGCTCGCCGCCGCGGGCGACACGCTCTACATGCTCGACCCCGGCCGGCGCGTCGTCTGGAAGTACAGCGTGACGCAGCGGGTCATCGACTTCGCGTACGTCAAGAACACGGGGCTCGTCTACGGCACGGCCGGCGACAACACGACGTTCATCCTCGACGCCGAGACGGGCGGGGAGCGCCACGTCAACTCGCGCAACGGCGGCGGCGCCTACGGCGCCGTCATCCCCTACGGCGAGGACGTGTGCCTCGTCATGGACGCGCTCGGCGGCTACCGCGCGGGCTACGACGGCGGCCAGGAGCCGACGCAGGATGGCGTGACGGCGTGGCGAGGGACTAGAATACTCTGGCACGCCGAGGTGCCGCCCGACGCCGAGCTTCAGGTCGTCGGGCCGAGGATTTACGCCGTCACGAAGACGGAGGACAGAGTACTCGTCAGAGAGATAAAGGTGCCGCAGCGTTAGCTTGAGTTCCCCCGGCGCCGCCCCCGCCTATGCCCATCCTGATCGCCGAAGACAACGTCGCGCAGCGGCGCTACCTGAAGGAGCTTCTGGAGCGCGAGTTCGCCGCGCACGCCCCCGTCATCGAGGCCGCCGACGGCGAGGAGGCCGTCCGCGCCGCCTTGAAGGAGCGGCCCGAGCTGTGCGTCTTCGACATACAGATGCCGCGCCTGTCGGGCGTCAAGGCGGCGCGCGCCGTCTGGCGCGACTTCCCCTCGGCGCGCATCATCTTCTGGACGCAGTTCCCGCACGAGGTTTACATCAACGAGATACGCAAGATTATCCGCTCGGCGGGCGCGCCGCCCGCTTACGGCTTTATCCACAAGAACAATCCCGAGTCGCGCTTCCTGCGCTTTGTCGCCGCCGTGCTCGAAGACGGCGCGGACATGATTGATCCGGCGTTCAAGGATTCCTTCAAGCGCCCGCTCCTGACGGAGTTCGAGGCCGAAGCGCTCTACTATCTCGCGCTCGGCCTCTCCAACTGGGCTATCGCACGCAAGTGCAGCCTCTCTCTGCGGGGCGTCGAGAGCCGTCTCGCCACCCTCTACGAAAAGCTCTTCGCCT
>DASVQJ010000254.1:0-24246 GCA_036389235.1 Pyrinomonadaceae bacterium | reverse complement strand
CGGCGCCGAGTTACGGCGCGGACGGGACGGCGGGCGAGCGCCCGACCGACCCCGAAGAGGTCGTCTACGTCTGCGGCGCGCGGACGAAGAAGGGCACGCCGTGCCAGCGGCGCGTGCGCGGCCCCGGCCGCTGCTGGCAGCACCGCGGCAAGCCCGCCATCCTGCCCCCTTCGAAGCTGGTCGTGCCCGGGTGAGGCGTAAGAAGTTGACAGTAGTCGGTAGGAAGAAGAAGCGGCGCGCCCGGCCCGAAGGCTGAGGACGCGCCGCTCCTGTTTTTCTACTGACTACTGTCTACCGTCTACTTCCCTTACTCTGGCTGCGTGGCGGCGGAGATCTTGGTGCCGTCGCCGGGCGTGCCGGTCAGGCCGCGGTTGACGAGGACGCGGATCTCGGCGCGGCGGTTCTCGGCGCGCTCGTCGCGGGTCTTGTTCTCGTTGAGCGCGTTCTTCGCGCCGTAGCCGAACGGCGTCAGGATGCGGCGCAGCGGCACGTTGTGGTTCTCGACGAGGTAGCGCACGACCGACTCGGCGCGCTGCTCGCTGAGCTGGCGGTTGGCGTTCGCGTTGCGCGACTCGTAGGCGTAGCCGGTCACCTCGATGACGAAGCCCCTGGCGTTCTTCGCGTACTCGGCGACCTGGTCGAGCGAGGTCTTGGCGTCGGGCGTCAGCACGGCGCTGCGCAGCTTGAAGGTGACCTTGATGCTCTGCTCGGGCGTGTAGTCGTCGATGGAGTTGATGCGCTCGTTGGCGACGTTGACGCCCTGGACGGCGCGGTCGGCCTGCTCCTGCGCGGCGACGGCGCCGCCGGCCGCGGCGTTCGAGACGGCCGCGAGCTCATCCAACTGGCCCGACATGCGCTGCGCGTTCTGCTCGACCTCGCCGATGCGGCCCTCGGCCGTCCCCACACGGCCCTCGACGGGGACGATGTTGGCTTCGAGCGTGCGCGCCGCGCGCAGGTCGGCGTCGGTGAAGCGCACCTTGTCGGCGACGAGGTTGCCCGACGCGTCGCCGCGCCCCTCGATCTCGACGTGGAGGCCGCGCGTGACGGCCGTCAGCGCGTACTTGGTGCCCCCGCCGAGGAAGCCGCCCTTGGTCTTGACGCTGGTGCGGTCGTTCAGGACGACGGTCGTCTGCGCGCCCGTCAAGTCGTCCTGGACGACGAAGGAGTCCGCGTTGCGGCGCACGATGGCGCCGCGGAGCTTCGTCTTCTGGCCCGAGACGACCGTGGACGTGCGCGTGTTGGTCTGGGTCTCCTGCGCGAGCGCCGCGGGCGCGAAGGCGAGCGCCAGCGCGCAAGTCCCCACGAAGGTGCGTAGTGTTCTGGAAGTCTTCATGCTCTAATCCTCTCCTCCAACTACCTGAATGTGATTTCACTGCGGCCTTGAGACAACGGCGTGGGTCCTACGGCGAGGCGCTTACAGACACTTGTCGGGTTGTCGGGGCAGTGATGTTTATTGTTCGGTGAGACGATATGCGGAAACGGGGGCGCCGTTGGTTGCAATTAGCTTGCGAGCCGATTGTAAAAAAGGCGGGTGGGTCGGAATCTGAGCTATACTCCCGGCGGGAGGGGGGACACATGCGGGCCGCGGTCGAGATACCAGAAGAGAGCCTTGCAGATTTCTGCCGCCGCTACCGCGTGCGGGAGCTGTCGCTCTTCGGCTCGTCACTGCGCGAAGACTTCCGGCCCGACAGCGACGTGGACATACTCGTCGAGTTCGAGCCTTCGGCCCGGGTCGGGTTCGTGACGCTCTCGAAGATGCAGCGCGAGCTGTCGGCGCTTCTCCGCCGCCGCGTTGACCTCGTGCCGAAGGCGGGTCTGAAAGAAAAGATCAGGCAGTCAGTGCTCGACAGCGCGCGTGTCATCTATGCGGCGTGACGAACTGTACCTCTCAGACATAGTCGAGGCGGCCGACCCCATCGCGTCGTTCCTTTCCGGGCGCGGGCGCGATTCGTTCCTGCAAGACGACCTACCGCGCAGCGCCGTGCTCCACAAATTGACGATCATCGGCGAGGCTGCCGCTCGCGTCTCTGAGGACTTGCGCGGGCGCCACCCCGAAGTCGAGTGGCCGGACATCGTGGGCTTTCGCAACATCGCCGTCCACGCCTACTTCACGGTCGATTGGTCCATCGTCTGGACGACTGCTGCGCAGGACGCGCCGCAACTCAGACGGCAAGTGCTCGAAATTCTTAGGAACGAATTCGGACAGCAGTAGGCGGTAGGCAGTGGGTCGTTAAAGCAAGTAGCCCGACGGAGCGGAGGCGGCGAGTTATGAAGCTCGCCGCCTCCGTTTCGTTGAGGCTGTCTTAACTGCCTTCCGCCTTCCCTACTTCCTGTCCTTGAACTGCTCGTAGAGCATCGTGTGGCGGCTCACCAGCGGTATCTGGCGGCCGGCGATGAAGAGGTGGCGGACGCGCGTGCGCGCTTCGAGGATGTCGCCGTCGGTGACGACGAGGTTGGCGATCTTGCCCTGCTCGACGGAGCCGACGCGGTCGGCGACGCCGAGGATCTGCGCCGGGTAGAGCGTGACCGCCTTGAGCGCCTCGCCCCTGGGCAGCCCGTAGGCCGCGGCCATGCCGGCGTGGAAGGGGAGGTCGCGGACGTGCGCGCCCGAGTCGCCCGTCGAGATGCAGAAGCGGACGCCCGCGGCCTGCAACTTCGCGGCGTTCTCGTAGAGCGAGTCGTACGGGTCGTCCTCGCGCAGCGGCAGGTTCAGAACGCTGTCGAGGATGACGGCCACGTTCTTCTCCTTCAAAAACTGCGCGGCCTTCCCCGCCTCGCTGCCGCCGATGACGACGGGCTTGAGCTTCAGCTCCTCGGCGAAGCGGACGGCGTTGCGGATGTCGCGCTCGCGCTCGGCGCGGAAGATGGTAGGCCGCTCGCCGCGCGCGTAAGGGACGAGCGCCGCCAGCTTCAGGTTGGTCGGCGGGCGCGGGACGGACTTCGGGTCTCTGGCGTAGGCGTCCTGCGCGCGGCCGTAGGCTTCGGCGTCGCGGAAGAGGCGGCGCAGCTCTTCGACGCGGCGGTCGCGCGCCGTGAGCGCGTCCTGCGTGATGCCCTGCTGGGCTTGGAGGAAGGCGGCGAAGCCCCCGCCGCCGCCGCCGACGCGCGGGAAGTCGATGACGAGCGCCGCCTGGGGCGCGACGGCCATCTCGCGCGGGGACGAGCCCGCGAGGTTGATGAAGGCCGCCTGCCCCGAGATCGTCCCGCCCGAGGGCATCGAGAGGACGGAGGTGACGCCCTCGACGCGCGTGACGGCGATGTGCGAGCTGTGCGGGTTGACGGCCCAGATGGCGGCGACGTTCGGGTTCATGTCGCCCAGCTCCTGCGTGTCGATGGTGCCGGGCGCGCCCGAGGCGACTTCGGTCAGCCCCATGTTCGTCCCCGCGTCGATCATGCCGGGGTAGACCCACAGGCCGCCCGCGTCAATCGTCTGCGCGCCCGCGGGGGCCGAGACGTTCGCGCCGACGGCGCTGATGCGGCCGCCCGTGACGACGACGGTGGCGTTCTCGATGTCGGCGCCCGAGACGGTGACGACGTGCGCGCCGCGGATGACGTAGGTCGGCGGCGGCGTGTTCGTCATCGAAGCGTCCGTGCGATCCGTGTCCTGCGCGCGCGCGACCATGAGTGACGTCGGGGGCAGGCAGAGGATGGCGGCGAGCAGCGCGCCGCTTAAGGATGAGAGTCTCGGTTCCTTCATCGGCGGTTCTCCTCCTGCACGTCCTGCACGTCGTCGTCGTCGGTGTAGGCGCGGCGCACGGAGGGCGGCGTGCGCGGCGGCGTGCCGCCCGAAGCGGGCGGGCGGTTCGACTCGGCCTGCTCCAGGGCCTTGCGCTCCGCTTCGAGGGCGGGGCGTCGTGCGAGGTCGGCCTGGCGGTCGAAGAGCAGCTCGCCGTCCACGAACGTCTGCTCGACGCGCGCGTAGACCGAGAAGGGGTGCGCGCTCCAGACGGCGAGGTCGGCGTCCTTGCCCACGTCGATGGAGCCGACGCGCTTGTCGATGCCGAGCTGGATGGCCGGGTTGAGCGTGACGAGCTTGAGGGCCTCCTCTTCGGTCAGCCCGCCGTAGCGCACGGTCTTCGCGGCCTCGATGTTGAGGCGGCGCGCGCGCTCGTCGGAGTCGGAGTTGACGGAAGTCACGACGCCGTGGCGCACCATGACGGCGGCGTTGTAGGCGATGGCGTCGTACGCCTCCATCTTGTAGCCCCAGAAGTCCGTGAAGGTCGAGGCGCCCGCGCCGTGGCGCGCGATCTCGGCCGCCACCTTGTAGCCCTCCAGGACGTGCTGGAACGTCCTGACCTTGAAGCCGAACTCGTCGGCGACGTTGATGAGCATCAGGATTTCGTCGGCGCGGTAGCAGTGCGAGTGGACGAAGCGCTTGCCTTCGAGTATCTCGACCAGCGGCTCAAGCTCAAGGTCGCGCCGCGGCGGGATGACGTTCTTCTCGCCGCGGCCGGTGGCGGCGCGGTAGTCGTCCCAATCTTTCTTGTAGTCGCGGGCGCGCGTGAAGGCGTCGCGGATGGTCTCCTCGACGCCCATGCGCGTGGCCGGGTAGCGGCGCTCAAGGCCGGGCAGGTTGAAGTTCGAGCGCTTCGGGTTCTCGCCGAGCGCGAACTTGATTCCCGGCGGCGCGCCCGGCACGGGGAAGTCCGAGGCCGGGTGACCCCACTTGAACTTGACGGTCGTGGAGAGCCCGCCGATGGAGTTGCAGGAGCCGTGCAGGAGGAGCGCGGCGGTCGTGCCCCCGGCCAGCTCGCGGTAGATGTTGACGGCCGTCGGGTTGAGGATGTCGCGCGTGGTGACCATCGAGGTGACCGAGCGCGTGCACTCGTTGACCGAGCCGTCCATCATCGAGTGCGAGTGCGCGTCGATGATGCCGGGCAGGACGAACTTGCCCGTCGCGTCGATGACGCGCGCGCCCTCGGGCGCCTTGAGGTTCTGCCCGACCGCGGAGATTTTGCCGCCGCGCAGAAGCACGTCCGTTGCGTTGAGAGTCCCGTGCGAGACGGTCAGCACCGTCGCGTTGCGTATCAGAGTGTCCTGCGCCGCCGCGGCCGGCGCGGGCGCGGCCGTCTCGCGCGACCGGCCGCCGCCACGCTGCTGAGCCGTCGCGGCCGCGCAGGCGGCGGCGAACATGAGCGCGAGCGTTAAAAGTCTCTTCATACTTTTCTCCGAAGTCAGTTCGAGGCCATAAGGTTCTTTCCGTCCGCCGGCGGCGTCACGCCCTCCGCGGGCGTCGGGGTCGGCGTGGCGCGCGGCCGCGGCTCCCCCTCGCCGGGCCGGCCGCCGGGCGTCTGGGGCCGCGCGCCGGGGGGCGTCGAGGGCTGCGGGTTGGGCGTGGCGGCGGGCGCGGGCGGCGGGCCTCCGCCGGCGCGCGTGCCGTTGAAGGTGCCCGAGCCGCGGCCGACGACCTGCACGGTGCCGCGCATCTCGCCCCCCGAGATCGTCCCGGTGAAGATGGCGTCGGTCGTCTGGCTCGCGGGCGCGGGCAGGGTGATGGGCACGGTGAAGTTGATGTCCGAGCCGACGAGAGTGCCGCTGGCTATGGTGCCCGAGCCGAGCTGCCCTTGCAGCGAGCCCGACAGGCGCTCGCCCTGCTGCTGGAGCGTGAGCGTGGCCGAAAGCTCCTGCCGCTCGTTGCCAGAGCCGCCGAGGTTGACGTTGAGCGTCCAGGTGCCGGAGGCGTTGGCCGGGCCGGCCCCCGCCGCCGCCGCGGGGCGGAGCTCGATTTGCCGGCCGTCGATGAAGAGGTGCGCGAGGCGCCGGTCGCGCGCGAAGAGGTCGCCGCGCGTCACGGTCAGGTTCGCGATCTTGCCGACCTCGACCGAGCCGAGCTGGTTGGAGACGCCGAGAATCTCCGCCGGCCTCAGCGTCAAAGCCCTGACGGCGTCGTCGCGCGCGAGCCCCGCCTCGACCGCCTTCGCGGCGTTGGCGAGGTAGTCGGTCATCGTCGTCATGCCGCCCGACTGGAAGGCGAAGCGGACGCCCGCGGCGGCGAGACGGCCCGCGGTCTTCGGCGCCTCGACGCGCTCGCGCAGGATGCGCAGGGGCTCGGGGTCTGCCTCGGGCGAGACGGCCGCCGAGCGGCGCGGGAAGTTCAGGGAGAGCAGGACGGGGACGTTCGCGGCCTTCAAACGCGCGGCGACGCGGTCGGCCTCCATGCCGCCGTTGATGACGAGGTTGAGGTTGAACTCCTGCGCCAGGTCCAGGGCGCGCTCGATCTCGCGCTCGCGGTCGGCCTGCATCACGACCGGCATCTGCCGCGCGAGCACGGGCTGGAGCGCGGCGAGCGACTTGTCCTGCTCGGGCCTCCTCAAGCCCTTCGGGTTGCGCTCGTAGATTTCGTTGGCCTCGCGGAAGCGGCGCGCGTCGAGGAGCATCTGGCGCACGGAGGAGAAGACGCCCATGAGCGAGCCCGGGTACTGGCCCTGCCCGATGGGGTTCAGTCCGACGTAGAGCGCGACGGGCGTGCGGACGATCATCTGCTGCGGCGTGTCGCCCGCGAGGTTGATGACGGCCGACTGCCCGAGGAAGACGTTGCCGCGGGGCGCGGTCTGCGCGGCCGTGATGCCGGCGTTGCGCGCGGCCTCGACCTCCGGGGCGCCCAGCCGGATGATGTCGGCGGCGAGTATCTCGGGCTGGAGGCCGGGCGGCTGCGTCGAGTTCGGCGAGACGGCCGAGGGCGTGGTCTGGCCGAAGAGTCCGGCGAGCCCGCCGCCCCCGCCGCCTGCGCCGGGGGTCGCGCCGGGCGTCGGCGTCGGGCGCGGGATGGCGAGCGTGGTGCTGGCGTCGATGAGGCCGGGGTAGACCGTGAGTCCCGTGCCGTCGATGGCGCGCGCGTCGGGCGGCGCCGAGACGTTCGCGCCGACGGCCGCGATGAGGCCGTCGCGGATGACGACCGTGCCGCGCTCGATGACGGGGCCGGAGACGGTGACGACGCGCGCGTTCGTGATGGCGTAAACGTCCACGCCCCCGCCGGGCCTGTACTGCGCGCCCGCCGACGCCGCGAGCCACGCGGCGGCCGAGAGGAGCGCGGCCGCGAGCGCCGCGAGGTTTCTTACCTGGGAGTGTCGCATAAGGTGGTTTCCTGCCCCGTTCGTGGAAGATTCGCGCGCCCCGGCCCCCGACGTGGCCGTGAAGCACGCGCGTCGAATTGTTACGGTTGAGAATCGGAAAGTGCGCGCTTAGCTACGGGGGCGGCTGGGTAAAAGTTTCAGCGCCGGGAGCGCGGGCATCCCTGCCCGCCGAAGCGTGCGGGAGCACGCTTAGCCGTGAAGCTTTATTCCTCAACGTCGAGGCATTAAGTCTCTCGGCATTCGCGCTCACGCGCTCATGGCGGGCAGGATGCCCGCGCTCCCGGGGTTGGCCGCTCTTACTTCTTGTTGGCGTTGTTGGCGTTGGCGTTGCCGGTCTTGTTCGAGGAGCCGTCGGCCTTGATTTCGAGCTTGTTGGTGACGCTCTTGACGCCGTCGACCTTCTTGGCGGCGTCCTCCGCGGCCTTCTTCGAGGCGGCGTTGCCGACCGAGCCGCGGAGCGTGACGACGTTGTTGTCCACGTCCACGTTGATGGTCGAGTCCCTCAGATCGTCCACGGCCGCGAGCGCGCCGCGCACCTTGAGGTGAATCCAGCCGTCCTCCAGGCCGGAGCCGATGGTCGAGCCGGCGTTCTTCGCCTCGGCCTTATAGCTGGCCTCGTCCTTCTTGTAATCTTCCTTCGAGTTGTAGTTGCGGTTGTAGGCGCTGCCGGCGGGCGTCACGGTGGCCGCGGGCGTGGCCGTGGCGTTCGCGTTGGCCGCGCGGTTGGCGTTGGCGTTCGTCGTGTTCGTGTTGGCGTCGGAGCCGCAGCCGGCGGCCGTCAGGCAGAGCGCCGCGCCCGCCAGAATCGAAAGGATCGTTTTACTCCTCATACTTTCTCCCGGGAATGTTTCCCTTAAAGTTAACCTCGGCCCGAGCAAGCGCCCGCCGGGCGTGCCGCGCGGGCGGGCGCCCCGGTAAAGCCTCGGGCGGATTGTAGGGGCTTGAAAACCGGCGCGATTCTAACGCCGCGGGAGGGGGCAAGACAAGAAAAATGTGCCGTACCGTACGGGGGGCGGGTTTTGGGGTGTCGGGTGTCGGGTGTTAGGTGTCGGGTTTTGAAATTTTAGTAACGCGCCCGCCGAGCTTGAGACTGCCACAGCCCTGCACCTAGCACCTAACACACACCTAACACCCGACACCCGACACCCACCCACCTACCACTTGATCGTCCCCTCCTTCGAGGTGTCGATCTGCGCGTTGGGGAGTTCGCCGCCGCCGAAGAAGAAGGACTTCATGTTGTCGAAGAGGAACCCCTGGGCGTCCTCGTTCATGAGGTCGAGGCCGTAGTGGTTGATGATCATGTTCTGGCGCTGGAGCCACTCCTTCCAGCAGACCCCGCAAATCTCCGAGCCGATGCGCCGCCCCACCTCGTTCGGGAAGGGCGCGTACCCCAGCCCCTCGCGCTTCTCGCCGCACCGGGCGCACTTGACCTGTTCCGCCATTGACCGTTCTCCTTACAGAAATTCCCGTTGGAAGTTGTGGCGGAAGGATAACACGACGGGACTGTGAGCAGTGAGCAGTGAGCGGTGAGCAGTAGTCGGGTTAAGACCGGCGCCGCCCGATTTCTTAAACTGCTTACTGCTCACCGCTCACTTTTGCGCCTCGCGGATGGCGGCGAGCACCTCGTCGTCCTTGGGGCGGAAGAGTGAGAGGGGCTGTGCGCGGTTGTGGCGGACGCGGCCCTCGGCGTCGATGACGACGACGGCGCGGGCGGCGCGGCCGGGCAGCCAGGACTTCGCGCCGTAGAGTTCGGCGACGCGGCGGTCGGGGTCGGAGAGCAGGCGTAAGGGTAACGAGTGGTGCTCGGCGAACTTCTTGTGCGACTCGACCGAGTCGGTCGAGATGCCGACGACCTCCGCGCCCGTCTCCCGGTACTGCTCCCAGTTGTCGCGCACCGAGCACATCTGTCGCGTGCAGACGGGCGTCTCGTCGCCCGGGTAGAAGAGCAGCACGACGACCCGGCCGCGTTGTTCGCTCAGACGCCAGTCGTTGCCCTCGCCGTCCTTCAGGGTGAAGTCGGGCGCCTGCGCTTCCGTGTTTGTGCTCACCTGCGGGGGCTCCTCAACGTGTTTGAAAGTCCCTGATGTCTTTGAAGGGCGTCTCGGGGTCCGTGAAGTCCGGGCGGTAGTAGTGCGAGGCGCCGTCGTACTCCTGCATCCAGCCCTCCTCCATGCCGAGCCGTTCGAGCAGCGAGACGGCGCGCCACCACTCGCCCTCCGTGATGCGGCGCCCGAGCAGCACGTAGCGCTCGTCGGTCGCGGCCCTGTTCGTCGCGTAGTACTGCGCCATGAGCGAGACGGCGACGCGCGGGCTCAGCTCGTCGCGTATCCATTCGAGCGACTCGCGCACGCCCGCCACGTCGTTCGGGAGCACCAGCAGGCGCACGACCAGCCCGCGCGCGAGCGTCCCGTCCTCGCGGAAGACCAACTCGTCGCCCGTCTGCCGGTACATCTCCTTGAGCGCCGCCCGCGCGCGCTCCGCGTAGTGCGGGACTTTGGAGAAGGTGTAGCCCTCGGACGAGTCCGCGTACTTGAGGTCGGGCAGGTAGACGCCGACGACGCCTTCGAGCAGCCGCAGCACCTCGACCGAGTCGTAGGCGTTCGTGTTGTAGACGACCGGGAGGCGCAGGCCCCCGGCGCAGGCGACGAGGACGGCGCGCGCCATCTGCGGGGCGAAGTGCGTCGGGCTGACGAAGTTGATGTTGTGGCAGCCGCGCGCCTGTAGTTCGAGCAGCATCTCGGCCAGCCGCTCGTGCGTGACCTCGTTCTTAATCTGCTCCTTGTGCGCCTGCGAAATCTGGTAGTTCTGGCAGTAGACGCAGCGCAGGTTGCAGTTGCCGAAGAAGACGTTGCCCGCGCCCTTCGTCCCCGTCAGCGCCGGCTCCTCGCCGAAGTGCGGCGTGTAGGAACTCACGACGGGCAGCCGGCCCGAGAAGCAGCGGGCGAGCTGATTCTCCATCCGGTTGTTGCCGCAGTCGAGCGGGCAGACCGTGCACCTGAGCAGCAGACTTTCGAGGGCTCGCACCCTCCGCTCAAGCTCCCCGGACTCGTATAAATCTAAATACGTCGGACGATAATCTGCTGCCATCATTGACCCCTGTGCCCGTTTAGTCTCAACACCGCGGCCGGCCCTAACGGTCGCTTCTCTCCTTCGGACGGCGGGCTGCGTCCCCGCTGTTACCCGGAATCACTCTTCCCCCTAATCCCGTCAACAAGCCGTCGAGGCTTTCGGCCACGTCGCGGGCCTCCTTCGAGCCCCGCCCGCGTGTGAGTATAACCGGAAGCCCCCACAGTTAAAGAGCCGACTGTTAGTCACATCATAGGACTGTCTCATACGTACCTGCCATAAGCCGCGTGCGGCTCGGCCTTCCTCCCGCCGCGGGGTGAGCACGCCGTCAACTTCCTGGGGTATGATGAGGGATGAGAGGGATTTCTCATGGACGGCAGGGAGCGGAAAGACGTGAGGCCGGGGCTCACGGTCGATATAGTCCTGAAGCAGGACCAGCGCACGGGGAGGCTGACCCGCGGCGTGGTCAGGGACGTGCTGACGAAATCCTCTCACCACCCGCACGGCATCAAGGTCAGGTTGGAGACGGGCGAGGTGGGCAGGGTCAAAGGGATAGTCAGCGGAAGCTAGAAAATCAATCTTCTCTCCGGATGTGAGTGATTAAGGGCCGGGTGCCGGACATACCTTCTCTCAGCCGCGGCGGGGCGACTACAAGAACAGTAGTTTTGGCCGGCGCCACCGGCCTGGTCGGCCGTGCCCTCCTCGAAGGGCTGCTCGCCGACGCTTCGGTCGCGGCCGTCCACGCGCTCGGCCGGCGCGCGCCCGGCCTCTCGCACCCGAAGCTCACCCCGCACGTCGTCAACTTCGCCGCGCTGCCTCCGCTCCCGCCCGCGGACGAGGTCTACCTCGCGCTCGGCACGACCATCAAGGCGGCGGGCAGCCAGGACGCCTTCCGAGCCGTGGACTTCGACGCCAACCTCTCGGCCGCCCGCGCCGCGCTCGCCGCGGGGGCTCGTCGCTGCGGTCTGGTCAGCGCTATGGGCGCGGACGCGAAGTCACGCATCTTCTACAACCGCGTGAAGGGGGAGACGGAGGACGCGCTGGCGCGTCTCTCGTTCGAGGGGCTGGTCGTCGCGCGCCCGTCTCTCCTCCTGGGAGACCGCGAGACGCTTGGACAACCGCGCCGCCCGGCCGAGAGGGTCGGGGTGGCCGTCGGCAGAATCCTCGGCCCGCTCGTCCCGGCGAACTACCGGCCCATCGCCGCTGCCGCCGTAGCGCGGGCGCTGCTCGTGCGCGTGCCCACGGCCCTCGGGCGTGTGGTATTACTCTCCGGGGAGATGCAGGGCTGAGCGGCGGGATTATGTCGGCGGATAAATGAATCGACGAGGGAGGTCTTAGAGCTGATGAACGGCGAAACCAGAGAGTCTCCTCTTGCCTGCGACATGGGCGCCATCGAGCCGGGCCGGAGGGGGCGGCACGTCGCCAACGCGGGCGAGTTGTTCCGCGCCGTCGAGGAGGTCAGGGAGTTGCCCGGCGGCTACGCCTTCCGCCTGCCGGCCAGTCCCGACACGTTGCACAAGTTGGCGGAGTTCGTCTCACTCGAACGGCTCTGCTGCCCGTTCCTGGGCTTCGTGATGGAGGTCGAGCCGGAGGGCGGCCCCGTCTGGCTGCGCCTGACCGGGCGCGAAGGGGTGAAGGCGTTCATCCGCGAGGAGGTCGGCGGCCTCCTCGGCGGCGCCATCAACTGGGCCGTCTAGGCGCGTGACAGAAGGGCGCCTTCACCGTCCCGAATTCTCCGCGTCAATGTAGAAGTTGCGGTTGACTTCAAACGTTTTGATCTCTTCGGGGAAGACGAAAGTCTGTACCGCCTCGGTCGGCGTTAGTGCGACCTCCTTGCCGTTAATGGATACGCGAATCGGCATCGCAAAACCTTTGACCACCCGCTCGTAGACGAACGACAGCGTCTTCCCGTTCACCTTGTATTTTAATAGAGGGATTTCCGTCGTCCGCAGGTATTGGTCGAAAACCTTGCCGAGGTCAACGCCGGCCTTCTTACTGATGTACGATTCGACCTGCTCTGTCGAAACGGTCTGGTGCCAAAAATCGGCGTTGAGCCCGCGCAGGATGGAGAGCCATTTAGTGTCGTCGTTGACGACGTGGCGGATGGTGTGCAGCATGTTCCCGCCCTTGGGGTACATGTCGCCCGACCCTTCTCTGTTCGCGCCGTAAGTGCCGATAATCGGCCTGTCGTTTCTGATGAGGCGGCGGTTGCCGACCATATAATCTTCCGCCTCTTTCCTGCCGAAGTGGTACTCGACGAAAAGGCTCTCCGAATAGTTCGCGAAGCCCTCGTGAATCCACATGTCCGCCGCGTCTTTCATCGAGATGTTATTGCCGAACCACTCGTGCCCGGACTCGTGCACGATGATGAAGTCGAATTTAAAACCGACTCCGGTGCCGCTGCCGTCCCGCTGGAGGTATCCGTTCCTGAACCAGTTGCCGTATGTGACCGAGCTTTGGTGCTCCATCCCGGGGTATGAGACCGCGACGAGTTTGAAACTGTCTTCGTAAAAAGGGTACTTCCCGAACCAGTGTTCGAAGGCTTCCATCATGCGTGGGACTTCTTTGAAATGTTTGGTCGCGGCCTCTTTCTGGTGGGCCAGCACCCAGTAGTCCATGTCCAGCACCCCGCCTTTGCCGCGATATTTTTCAGAGAAGTTTACGTAGTTGGCGATGTTGACGTTGACCCCGTAGTTATTGATCGGGTTCAGGACTTCCCAGTGGAAGGTTTTTGTTCTACCGGCGGTGTCGTGGTCTGTCTTTTTCAAGCGGCCGTTCGAGACGGCCGTTAGGTTTTCCGGCACGGTCACGCTGATTCTCATCCCGCGGTCGGGCTCGTCAGACCCGTGGTCTTTATTCGGCCACCAGATACTCGCCCCGATTCCCTGGCAGGTGGTGACGATGAAATGCTCTCCGAGGTCGTCCCGGCCCCAGGTTATCCCGCCGACCCAGGGGGGATTCTTACTCACTACGGGGACGCCTTCGTAAAATATTTCGACCTTATCTTCTACGCCTTTCGGAATCTCCTTCTCGAAAGTTACCCAGTAGACATTCCCCTCACGCTCGAATTTGAGCTGAGACTCACCGTGAGTGACTTTTGTGATCGCGAGCGGCGGCTGCAAATCGACCTGCATCCTGTTTCCCGCTTTCAGAGTTCTGAAAGTTATTGCGTTCGACCCTTTCAGCCTCTTAGTCTCGGGTAAAAACTCGACCTTCAGGTGATAATGCAGGACGTCCCACCACTCGCGCTCGGGTGTTACCGAGCCCCGAAGCATCTCCTGGCGGGTGATGTTCCCTGTCTGGGCAGAGAGGTAAACGGCGCCACCTTGCAACTGTAGGAGGGCTCCGATTGTAAACGCCATTAATTTACGCATGATCATTCACCGCCTCGCGAGTTTTAGAAGCGAACCGCCTGAGCCGCACGACAGCCATCGGTTACGCCGAGGCCGCACGGGCATTTGAAAACGCACCGGCTCAGGGTCATGTGAGCTTGCGACAGACCGAGATAATACTCTGGCTCGCGGCGGTGAGCGACTCCTCCGCGGCGTGATATAGTTACTGCAATCCGAGTTTATGAAAGAGCGGGGCGGGCGCGGCCCACCCCATTATTTGTCTGCGGTCGATGCGGGGCGAAGTCAGCTTGTGGGGGCGGAAGGGCTTATGAGTCAGTCAACCGACAGGGGAGGGCCGGCCGGCGACGGCGAAGCACAGTCGCGGCTGGGGACGGGCAGCGCGGGGCTGGACAGTGTCCTCGAAGGCGGCTTCCCCGCCAACCGCCTCTACCTGGTCGAGGGCGACCCGGGCACGGGCAAGACGACGCTGGCGCTCCAGTTCCTGCTCGAAGGCGCGCGCCGCGGCGAGCCCGTGCTCTACGTCACGCTCTCCGAGACGAAGGAGGAGCTGACGGCGGTCGCGCGCTCGCACGGCTGGTCGCTCGAAGGGGTCAGCCTGCACGAGCTGGTGCCGCCCGCGGAGAGCCTGAAGGCCGAGGCGCAGTACACCATCTTCCACCCGTCGGAGGTCGAGCTGGGCGAGACGACGCGGGCCGTCATCGAAGAGGTCGAACACACCCAGCCCCGCCGCGTCGTCTTCGACTCGCTCTCGGAGATGCGGCTGCTGGCGCGCGACCCCCTGCGCTACCGCCGGCAGATACTCGCGCTCAAGCAGTACTTCGCCGGGCGCAAGACCACCGTCCTGCTCCTCGACGACCGCACCTCGGCCGACGCCGACCTACAGGTGCAGTCCATCGCCCACGGCGTCGTGATGCTCGAACAGCTCGAACTCGACTACGGCGCGGAGCGGCGCCGGCTGCGCGTCTCGAAGCTGCGCGGCAGCCGCTTCCGGGGCGGCTTCCACGACTTCGCCATCAGGACGGGCGGCGTCGTAGTCTTCCCGCGGCTGGTCGCGGCCGGGCGCGGCGCCGAGTTCGAGCCCGGGACGGTCGCGAGCGGGGTGTCCGAACTCGACGCGCTGCTCGGCGGCGGCCTCGACCGCGGGACGGCCACGCTCGTCCTCGGCCCCGCCGGCTGCGGCAAGTCTTCGCTGGCGACGCACTTCGCCGCGGCCTCGGTCGCGCGCGGCGAGCCGGCCGCCGCCTTCATCTTCGACGAGGGCGTCAACACCTACCTGAACCGCGCCGCCGGGCTGGGGACTGACCTGCGCGCGGAGGTCGAGGCCGGGCGCCTGAAGGTGCAGCAGGTGAACCCGGCCGAGCTGTCGCCGGGCGAGTTCGCGCACGCCGTCTGCACGGCGGTCGAGCGCGACGGCGCGCGGCTCGTGGTCATCGACAGCCTCAACGGCTACATGCAGGCCATGCCGGACGAGCGGTTCCTGACGGCGCAGATGCACGAGCTGCTCACGTACCTCAACCAGCAGGGCGTCGTGACGCTGCTGGTGATGGCGCAGCACGGCTTCATGGGCCAGATGTCGTCGCCCGTGGACGTGAGCTACCTCGCCGACACGGTCGTCCTGCTCCGGTACTTCGAGGCGGCGGGCGCCATCCGCCGCGCCATCTCGGTCGTCAAGAAGCGGACGGGCCGCCACGAGGACACCATCCGCGAGCTGCGCCTGTCGGCGTCGCGCGGCGTCGAGGTCGGCGAGCCGCTGAAGGCGTTCCGCGGCGTGCTGACGGGCGTCCCCGTGTTGAACGAAGACGGCCGGATGAGGAACGCGCTGCTCGGCGGTAATGATGACGAAGAGTGACGACGAAGGGCTGGACGGGCGCGTGCTGCTCCTCACGCCGACGGGGCGGGACGCCGACCTGACGGGCCGCTACCTTTCGGGTGCCGGCATCCCCGTCGAGGTCTGCGCCGGGATGTCGGAGCTGTGCGAGAAGTGCCGCGAGGGGGCCGGGGCCGCCCTCATCGCCGAGGAGGCGCTCTCGGCGGAGGACAGGCGCCTCCTGCTCGACACGCTCGGCGAACAGCCCGCCTGGTCGGACTTCCCCCTCGTCGTCCTGACGGCCGGGGGCGACGCGACGGCCGGCGACGCGGGCGCGCTCAAGTCGCTCGGCGACGTGATGAACGTGACGCTCGTCGAGCGGCCGACCCGCGTCATCACCATCCTGAGCGCCGTGCGGTCGGCGCTGCGCGCGCGCCGCCGGCAGTACGAGGTGCGCGCGCACCTCGCGGCCGAACGGCACGCGCAGGAGGAGCGCGCGCGCCTGCTCGAAGAGGCGGTCGCCGCGCGCGCCGAGGCCGAGGCCGTCAACCGCGCCAAGGACGTCTTCCTCGCCACGCTCTCGCACGAGCTGAGAACCCCGCTCACGGCCATCCTCGGCTGGGCGCGGCTGCTGCGCGACAAGGGGGTGGACGGCGCGTCGGCCCGGCACGGGCTCGACGTGATCGAGCGCAACGCGGAGGCGCAGCACCAGCTCATCCGCGACCTGCTCGACGTGTCGCGCATCATCAGCGGCAAGCTCCAGCTCAAGACCCGCCAGGTCGAACTCGTCCCCATCGTCGAGGCGGCGCTCGACTCCATGCGGCAGGCCGCCGACGCGAAGGCCATCCGGCTCGGCGCCGAGTACGGCGACGAGACCGACCTCGTGACGGGCGACCCCGACCGCCTCCAGCAGGTCATCTGGAACCTGCTCTCGAACGCCATCAAGTTCACGCCGAAGGGGGGCGAGGTCGGCGTCAGCGTCGAGCGCTACGGCTCGGACGTGCGGCTCTCGGTGAGCGACACGGGGCAGGGCATCGCGCCCGAGTTTTTGCCGCACGTCTTCGAGCGCTTCCGCCAGCAGGACGGCTCGACGACGCGCGAGCACGGGGGCCT
The DNA here is from genome assembly GCA_036389235.1 of Pyrinomonadaceae bacterium. Classification (GTDB taxonomy): domain Bacteria; phylum Acidobacteriota; class Blastocatellia; order Pyrinomonadales; family Pyrinomonadaceae; genus QHXN01. Next base: position 7,834 of record DASVQJ010000254.1, on the reverse strand, counting down.
CGGCCTGGGCTTGGCCATCGTCCGCCACCTCGTCGAACAGCACGGCGGGAGCGTCTCCGCGGAGAGCGGGGGCGAGCGGCGCGGCTCGACCTTCACCATCAACCTGCCGGTCGCGGCGGTCAGGGCGCCGCCGCCGGGCGCGCACGAGGCGGCGGAGGCGCCCCCGGCGAAGTCCGAGGCGGGGGAGGGCTCGGCGACGCTCGGCGGCGTCCGCGTCCTCGTCGTGGACGACCAGCCCGACGCGCGCGAGTTGTTGGCGCTGGTGCTCGGCCGCGCGGGCGCGGAGGTCTCGACGGCGGCGTCGGCCGCGGAGGCGCTTGAGTTCGTCGAGCGCGAGGAGTTGGACGTGCTGGTCTCCGACATAGGGATGCCGGTCGTGGACGGCTACGCGCTCGTCGGCCGTGTCAAAGACCTGGCGGCGAAGCGCGCACGGCGCACCCCTTCCGTCGCCCTCACGGCGTACGCGTCGGAGGAGGATCAGCGGCGGGCGCTCGCCGCCGGCTTCGACGCGCACGTCCCCAAGCCGGTCGAGCCGGCGGAACTCGTCTCCGTCATCGCCGGCCTGGTCACGCCCGGCGGCTAAGACGGAGGCCGCGCGGGCTCCGAGAGCCTGCGCGACACCGCGCCCTCCAGCAGGACGAGCTGCGCGAGGAAGTTGAGGAGGAAGTAGGCGCTCATCGTGACGGCCAGCCCGAGCAGGCCGTAGCCGAGGAAGACCGCGATCTTCAGCGGGAGGTAGAGCGTGTAGATGAAGGCGGAGACCTTCGTCGGCGTCTTCGTGTCCCCCATCGCGTAGAAGGCCCCCGACGCCACCTGACCCGAGACCCCGCCCGCGAACGCGCCCGCCAGCGCGAGCATGACCAGCCAGAGCGCGTAGACGTTCTCGGCCGTGACGCCCGCGTGGCCGACGGCGAGCCGGAGCGCCTGCGGCCCGAAGGCCAGCATCGACGACACGCCCAGCGCCGAGAGGAGCGCGATCAGCAGGAGCCTCTTGCGGTACGCGCGGCGGTAACTCCGCCACGCGCCCAGGTCGGCCGCGACCGCGAGGCGCGGCGCGAGGGGCGCGACCATCGCCTTGCTCGTCACGAGGATGACGTTGGCGTATATCTGCTGCGCGACGTAGAGCAGGGAGAGGCTCCCGGCCCCCTGCGTCGAGGCCAGGAAGCGGTCGAGCAGAGGCTCCGCGCGCAGGTACGCCTGCCCCGGCAGCAGGGGCTTGAAGAGACGCCAAGCCTCCTTCAACGTCGGCGAGGGCCACGCGGGCCGCCGCCAGCGCCCGAGCACGGGCAGCAGGAGGGCCAGCTTCAGACAGTTGTAGAAGACCGTGTTCCAGGCCGCGGCCCGGATGCCGAAGCGCGGCAGCGCGCAGACCAGAAAGAGCAGCCCCGCTAGGTTCGCCAGCACGCCCGACAGCTCGACCCACACGAAACGCCTGCGCGCCTGCTGCGCCGCCCAGAGCGTGACGATCCCCGCGTTGAGCACCATGCTCACGATCTGAATCTTCGTCAGCGCGACCGTCAGGCTCTTGCCCCCGGCCGAGAAGCCCGGGACGAGCAGCGGCACCCAGACGCCGCACGTGGCGTAGAGGCCGGCGCCGACGAGGCCGAAGAGCGAAGTGGTCAGAAGGAAGAAGACCCACGCGTCTTCGCGCAGGCCCTCCGGGTCCCTGGTGGCGAGCAGCGGCACCAGCACGGGCGGCAGCGCGGCGCTGAGCAGCAGGAAGGCGAGCTGGGGCAGCGCGCCGGAGGCGAAGAAGGCGTCGGTCTCGACGTTGAGCCCCGTGCGCGCGACGATGTACCACGCCGACAGGACGGCCAGCGCCGCGTTGCAACTCGCCAGCGCGGCCACCTTGAGGCCCTGCCTGAACGAGAGGGAGGGCGCGCGCCGCGACTCCCGCAGCACGGCGCGCCTGAGCCTCACGTACGCCCCGAATCTTTCGTCAGCTTCCATCCGCTCACGCGCGTCTACCCGCGCAGACCGTCCCCGCCTTACGCCGCCTCGCCGTCCGAAATCTGCGCGCCGAGCCGCGCGTCGTACGCCCCGCCGAGCAGGCCCAGGTAGAGTTGCTCGTAGAGACGCGCCGTGGCCTCGACGGGACGTTGGGCCGCCCTCAGGCGTGCGGCGCGCGCGCGCGCCTCGCCGCCGAACATCAGGGTCGCTTTGAGTTCCGCGGCCGCCCGCGCCGTGTCTTCCGCGTCGGCGAAGCGCGCGCTGCGCTCGTCCAGCAACTCCCTGTGGGCCGGGATGTCGGAGACGACCAGGGGGCAGCCGCAGGCCATCGCCTCTAAGACGACGTTGGGGCAGCCCTCGAACCTGCTCAGCGAGACGAACGCGTCGGCGCCCCTCATCAGCTCCCACAGGTTATCCACGTAGCCCTTGAAGACGACGCGTCGGGCCAGCCCTAACTCGCGCGCCATCCGCTCCAGGCGGGGGCGGCTCGGGCCGTCCCCGCACATGACGCCCACGAGCGGCACCTCTTCGGCGACGCGGGCCAGCGCGGCGAGCACGCCCTCGACGTTCTTCCCCGCGTCCATGCGCCCCGCGTAGAGCACGACCTTCACCCCGGGGCCGAACCCGAGTCCCGTCGCGCGCGCGGCTCCCGCCCCGGCTGCTATCTCGTCGAAAGGTATCGCGTTCGGAATCAGGTGGAGCGGGGGTGCGCCCGAAGCCTTGCGCCAGTAGGCGTCGCCCCCGGCGGAGTTCGACACGACGGCGTCCGCCATCCGCGCGAGCGAGAGGCGCAGCCTGTGCCGCAGGCCCGTGGCGTACAGCGGCGCGGAACTGGACTCTCTTAAAACCCAGCGCGTGCCGGTCAAGAGCGCGGCGGCTCCGCCCATGATGTCCATCGGCGTGAGGATCGTCTGGACGACGTCCGGCCTCAGCCTCCGCATCAGACGGAGCAGCCTGTAGAAGATTTGCGGGTCGCGGTGACCGACCCCGCCGAGGCGGTGCCACTCCACCCCGGCCGACTCCATCCGCCCGAGGTTCACGCCGCCGCGCGAAGAGGCGACGTGTACGTCGTGCCCCCTCGCGGAAAGCTCCGCGGCCAGGTACGACAACTGCCTCTCGGCGCCGCCGTGCCCGAGGGTGGGGATGCTGTAGAGAATTCTCATTTCAAGCGACGGACGGCTCGGCCCTCCTCCGAGACAGCGCGAACACGGCGGCCCTCATGCGCGGCGCGAGCGCCGCCGCCGCGGCCGTCGCCAGCACCCCTGCGGCACACAGGTAAGTCAGAACCCCGACGCGCGACAGTTGCGCCGGCATCAGCCAGCGCGCCGCCGCGCCGGCACAGAGCGCGCCGACGAGCGGCGGCAGTACGTCCTCGAAGAGCCAGCGGGCGCTCCCCTCTTTAAGGAAACGGCGGTGCGCCGCGGGGAGCGTCAGGAGGTAGCCGACGTTCAGGAGCACGAAGACCAGCGCGGCCCCGGGGGCGCCGTACGCACGCGCCAACAGAACGTTCAGCGGCACGACGCAGACGAGCATGAGCAGGTTCGTCCTCAAGACGATGCGCCACCAGCCGTGCGCGACCTGTAAGTAGTAGGGCGCCTGAACCAGTCCGTACAGCAGCATCCCCGAGCCCAGCAGCGTGAGGACGAGACGCCCCTGCTCGGCCGCCGCCGCGTCGCCCGTCCACGCCCAGAGCACTTCGCGCGGGAAGAGCGCCGCCACGACCGCCGCGGGCGCGAGCAGCACAGACATCAACTGGCCCCCGCGGTGGTAGACCTCCGAGAGCGCGCCCCTGTCGCCGCGCGCGACCAGGCCCGCCAACTGCGGGAAGACCGCGCAGTTTACCGAAACGATGACGGCGTACATGCCGGCCGCCACGCCCTGCGCCAGCATGTAGTAGCCGAACGCCTCAAGCGGAAGCAGCGCGCTGAGGATGACCTTGTCTCCCTGCATCAGCCCCATCGTCGCGACGGCGTTCGCGGCGTAGGCGGCGCCGAAGCGCCAGACCCTCCGGATCAACTCGAACCGGAAGCCGGCCCTCTCGCCCGACGCCGGCAGGCAGCGCCACAGCAGGAGCGCGGCCGACGCCGTGCCCGCGCCGCCCGCCACGATCTGCGCGGCGAAGAACGCCTCGGGCCTCGGCGCGACGAGCGCGAGGGCCGACAGCGTCAACGCCGCCCGCAGCGTCGCCGCGGCCGCGGCCAGCGCGTTGAAGAGCGGCTGCCTTTGCAGCCCGAGCAGCCCGCCCTGGTAGAAGGAGAAGGGGAACTGTAGGGCCATCGCCGCCCCCATCATCCTGACGCACGTCGTCAACGCCTCGGCCGAAAGCGTCTGCGGCCTCACCCAACCGTGCGCGATGGCGGGGGCGAGCGCGAAGACCGCGACGCCGACGAGCAGTGCGACGAGCCAGTAGACGACTTGCAGCGTGTAGACGAGGTCGCGCTGCGTCCGCGCCTCGCCGCCCCCCGCGTCGAGTCGCGCCAGCTCGCGGCTGACGGTCGCGCCGATGCCTAAGTCGAGGACGACGAAGACGCTTTGCAGCGTGACGAAGAGTCCGACCAGCCCGTAGCCTTCCGCCCCCAGCAGCCCGAGGTAGACGGGCACGCACACGACGCCCACGACGGCCGACCAAGCGGCGCCGAACAGGTTCGCGAACGTGTTCCTTTCGAGTCTTCCCAAAGCCCTTCACCCCGCCCGCCGCCGCGCCGCTACTCGACCTCGGCGACCACGACCCGCTCGCCGATCACGTCGAGGAGCAGCGTTATCCTTGAGACGTTGCCGAGCCGGAGGCCCTTCCACTCGGCGAAGTGCTCGTCCACCGCCTCGACCCTGACGTCCCACGCGGCCGACCTCTCTTCGGGGCTGAACCGTATCTCGACGGACTCGCCGTCGGCCAACTCGCCCGCGCCGAGCAGGTTCTCCTCCCACCCCCCCGAATCACTCGGCGAGACGTAGACGGCCTTCAGCGCGGTGCCCGTGAAGTTGACGAGCGTGAAGCCTAATGCGTCCGCGCGCCCGCCGGCGGTCGCGGCGGTCGCGGTCACACCCGTCACGTCGTTCGGGCGTGCGTTCGACGAGCAGGCGCCGTTGCCGGCGAGTAGACACGCCAGCGCGGCGCAGGCGGCCCCCGCGCGCAGCCGCCGCCTGCCCGACGCGAGGAGGCTTTCCAGACCCTTCGCGCCGAGGACGATCAGCAGCACCCAGAAGGCGTACCGGAATCTGTAGAGCGCGCCGATGTTCGGGACGACGAGCCCGAGCGCCGTCACACCGAACGCGGTCACGGCCAGCAGCAGCCACGAGGCGAGCCTGCGCGGGGGCCGCAGGACGGCCGCGAGCGCCAGCAGTTCGACCACGTACATGAAGAGGGTCTCCGCGCCGGACAGCAACTTGCCCGCGCTCCCCACGCGCCGGCCCGCGGCCACCCAGGTGTTCGGGAACGGCGCCCACCAACCCACCGCGAAGGCGCGCGGCAGGTAGCGAATCAAGGACTTGAGGTCGTCGAACCTCACGCCGCGGTCAAAGCCGGAGCCGGCCTCCGTGTAGGAGGCGCTGAACCTGGAGCGGACGCCGCCGAGCCTGTGGGCCGCCCTGTCCGCCGCCGCCTTGAGCCGCCCGACGCGCCCCTCGCCGGTTGCCACGCGCGGGACGTACGTGACGACCGCGGTCACCCTCTCGCCCGCGCTGACGGCTGCCTTCGGCCGCCCGCCTCCGTCCGAAGGGTATTGCTTGAACCTCTGAGCGGCCGGCGGCCTGAGCAGCAGCACCGGCAGCAACAGCAGCGCGCCCGCCGACAGAATCAGCGCGGGGGCGGCCATGTTCCAGTGGAGCAGACGCCTCTCGTGTATCTGTCGGACGACGAGCAGGGCGGCCCCCGCGAGCACGAGCGCGAAGATGACGACGGCGAAGTTGAAGCGGATGAGCAGGACGAGCAGGACGGTGGCCCCCACGAGCGCGACGGCGGCGGCGGCGCCCGCCCGCCCGTAGTCCCGCGTCAGCCACGTCGTCACGCACAGCGCGAGCGCGAGCGTCCCCGCGATGAAGAGCGGGTCCTTGAGCAGTTGCAGCGTGTGCAGAAGGAAGGTCGGCCACAGCGCGACCGCCCCCGCGGCGAGCAGGCCCGCGCGCCCGCCGCCGACCTCGCGCCCGAGCAGAAGCGTAAGCCCGACGACGGCCAGATAGCAGAGAAGGTTGAACGGCTCCGCGCTCAAAGGGCCGTAACCCGAGAGCGACCCGAGGAGCGCGAACTGAATCGAGATGAGTCTGACGTGCAAAGGCTGGCTCTCGGCCGCCCACGCCGCGACGCCGTCCTCCCTCAAGACCTCCGCCAGCCGCACGGCCCCGCCCTGATACTCGTAACTGTCGTGGGCGAAGGTGTCCATGATGCCGTCGCGGTCGATGAGACCCGGCGCGACCTGCGCGCGGCCCGCCCAGTGGAGCCCCACAGCCAGCGCGACGTGCAGCACGGCCGCGGCCGCGAGCAGCAGCCGCGCGCCCGACCTGTACGCCGCCGCCCGCCGCCCGGAGGGCGGGGGAGTTTCGACGACATCGCTGCTGGTCGTGCTCCTCATCCTTGAGCTTATAAATTCCCCGCGCCCCTAAGCGCGGCGCGCGGAGCGTGCCTCCGCGCGCGCACGGACGAAGTCCATGAACTCTTTCGCTATCGCGTCGCCCGACGACGTGTCGCGGGGCGCGCAGACCGTGCCCGCCACGACCGAGCCACCGTCCGCGTGCACCTCTGTAAAGATGACGCGCGCCCCGCACCGCGCGGCCACGTGCATCAGGGCGGGGGCGACGATGACGGGGCCGCCCGCGGTGTCGAACTCGACCGTCCTCGCCTTGTGGTGCTCCGCGCGGTCGGGCATCGCGCAGACGAGCCCGCCGCCGCGCAGCCTGCCGCGGGTCTTGACGAGGAACGTGGGTGAAGGCTGTATGGTCTGCGCCGTCGAGGTAGTCCCGGCGACGCGCATCCGCGGGTCGGGGCTCACGACGACGGGGTCGAGGCCGCGGTCGTGAAAGAGCCGAATCATCAGAAGGGTGAGCGCCGCGTGCGGGCCGAGCACGAGGACTCCCTTGCCGTCCGCGTACGCGCGCTCGAACTCCTCGAACCCCCTCACTCGAACCGACGGGTCGAACCGCGTGCCGTTCCGCGTCAGGGCGTTCAGCATGAAGTGGAGGGCGATCTCGTGCGGGCCGTCGAAGCCCATCCCCTCCTGCACGCGGTAGGCGCTCGTCCGGCGCAGTAAGGTCGCCGCGGCGCCCGCCAGCATCAGCGTCGAGGCGAAACGGTAGCGCCGCGGCGCGAGCCGCATCGCCGCGGCGAAACAGAACTCCGCCGCGCGTATAAGACGCCGCCGCCGTCCCGTCCCGGCGCCCGCTTCCGACGGCGAGCCCTCCGCCCGCGCGTATCCGCCTAACTTAATCGTCGATCCGACCACTCAGAAACTCACACAGTCGATAATCAAAGAGAGTGCGTGGGCGCGAACCTCCGCACGCGCGTGTACAGTCGCGCGGCACTTGGCGCGCCGCCGTCACACGAGCACATGCTCAACGCCTCAGCTTCCCGTGGCGCGCGGCCCCCCGGATTTGTGTGTTGTTTTTGAGTTAGAAGTCCCCGCCCGTGCGGCGGAGTAGGAGATGTCGGGTCTCATATAAGCAGTTGTCGGGCTGCCCCGGCGGCCGGGGCAATTCCACCGGCGGTCGGCCGTGTGAGGTGGTTAACGGGCCAAGACCGCACGCACTTTCTCAATTAATGCAATGTTTCGTATATCGGGGTGGGAGTATAACACCTTACGACGGCTCCGCGCATAACGACCCGCCCGGGGCTCTCCGAGGCGCTCATGCGGGCGCGAGCGACGAGGCGGCCGCCGACCAACTATCGGTCGGCGGC
>DASVQJ010000253.1:0-7831 GCA_036389235.1 Pyrinomonadaceae bacterium | reverse complement strand
GTGCGCGCAGGTCTACTGCGAGCTTTACCTTCTCGAGCCCGACCCGAAGCGCATCGCCGCGTCGAAGGCGATGTTCGACGCGCAGATCGCCGACCCGCGCCCGGGCCGCGCGGAGTGGTGGTGGTGCGACGCGCTGTTCATGGCCCCGCCCGTGCTCGCGCGCCTCTACGCGGCGACCGGCGACAGGAAGTATCTCGACTTCCTCGACGCGATGTGGTGGGACACGACCGACTTCCTCTTCGACCCGGCCGAGGGGCTCTACTACCGCGACGAGAACTACAAGGGCAAGCCGAACGCGAACGGCCGGAAGGTCTTCTGGTCGCGCGGCAACGGCTGGGTCATGGGCGGCACGGTGCGCGTGCTCCAACACCTCCCGAAGAGCCACCCGACGCGCGCGCGTTACATTCAACTGCTGAAGACGATGGCCGCCTCGGTCGCGCGCGTGCAGGGCGAGGACGGGCGCTGGCACCCCTCGCTCCTCGACCCGACGGAGGCGCCCATGCCCGAGACGAGCAGCACCGGCTTCTTCTGCTACGCGCTCGCCTGGGGCGTCAACAACGGCCACCTCGGACGCAAGACCTACCTGCCCGTCATCCGCAAGGCGTGGGGCGGACTCGTCGCGTCCGTCGGCGCGGACGGCAAGCTCGGCTGGGTGCAGCAGATCGGGGCCGCGCCCGCCAAAGTCACCGCCGAAGACAACCAGGAGTACGGCTCCGGCGCCCTCCTCCTCGCCGGCAGCGAGATGCTCAAGCTCAAGTAGTCCGCCCTACAGCAGCGTTCGTTCGGGTGCGACCTCTGAGCCGGGAGCGCGGGCATCCTACCCGCCATGAGCGCGAAAGCGCGAAGGCCGTGAGACTCTACACCTCAACGTCGAGGGATAGCGCCTCACGGCGAAGCGTGCTTCTCGCACGCTTCGGCGGGCAGGATGCCCGCGCTCCCGGCTGGCGGTCGCGTTCGTGTGAACGCCGCTGTAACGCGCCGCGGGGCGGCGGGTGCCTTCAGCTAACGGTTGGCGGCGGCCGCCAGTAACGATTCGAGCAGCGCGTCGTAGGCCGGCTTCTTCCTGTAGCCCGCGTCGAACGGGAGCGGCGAGCCCTTCGCGCCTTTGGTGTATTCCGGAATCCAGGTGTACTTGTCCGTAAAGCCCCACGTCTGGAAGGCCGTGCAGCGCGGCTGCCGCAGGCACGCGTCCGCGACCCGCCGGTAGATGTCCGCCTGCCCCTTGAGCGCCGCCGCGTCGGGACGGCCCGCGGGCAGCCGCACGTCCATCTCCGTGATGTGAACCTGGAGCCCCAGCGCCGCGAGGCGCGCGATGTTCTCCTCGATGCCGGCGAGTTCTCCGGCCTCAAGGTCGACGATGTGCGCCTGTATGCCGACGCCGTCGATGGGGACGCCGCGGCTCTTGAAATCTTTGGCCATCTCGTAGACGGCGTCCGACTTCGGGTTGAGCCCTTCGGTGTCGTAGTCGTTGTAGAAGAGCAGCGCGTTGGGGTCGGCCGCGCGCGCCCAGCGGAAGGCTTGTTCGACGTACGCCGTCCCCTTCCCCTTCAGGCCGATGCCGGGTCGGTCGTACCAGACCGAAGGCTCCACCGACCCGTCGGCCAGGAAGATTTCGTTGACCACGTCCCACGCGAAGACCTGCCCCCTGTAATGCCGCATCACCTTCGTGATGTGCTCGCGCAGCAACGCGGACATCTGTTCGGGCGTGAAGCCCCCCTTCTCAAGCCAGCGCGGGTTGTACTCGCTCCAGGCGAGGGTGTGCCCGCGCACCTTCATTCTATGCTTCCGCGCGAAGGCGACGAGGCGGTCGCCCGGCCCGAAGTTGAAGCGCCCGCGCGTGGGGCGGATGGCGCCCCACTTCAGTGCGTTCTCCGCCGTCAGCATGTTGAACTCGCGCGCGAGCGTCGCCGCGTACTCCGGCTCTTCGAGCAGCCGCGGCTCGACGGCCGCCCCGACCAGGACGCCCGCGCGGTCGGCGTACTCGCGCAACGTCTGCCCGACGCACGCGCCGCCGCCGACCGTCATCATTAAGAAGAGCGCGGCGGCACACAGAGTCTTCTTTAAGGTCATGTCATCCTCACGCAAAACAGGTCAGAACCGCCCGCGGTAGCGGGTGGGTCGTCGTGATGCGGCGGCGCCGTGTCGCACAGGCCCGCCCGCTACCGCGGGCGGTTCTGACCTGACCTTTCATCTCTCGGGTATCTCCGTCACGCTTCCCGTGACTGTGACCTGGCCGTTGACGACGCCGGTCGTGCGCGCGTCGGCACGCCCTTTGAAGCCGGGCTGCTTGCCGCCGACGCTCAACACGAACTCGCCCGGCTCGACGACGCGGCGTCCGCGCTCGTCGATGACGGAGAGCTGGCGCGGGCTGATGTCGAAAGAGACGCGGCGACTCTCGCCGGGGTTGAGCCTGACGCGGCTCAGCCCCGCGAGCGAACGGACGGGCACGGGGTAGGCCGACGCCGCGTCCGTCACGTAGAGCTGCACGACCTCCTCGCCCGCGCGCGCGCCGGTGTTCCGCACGTCTGCGCTGACGGTCAGGCCCCGCCCGGCGCGCACGCTCTTCGCGCTCAGCCGCAGGTTGTCGTATTTGAAGGTCGTGTACGAGAGCCCGTGGCCGAACGGGTAGAGCGGCTCGCCCTTAAAATAACGGTAGGTGCGCCCCTCCATGCGGTAGTCTTCGAACGGCGGCAACTGCTCCGCGGACTTGTAGAAGGTGACGGGCAGGCGCCCCGCCGGGTTGTAGTCGCCGAAGAGCACGTCGGCCAGGGCCGTCCCGCCCTCCTGCCCCGGATACCAAGCCTCGACTATCGCCCCGACGTTCTCGTCCGCCCAGTTGACGGCGAGCGCGCTCCCGCCGAGCAGCACGAGGACGACGGGTTTTCCGAGCGCGTGCACCTGCCTGATTAACTCCTCCTGCGGCTTCGGCAGGGAGATGTCCGTGCGGTCGCCGCCGCGGAAGCCTTCGAGCTTCACGTCCATCTCCTCGCCCTCGACCGAAGGGTTGATGCCCAACACCAACACGACCGCGTCGGCCTCGCGCGCCTTACTCAACGCGTCCTCGCGCAGCGCGCGCTCGCCGTTCGGCGGCGCCCACATCAGCCGCGCCGAGGCGTAGTGGTTCGCGTTCTCCCTGTACTCGACGCGCAGCTCGTGCGCGCGGCCGCCGTCGATCTCGACCTCCTTCGTCACGGTGCGCGTGCGGTTGTTGGAGAACTCTTCGACGACCGTCTTGCCGTCCAGCGTCACGCGCACGCCGCCGTTGCCGCTGAAGCCGAGCGTGTACCTGCCCGACTCGGGCGTGACGAGCTGCGCCGTCCAGCGCACGGAGAAGTTGTCGGCGGGCACCTGCGCCGCGGGCGCGAGCGCCATCCAGTTGTAATCGATCTGCGCCTCGTCGCGGACGAGCGCGGGCTCGCCCTTCCACTCGCCGTTGGCGAAGTACTCGCCCCGCAGGCCCACGAAGGCCGAGGCCGGCGCCGGCACAACGACGGTGCCCGTCGGGTACATGCCCTGCGAGTAAAGAACGCGCGTCGCGGCCGAGACCTTCTCGCGGATGCCCTGAAGCGGCGTGACCGACTTCGACGGCGTGCCGTTGTAGTTCCCCAGCAGCACGTCGGGCGCGTCGGCGTTCGGGCCGATGACGGCGACGGTCTTCAAGTCCTTCTTCAGCGGCAGCGTGTCGTTGTCGTTCTTGAGGAGCACGAGCGACTCGCGCGCCGCACGCAGCGAGAGCGCGCGGTGCGCGGGCGAGTCGTTCTCCGTGTAAGGTATCTGCGCGTACTTCACGAGCGCGGGCGGGTCGAACATGCCGAGCCGGAAGCGCGTGCGCATCAGGCGCTTGACCGCCACGTCGATCTCGGCCTCGGTGATGTGGCCGTCCTTGACCGCCTGCGTGAGCGCGCGGTACTCGCGGCCGCAGGTCAGGTCTGTGCCCGACTTGACGGCGACGGCCGAAGCCTCGGCCTCGGTCGGCTTGAACTTGTGCCCCTTCCAGATGTCCTCGACGGCCGCGCAGTCCGAGACGACGTGGCCGCCGAACGCCCACTCGCGCCGCAGGATGTCGAACAGTCTTTTGTTCGCGCACGCGGGCTCGCCGTTCAGGCTGTTGTAGGCGCACATCAACCCTTCGGCTTTACCCTCTAAGATGGTCGCGCGGAAGGCGGGCAGGTACGTCTCGCGCATGTCGCGCTCGTCGACCTTCGCGTCGAAGGTGTGACGCTCCGGCTCCGGCCCGCTGTGGACGGCGTAGTGCTTGACGCTGGAGACGACCTTCAGGTACTTTGGGTCGTCGCCCTGCAAGCCCTTCACGTAGGCGACGCCGATGCGCGAAGTCAGGTAGGGGTCTTCGCCGAAGGTCTCCTGCCCGCGACCCCAGCGCGGGTCGCGGAAGATGTTGATGTTCGGCGACCAGAAGGTGAGCCCCTTGTAGCGGCCGCGGTCGCCTTTCCGCTCGAAGTCGTGGTGCTTGGCGCGCGCCTCGGTCGAGACCACGTCGCCCACCTCGCGGATGAGTTCCGGGTTCCACGTCGCCGCGAGCCCGATGGCCTGCGGGAAGACGGTCGCTATGCCCGCGCGCGCGACGCCGTGCAGCGCCTCGTTCCACCACTCGTACTCGGGGACGCCGAGCCGCTCTATCGCCGCCGCCCGGTTCATCATCTGCGAAATCTTCTCTTCGAGCGTCATCCGCGAGACGAGGTCGTCCACCCGCCTGTCTAAAGGGAGCCTCGTGTCCGTGTAGGGCGGCGGCGTCTTCGTCTGCGCGGGCGCTTGTGCCGCGGCCGGCGCAGCGGGCAGGAGACAGAGGTTCAGGGCGAGCGCGAAGGAGAGCGCGCGGCGAAGGCGTTTCATGTTTTTCATCTCAATCTTGAAGGTTGAGCGGAGGGCGGTTCACCACAGAGGCACGGAGGACACGGAGGGGGCACGGAGACATCCCTCTGTGCCCCCTCCGTGCCCTCTGTGCCTCTGTGGTTATCCTCAACGACCATCACGCTCAAGATACGCTGACGATAACACCCCGCTAAAGCCCGGTCATTTCGCTACGACTTCGAGCTTCACCTTGCGGTGGTTGACGGAGCTGGTGCCGACCATGATGTCGAACCAGCCGGGCTCGACCGTGCGCCGCATGTCGAGGTCGAGGAACGACAGCTTGTCGGGCGTGAGCGTGAACGTGACCGTCCGGCTCTGGCCCGGCGCGAGCGACACGCGCTTGAAGTCCTTCAGCTCGATGACGGGGCGCGTCACGGAGCTGACGAGGTCCGCGATGTAGAGCTGGACGACCTCCTCGCCCGCGCGGCGCCCCGTGTTCGTGACCACGACGCTCACCTCCGCGCGCCCGGCCGGGCCGATCTGCTGCGGCGAGACCTTGAGGTCGGAGTAGGCGAACGTCGTGTAGCTCAGTCCGTGGCCGAAGGGGAAGAGCGGCTCCTTGCTCGTGTAGAGGTAGCCGCGCCGCGCCGTCGGCTTGTGGTTGTAGTAGATGGGGAGCTGCCCGACCGAGCGCGGGAAGCTGACGGGCAGTTTGCCCGAAGGGTTGTAGTCGCCGAAGAGCACGTCGGCCACGCCCGTCCCCGTCTCCTCGCCGAGGTAGAAGCCTTCGAGGATGGCCGGCACCTTCTCCGCCACGTAGTTGATCGAGAGCGGGCCGGAGTTGATGAGGACGGCGACCGTCGGCTTGCCCGCACCGAGCACGGCGCGCACTAAGTCGTCCTGCCGCCCGGCGAGGTCGAGCGTGTCGCGGTCGCCGAGGTGGTTCTCGGCCCAGGCTTCTTTATTCGTGTCCTCGTTGCCGCCGATGACGAGGACGACGGCGTCCGCGGCACGGGCCACGTTCACCGCCTCGGCGATCAAACGCGTGTCCTCCGCCGGGTCGGGCGGCGTCGAGGTGTCGGCCCACCAGTCGCCGCCCTCCTTCGTGATGTTGACGCCGCGCGCGTAGGTGACGTTGGCCGAGCCGCCGAGCTTCGTCTTGACGCCCTGCAACACGCTCACGCCGGGCGCGGGGTTCGGGTCTGTGTAGCCGCCGAGGTGCGCGCGGTCGGCGTTCGGCCCGATGACGGCGACGTTGCGCAGGCGCGCGCGGTCGAGCGGCAGCAGGTTCCCCTCGTTCTTCAGGAGCGTGATGGAGCGGCGCGCGGCCTCCGCGGCGAGCGCGCGGTGCTCGCGCGAGTCGGTGACGCGTACGGCGCGCTCCGGGTCGACGTAAGGGTTCTCGAAGAGGCCGAGCAGGAACTTCGCGCGGAGGTTGCGGGCGACCGCCTTATCAAGAGCCGCCTCCGAGAGCTTGCCGTCGCGGACGAGCTGCGCGAGCGCCTGGAAGCAGTCGGGGTCGGGCACCTCCGCGTCCACGCCCGCCTCGATGGCGAGCCGCGCCGCCTCGGCCTTGTCGTTAGCGACCTTGTGCAGGCTGACGAGCTGCGGGATGCCGTAGTAGTCCGAGACGACGAGCCCGTCGAAGCCCCACTCCTCGCGGAGCACCTTCCCCAGAAGCCACCTGTTCGCGTGCGAGGGCACGCCGTCGATCTCGTTGTAGGAGGCCATCACGCTCAACACGCCGGCCTCCTTCACCGCCGCCTCGAAGCTCGGCAGGAAGTACTCGCGCAGCACGCGCTCCGAGACGTTGACGGGCGCGATGTTCGTCCCGCCCTCCGGCTGGCCGTGCGCGGCGAAGTGCTTGGCGGTGGCGATGACGTGCGCGTCGTCCACGCCCGGCCCCGGCCCCTGTATGGCCCTGATGGCGGCCACGCCCATCCGCGAGACGAGGTAAGGGTCTTCGCCGTACGTCTCTTCGGTGCGCCCCCAGCGCGGCTCGCGCGCGAGGTCGAGGTTCGGGCCGAGCACGAAGTGGCTGCCGCGCGCGCGCGTCTCAAGCGCGGCCGCGGTGAAGACGCGCGTGACGAGTTCCGTGTCCCAACTCGAAGCGAGCGCGATGGGCGTGGGGAAGCTCGTGCCCTTCGGCGCCATCAGCCCGTGCAGAATCTCGTCGTGGAAGATGGCGGGGATGCCGAGGCGCGTGTTCTCGACGAGCCACTTCTGGACGGCGTTGGCGAAGCGCGCCGCGTCCTTCGGGTCTTTGCGCTCGCGCTGGCGCGCGATCTGCCCGACGCCGTTCTTCATCGAGACGGCCGCGCGCGCGGGCGAGAAGTCGCCGCGGTCGGCCGAGAAGCCGTTCCCCGGCGCCGTCTCCGGCCGCTCGGCCCAGAGGCAGACGAGCTGCGCCACCTTCTCTTCGAGCGTCATGCGCCCGAGCAGGTCTGCGACGCGCCGCTCGACCGGCAGGCGCGGGTTCTTGTAGTCGGGCGGCGACACTTGCGAGCGCGTGCGGGGCGCGAACAAGACCGCGGACGTGACGAAGAGCGCCGCGCAGAGCGAGGCCGCGGCGCGGCGCCGGGCGGTAGGCGCTGAGCTTCTCATCGGAATCATTCTCCCTCCGGACAGTTTGATAAGAGCCTTTAGAGCCCCCGCGGGAGCGGGCGCACTGCCTGCGTGATGCCGACTTCGGAATTTCGGTTTAAGGCGCAGGAAAAGTTCGAGTGGGCAACAATATGGGCAGTGAAATCGACAAAGCTCCCCGCTCACTTTTCCGTTTTAAGACTTTAGGAACGCGAATATACCACTACTTCCGCCCGGGCATACGCAAAAGTTAAGCGGTTCCATTTTATGGCAGGGATAAGCACGAGACGCGCACCGGTCGCCGCGGAGCGGCGTGCGAGTTTAGCCCGGCCTTTCAAGGACGGGTACGCCGCACATGAACAAGACGCCGCGTCGCGTCGGCGACGCCCGAACGTGCCCGGCGGGCTCAGACGTCGCCGACGCGACGGGGCCGGGCTCC
>DASVQJ010000252.1:0-43820 GCA_036389235.1 Pyrinomonadaceae bacterium | reverse complement strand
ATCTGGTCGATGAACGCCGACGGGACGGGGCAGAGGCAGTTGACGGCGGGCGCGCGCTCGAACTACGGCCCGTCGGTCTCGGCGGACGGGCGCTACGTCGTCTTCGTCTCGAACCGCGCGGGCGGCGCCTTCAACGTCTGGCGGATGGACGCGGACGGCGGGAACCCTCTGCGGCTGACCGCGGGGCGCGGCGAGAACTTCCCGCACGTGACGCCGGACGGGCGCTGGGTCGTCTACGCGACGGTGGGCGGCGGGCAGGACGCGGCCGTGTGGAAGGTGTCGATTGACGGCGGCGAGCCGCTGAGACTGACGAGCCGGCCGGCGTCTTGGCCCTTCGTCTCGCCCGACGGCAAGTCGTTCGTCTGCACGTACGGCGAGGGGCCTTTCTCCGCGAACCGGCTCGCGGTCATCCCCATCGAAGGCGGCGAGCCCGTCCGGCTCTACGAGATCGCGCCGACCTTCCGCCTCAACACGGTCTGGCTTCCCGACAACCGCGGCATCGCCTACCTCGACGCGCGGACGGGGACGACGAACGTCTGGATGCAGCCGCTCGTGGGCGGCAAGCCCGTGCAGTTGACCGACTTCACCTCCGACAACGTCGCCTCCTTCGACTGGTCGCGCGACAACCGCCTCGTCGCCACCCGCAGCGTCGAGACGACGAGCGTCGTCCTCATCAAAGACTTCAGGTAAGTGATGAGTGATGGGTGATGAGTGATAAGAGGAAGGCAACGCCCGTCTTCTCTTTCTTATCACCCATCACTCGTCACTCGTCACGTCGCCTTAGCGCGGCGCGCTAAGGCGACGGTGTGCGCGAGCACCGCGGCGATGATGACGCAGCCGCCGACGACGGCCCAGCCCGACGGGCGCTCGCCGAGGAAGACGAAGACCCAGACGGGGTTGAGCATCGGCTCGACGTAGCCGACGACGCCCGCGTCGAGCGACCGCACGCCGCGCGCCATGCCCAGTGTGAAGAGCGTGTAGGCCACCCCGATCTGGACGACGCCGAGGTAGAGGACGATCAGCACATCCTTCGTCGTCAAATCCCCCGCCGCCGGCGCGAACCACGGGAGCGTGACGAGGCACAGGAGCAGGTTCCCGTAGATGACCGACGACGCGCGGTTGACGCGGTTCGCGCGCGGGTGGCGCAGGGACAGGAGGAAGAGCGCGAAGCAGACGCCCGACGCGAGCGCCGTCAGATTCCCCTCAACGTCCTGCGGCCGGAGCCGCCCGACGAAGAAGAGCGACATGCCGGCCACGCACGCCGCGACGACGAACACGTCCGAGCGCCGGAAGCGCTCCTTGAAGAGCAGCGGCTCCAGCACCATCACGTAGACCGGCGCGGTGTACTGTAGGAAGATGGCGTTGGCCGCGGTCGTCAGCTTGTTCGCCATCACGAAGAGGAGCAGCAGCGCCGCGTAGAGCACCGACGAGACCAACGTCACCCAGTTCGCGCCGAAGCCCTCGCGCCGCGTCAGCACCGCCACCGTGACGGCCGCGGAGAGCGAGCGCCCGAACGAGAGCTGGAAGGCGTCGAGCGGCGTCGCCTTGATGAAGAGCCCGCCCGTGCTCCACAAGAGCGCCGCCGCCAGCACGTAGAGGATCGGCGGAATCCCGCCCGCCCCCCCGGCCGCCACCTCCCCCCCCGGCCTCCCCTTCACGCGCCCCCCAGGAGTTTCGCCGCCGCGTAGCCGGCGAAGACCAAGAGCAGCCCGAGCAGGTTCGAGGCGACGACGTTGAGCGCGGCCAGGCCCACGCGCCCCTCGCGCAGCAGCGCGAAGGTCTGCAAGCCGTAAGCGGAGAAGGTGGTGAAGCCGCCGAGCAGCCCGACGAAGACCGCGGCGCGCGCGGTCTCCGAGAAGGCCCCGCGCTCCTGCATGAGGTGGAAGAGGAGGCCGGCGGCGAAGCAGCCCGCGAGGTTGACGGCCAGCGTGCCGGAGGGGAACGCCTCGCCGTAGCGCCGCGCGACGGCGCCCGAAAGCCAGTAGCGGCAGAGCGTGCCCGCGAGGCCCGCCAGCCCGACGAGCAGGATTCTCAGCATCGGCCGATTTAAGCATTAACGCGCCCGCTTTGAAAACCCGCGCGCCCGCGGCCGTCGTACAGCCTTGCGCCCCGTGCTAACATCTAAGTTGACGGCGCGCGAACAAGGGCGCGCGCCGTTCGATTTTGACCCCTTCGGAGAAGGACTTTAGATGAAAGACTTTCAGTCGCAGAATCAACGTTTCGAGCGGCAACAGGGCTGGCATCAGCAGCAGCCGGGCGCGTGGGGCAGCTACGGCGTGGAGACGGCGGCGCGCGCGAGCGTGGAGGAGCGGATGGGCTTCGTCCGCAAGGTCTACGCGCTCTTCTTCGCGGCGACGCTCTTCGCCGTCGGCGGCGTCCTGCTCGGCCTCTCCTACGAGCCGCTGCTCAGGTTCGCCTACGAGCACCCGTGGGTCATGTTCTTCGCCATGATCGGCGGCGTGCTGGGCGCGCAGGCCGTCCGCCACGTCCGGGGCCTGAACCTCGTCGCGCTCTTCGGCTTCACGGCGCTGACGGGCGTGGTCATCTCGCCGCTCATCGCGGTGATCCGGCAGGTCAACCCGGGCTCGATTCCGGCGGCGGGCCTGCTGACGGTCGGCATCTTCGGGGGCCTGACGGCCTACGTCTTCGCCTCGAAGAAGGACTTCAGCTTCATGCGCGGGATGCTGACGACCGGCCTGATCGTGGTGATCCTGGCGGGCGTCGTCAACATCTTCCTCGGCGCCTCGGCGCTCGGGTTCGCCGTGGCGGCCGCGACGCTGCTGCTCTTCTCGGGCTTCGTGCTCTACGACACGTCGAACATCATCCGGCGCTACCCCGTCAACGAGTACGTCGCCGGCGCGCTCGACCTCTACCTCGACGCCTTCAACATCTTCCTCGCGCTCCTGCGCATACTCAACTCCGGCCGGCGCTGATCGCCGAGTCCGGACGAAAGGAGGGCCGGGCGCTCCCGCCGGAGCGCCCGGCCCTCTTCCTTTCCGGCCCCCGCCGCGGGGCGCTCAAGGGGTCTGCGCGGCGAAGGTCTGGAACTGCTTCATGTTGATTATGTCGTCTTCGGTCAGCGCGGGGCGGGTGGCGTTGGTGCGACTCGCGACCACCTCGATCAGGGTTGTGCGCGGCGTGCCGTCCCTCTTCGGGGCGGTGTTCTCGAAGCGGTAGATGCCTTTGATCTGGATGCCGCCCTGCAACAGCTTGAGGGCGACCTTCCTGACGTCTTCCGGGTTGACGGACGGGCCGAAGTAGACCGAGTTGACGGGCACGTCGTTGCGCGGCGGAATCTTTCTCATGACGAAGCCCACGTCCGCCAGTGCCGCCTCGATCTTCTGCGCCTCGTCGTCGTTCTTGGGGCAGTAGTCGATGCCCGGGTTCTGGGTCAGCGACAGCCTTAACTCGCTTAACCTCGTCTCGGCATCTCTGACCGCCTGACTCAGGGCGGCCGCCTGCTGCCGCGTATGCTCGGCCTGCCGCCGCTCATTCTCGGCCTGCTGCCGGATGACCTTCAGCCGGGCGTAGTTCTCGGCCGCCATGAAGAAGAGCGTCGCGAACATCAGGAGTGAGACGAGGAGCGCGACGCGCAGCGCCCGGCGCGACGAGACGAAGGCCGCGTAGGCGCTCCGGATTTTGCGGGGCCAGTCCCCGGGCAGCCCCGAATGACTCGTCGCCGTCGCCGAACTCCCGTCCCCGGCGAGCCCCGCGGCCTTCATGACGGAGGCGGCGAGCGACTCGTAGGACTCGGCCAGCGGCCCCAGCTCGTTGCTCGACACCGCCAGCGTCTCGCCGAAGCTGTAGGCCCCGATGTAGGGGATGCCCCTCTTCGCCATGTACCGGAGCGGCTCGCCGTCGCCGGGGAGGAGGTACTTCCCGAGCCTGTCGGCGGCGATCCCCTGCCACTTCTTCAGCAGGTTCTCCTCCAGGTATATCTCGACGCGCGACGGCCTGACGATGATCTCGGGCGGCGTCTCGCGCTGCGCGACCTCGGCCGCCCGCTCGCGGATGCTCCTGGCGATTGACTCGACGCCCGCGATGTTCTGGTCGTTGAGCGCGAACATGAGGACGACCACGTCCGGGAGCTGGAGCGTGCAGATGCCGCCGATGTCGGTGACGCCGGTGCGGCTGTCGAGCAGCACCACGTCCGCCTTCTGCTTCAGCTCGCCCTTGAGGTACTCGATGAAGCCGAAGCCGTGCCACTTCTTATAAAAGTCGTCCCAACTGAAGCCGTTGACGCGCCCCGCGTACTTCTCGTCCTGCCGGCCCGCGCCGATCAGCGCGACCGACCCGCCCGAGTCGCGGTAGGTCGGCATCCCCTCCGTGTTGACGTACCTGTCCAAGCTGACGAGCTGCTTGGGGAGCTTGTCGATGTCTTTGCTCAGGAGCGCCTTGTAGTCTTCGAGGATGTCGATGAGGCCGGGCCTGAGCGAGCGCGAGTCGAGGCCGAAGAAGCGGTGCAGCCCCGGGGCCTCCAGGTCCCAGTCCACCACCAGCACGCTCTTCCCGTAGTCGCGCGCGAGGATGCAGGCCACGTTGGCGACGGCCATGCTCCGCCCCACCCCGCCCTTGTAGGAGTAGAAGGTGACGATGACAGATTCGCCGCTGGTCATCGTGTTACCTGGCGGCGATGCGCGGGACTTCCGTCGGGGTTTCGCCGGCCCTCTGCAACATCTGCGCCGCCAGGGCCGGGTTGGGGCCGCCCTGGGTGTGCTTGAGGCAGTAGCCGCGGACGTGGGTCAGCTCGGCCGGCCGCATGGCGATGCGGTGCAGCGCCCCCTCCTCGATGTAGGAGTCGAAGACGGTCGGCCAGTGCTGGCCGCACTCCGTGAGCAGCGTCTCGCAGTCGGCCGACAGGCCGTAGGGGAGGATGAAGCAGCACTTCTCGCTCTCCGCGAGGACGCCGTCCAGTCTGTTCGCCATCTGCCTGTGCCTGTCCAGGAACAGCGCGAACACGTCGATGAAGTAGACCTCGATGCCGGAATTCCGGAGGACGTTGAGGCTCCTGTGCGTCCCGTTGTAGAGGCCCTCGACGAGATTCGTCTGGGACCTGAAGTTCTCCTCGCCCTCGTTCAGTATCTCGCCGATTGTCCGGCGGTCGAACGGCCGCCAGTCGTCGATGCGCGCGCCGTAGAGGTTGGCCCTGTTGGCGTCGAACCAGTTGGCGACGGCCGCCATCACGGGCCGCGCCCGGAGGGCGGCGGAAACCTGCCCGGACTCGGCCGCGGTCAAAGCTATCGTGGCGTAGAGAATTGACACTTCACCCTCCTAATTTAAGCCCTTTCAGGCGTCGTAGGGCGGCGTAGGTCTGCGCCTTGGAGTCCCTATCGAGCTGCTGGGTCTCGCTGAGCGAGCCGGGCGGCGCGAAGTACGGAGTCCAGTTCGCCGCCCGCACATTCTTATCCGCGACGTCGAGGTAGTCCGCCGCAATCAGAAACTCCTTCAGGTCGGCCTCGACGCCCTTCAGCGACCGCTTGGCCAGCCGGTGACCGGGGGCGGACTGCAAGTCGCCGATGAGCTTCTTGGCATCCTTCGCCGCCTCTGCGCGGCAGTCGCCGCCGCTGGCCTGCCAGACCGGCGCGGCCTGAACTTGCAGCAGCTTCTGGCGGATCGCGCCGAGCTGCCTGGTGAACTCGCCCGCCGGCAGCCCCGGCAGGTCGCCGCCCTTCGTCATAACCGACATGAAGAGCGTCGAGGAGAGCACGAGGCTGCCGACGGCGAAGAGGAAAGACTCGACGACCCCCTTCAGCGGCCAGCACGCCGCGAGCTTCGACGGGTCGCAGGCGGCCAGGGCGCGCGGCGCGAACTCGTAACCCTTCAGCACGAGCCCGGAGAGCCCGAAAACGAGCGCGGCGAGCAGCAGTATGACGAGCGCGTGCGCGGCACTGCGGAGGTTGAGGAAGTCCGTCGTCAGGTACCACTCGCGGTGCCGGCTGCGGACGAGCAGGAAGAGGAGCAGGAGCGGGACGGCGCTGACCGAGAGTAGCAGGAAGAGCACCCCCGGCTCGGCCACCTTCGCCAGCTTGACCTCAAGCACCCCGAGCAGCGCCAAGTTGGCCGGGAGCGCGCCGTACAGTATCAGCCCCCAGGCCCTCAGCCCCAGGGCGCGGTCGGCGGCCCCCAGCCAATCCGCCCCGCCGGGCGCGGCCGCGCTCATCTGCTCCTGCTCCGAAAGCTGGGGCGCATGAGGCCGAAGGCTCCCCGGCCCGGGGCGTGCGCCCGGGCCGCGTCGTGCGTCGTCGGTGTCTTTCTGATGAGCCCGGCCGCGCGGGCCGCGAGCCGGCCGGGCTTTGCGTCAGTAAGCTATAGGCGTTTGAGGAGACCGCCCGCGGCGGGCACGTCCTTGACGGCGAAGAAGGCGCGCCGACTCCGGCGCGCCGCGCGCGGGCGTCCACCCGCGCGCGCACAGTGTAGAGCCGCCCCTCGCGGCAGTCAACCCCTTCAGAAGTCGAACTTGACGGCGAGCTGCAACTGGCGCGGCGTGGCGAAGGTCGTCGTGCCCGAGGCGGGCGAGGAGAAGGTGCGCGGGGTGCCGAAGGCCGTGACGAAGGACGGCGCCGTCAGCGTCCCGCCGCCCGCGGTCGAGAAGTTGAAGGCCGTCGTGTTGACCGTCACCACGTTGGCGCGGTTGAAGATGTTGAAGGCTTCGAGGATCAGGCGCAGCCGCACGGACTCCGTGAACGGGAAGTTGCGCGTGACGCGCGCGTCGAGTTGGTAGACCGCGGGCGTCGTGAACTGGTTGCGGACTGTCCCCGGCAGGCGGTCGTTCGAGCGGTTGCCGTCGTTGTTCGGGTCGTTGCCGACGAGCGCCGAGTAGGGGCTCCCGGACTGCAACTGCACGATGCCGGAGAGCGTGTAGTCGCTGAAGAGGGCGCGCGCCACCCGGTTGTCGCTCCACTTGATGCGCCCGATCTCGTAGACGGGGCTGAAGACGAAGCGGTGGCGCAGGTCTGTGTCCGAGCGGGCGTAGTCGAGGCCCGGGTTGAGCTGGTTCTCGACGATCTTGGCGTCGTCGGCGCCGACGACGACCGTCGTCTGGTCGGGGCGGTCGTCGCGCGCGCGCGAGTAGGTGTAGGCGGCGATGAACTGGAAGCCGCGCGCGAAGCGCTGCGTCGCCTGGAAGGCCAGCCCGTTGTAGAGCGAGCGCGCGGCGCTCTCGAAGACGCTGATGCGGTTGTAGGAGGCGCCCGCCGCGCGCGAGATGGGCCGCGCCGCGGGGAAGCGCCGGAAGGTGTAGGCGGTGCCGTCCGGGCCTGTGGCCGTGAGCGCGACCGGCGCGGAGAGGTTCACGTCGCGCGTGCGCGTCAGGTGGACGCCCTTGTAGAAGAGGTAGGTGGCCGAGAGGCTCAACCCCTTCGCCACCTCGCGCTCGACGCCGAGCCGCCCCTGCTCGACGTAGGGCTGCACGTAGTCGGGCGCGAAGTAGTAGAGGTTCGGGTTGGCCGAGCCGACCGCCGGCACCGCCGTCAGGACGTTCGGGTAGCGCAGGCCCAGGGTCGTCAACTGCGCGGCCGTCAGGTTGACGCCCGTCACGTTGATGCCGTTCTGCGAGTGCGCCGTCCCCAGGACGATGGCCGGCGTGCGCGCGTAGAAGAGGCCGAAGCCGCCCCGCACGACCGTCTTCTCGTCGGGCGAGTAGGAGAAGCCCGCGCGCGGCGCGAGGTTGTTCTTATCCTTCGGACAGTTGCCGGTGTTGACGCCGTGGTCAAGCAGGAGCGCGTCCGGGTTCGTCAAAGGCGGGCAGGCCAGCGACTCGTAGTCGTAGCGCACGCCGAGGTTCAAGGTGAGGCGCGGCGTCACGCGCACGTCGTCCTGCGCGTAGAAGGCGTACTCGGAGAGGTTCGGCTCGGTCGTCCCGCCCGTCGTGCCGGCGCCCGCGAAGTTCTGCGTGTAGGCCGAAGGCGTGTTGTTGGCGAAGGCCGTGTAGGAGGGGAAGGTGTAGGAGCCGGAGAAGAGGCCGGGGAAGAAGTTGAGGATGCGGTCGAAGTTGAAGTCGAGGCCGAACTTGTAGTTGCTGCGCCCCGAGACGAGCGAGACGTTGTCGATGAGCTGGAAGCGCTTGATGGTCGTCTCGCGCGGGCTGAAGTTGTTGCGGCCGATGTTGAGGTTGCCCGAGCCGGTGTTGATGACGGCCTCGGGCGCGTCGGCGTTGGCCTCGCCCGGCTCCTTGTCGCGCGCGAGCTGGAAGCGGAACTCGTTGACGACCCGGCTGGTCAGGGTCGAGGCGAGGCTGCCGCTGAAGGTGTCGCTCTTGACGAGGCTGTCGCCCGAGTGCTCCTCGGCCGAGAGCGGCCCGTTGTTCTCGTTGTTCCGGCCCGTGAACCCCTGATGGTTGTAGCGCAAAGATAGCTGGTTGCTCTGGTTCAGGGAGAGGTCGGCCTTGCCGAGGAACACGTCCTGGTTGCGGCCGACCTGGTAGGTGTTGAGCTTGGGCAGCAGAATCGCCTGCGCCGCCGCGGGCGCGGCCGAGAGGTTCGGCACGTCGAGCACCTGCGGGATGTCGGAGCGCTGGCCGTCGTAGGTGAAGAAGAAGAAGGCCCTGTTCCTGACGATGGGGCCGCCGACGCGTCCGCCGAACTGGTTGATGCGCGAGGCGGGGCGCTTGTTGGGCTGGCCGCGCCGGAACTGGTTGGCCTTCGTCACGGGGTCGTTGGCGTTCAGGGACTCGTCGCGCAGGTACTCGAAGAGGCCGCCGTGGAACTCGTTCGTGCCCGACTTGGTGACGACGTTGATGACGGCGCCGCCCGCGCGCCCGAACTCGGCCGAGAAGCCGTTCTGGTTGACCTGAAACTCCTGCACGGACTCTTCCGAGAACTGGTAAGGGGGGCGCACGCCGCCGCGCCCGAGCGCCTGCCCGAAGAAGGTGTTGTTGTTGTCCACGCCGTCCACCTGGAGGCTGTTGAGCGTGCCGCGCTGGCCGCCGACCGAGAGGTCGCCGCCGCGCGGGTCGCGGATGACGCCGGGCGAGAGCGTGGCGAAGTCCTGGAAGTTGCGGCCGTTGATGGGGAGGTTCTGGATGGAGCGCTCGTTGATGGTCGTCGAGACGGATGTGCGCGTCGTCTCGACCGTCGGCGGCTCGGCCATGACGAGAAGTTCGTCCGCCACCCCGGCCGGCGAAAGGTTTAAGTCGAGGGAGGTCTTGCTGCCGACGGTCACCTCCACGGGGCCGGCCTCGACCTTCCTGAACCCGCTGGCGGTCGTCTCGACGGAGTACGTGCCGGGCGGGAGCAGGACGACGCGGAAGTTGCCCTCGCCGTCGGTGTTCACGGAGCGCTCGAAGCCGGTCGCCCTGTTCCTGGCGGTGACGGTGACGTTGGGGACGACCGCGCCGTTGGGGTCGAGCACGCGCCCCTCGATGTCGCCGGTCGTCGCCTGCGACTGCGCGCGGGCGTCAAGGGTTGAGAAGGCGAGGCACAGGCACAGCACGGCGAGCCGCGCGAGAACAGGGGGGATTCTCTTCGACATGGATTTCCTCTTTCGGGTTGACGTTCGCAGGACTTCAGGCAAGAACCGACCGCAGGTGCGAAGCGAGATACTAACGGCGGCGCGTCGCGGGGGTCAAGGTCGCCGCGCCGCCGGGAGCGCGGGCCTCCTGCCCGCCGTGAGCGCGTGAACGCCGCCGGACTGAAAAATTCAGGCGGCGGAGCGCAGGGGGCCGGTGCGGCGTCGGAAACCAGTCGTTTGCAGGAGGCTCATCACGCCCGTGTAGCCGTAGCCGAAGCAGAAGAGCGAGAGGAACGGGACGGTGCCCCACATGCCCATGTGCGCGGCGTAGGCGATGGCGAGCAGGAAGTAGGCGGCGAACGAAAGCTCGAAGGCGGGGAGCCAGCCGCGCCCGCGGCGGTACTTCTTACGCTTCCAGGTCGCGTCCCCGCCGCCCTCGACACGGTACTTCGGCGTGCGCACGAACTCGGTCTTGATGCGGAGCAGGGCTTCGAGCACCGCGCGCGCGTTCGAGAAGGCCAGGCCGATGCCGAGCCCCATCACGAGCGGCAGGTGGAGGAGCCTCTTTCTCGCCTTCGACCCGTCGAGATACCAGATGGCCGTGCCGTAGAAGAGCACGACCGACGCGGTCGAGAAGAAGAGCAGCGGCAGGTCTAACAGCATCAAATGCTGGAAGCCCTGGTTGTAGCGGACGAGCAGAAGGGGGAACTGCAACAGGCCCGTCAGAATCATCAAGGGGTAGCTGACGTTCCCCGTCAGGCGGAAGAACATCTCCAGCTTCACGCGCGCCGGGAGGTTGGAGCGAAGAATCCGCGGGTAGAGTTTGAGCGCGACCTCCGTCACGCCCTTCGCCCAGCGCCGCTGCTGCGCCTTGAAGGCGTTGATCTCGACGGGCACCTCGGACGGCGCGTCCTCGTCCAGCAAATAGACGAAACGCCACCCCATCAACTGCGCGCGGAACGAGAGGTCCGTGTCCTCCGTCAGCGTGTCGTGCTGCCACCCGCCCGAAAGCTCAACCGCCCTGCGCCGCCAGAGCCCGGCCGTGCCGTTGAAGTTGAAGAAGCCGCCCGTGCGGTTCCTCACCGTCTGCTCGACGACGAAGTGTCCGTCGAGGAGGATGGTCTGGAGGCGCGTGAGCAGGTTGTAAGAGCCGTTGATGTGCGACCAGCGCATCTGCGCGCACCCGACGAGCGGGTCTGTGAAGAAGTGGACGAGCTTGCGCAGGCAGTCGGGGCGCGGCACGAAGTCGGCGTCGAAGATGGCGGCCAGCTCGCCCTTCGCGGCCTTCAAGCCGTTCTCCAGCGCGCCGGCCTTGAAGCCCGTGCGGTCTTCGCGGTGGATGTAGGTGATGTCGAAGCCTTCGGCGCGGTAGCGTTCGACGGCGCGCGCCGCGGTCTCGCGGGTCTCGTCGGTCGAGTCGTCGAGCACCTGAATCTCAAGGCGGTCGCGCGGGTAGTCTATCGCCGTGACGGCCGCGAGCAGACGCTCGACGACGTAGACCTCGTTGAAGAGCGGGAGCTGCACGGTGACGTGGGGCAGCTCGCCTTCGGCGAAGAGCGCCTTCGGCTCCGGCTCGACCTTGCGGTAGCGCCAGAAGTCCACGACCTGCTTGATGCGGTAGGCGCCGTAGAGCGAGAGCAGGAAGAGGACGGCGAAGTAGACGGCGAGCACCGTCCAGTCGAAGGCGTCGAGCCGGTAGAGCGGGCTGATGTTCTCGGCCGTCCTGGCGACGGCCTCCTCGATGTACTTGCGGAAGAGCGGGTCGGAGGCGAGCGGCGGCTGGCTGGCGGCGGGGAATGTCATCTTTGTCAATCTCGTGCCGACACGGCGCGGCCCTTCGAGGCCCGCGCAAACGACGAACGGCGCGCCCGAACCGGCCGCGCCGCCCGCTTGGATGCACGGATTGTAGCCGAAGGTGCGCCGGAAGGACAGGAGACAGTAGACAGTAGTCAGTAGCCAGTAGCCAGTAGGCTCCGCTTCGGCGGAAGTTGACGGCGACAGGCCGACGGCCCGGCTCGCAAAGGTTTTCCTACTGTCTACTGACTACTGACTACTGTCTACTTCCCCCTACGGGTTCTGGCCGTAGCCGCCGCCACCGCCGGGCTGCCCGTAGCCGCCGCCCGTGCCGGGCGTGCCGTAGCCGCCGCCGCCCGGGGTGCCGTAGCCGCCGGGGCCGCCGGCCTGGGGCGGCGGGGGCGGGGGCACGCCGGGGCCGCCCTTGCGCTTCTCGAAGAGGGCCACGCCGAGCAGGCCGCCGACCGCCGAGAAGATGACCGCGGTCACGCCCGTAATCAACGCGCCCTTGATGGCGCTGAAGATGGTGATCCCGCCGCTGGCCGCCATCGCCTCGCGGAACTGCTCCGCCTGCCTCGGGTCCGCGTTCTGCATCACGCCCTGCATCACCGACATCAACGCCGTGCCGAGGACGAGCTGGAGCGGGATGCCGATGACGACGATGAGCACGACGCCGACGACGCCCGCCAGGGCGCCCACGACGGCGCCGTCGGCCGGCGCGACCGGGTTCGGCGAGCTCTTAATGTACAGGTTCGCGGCGATCAGACCGCCGACGAGCGCCCAGATGCAGCAGCAGTAGTTGACCGCCGGGATCGCCGAAAGGACGCCCAGGATCACGCCCCCGATTAGCGCCGGCTTAAGTTTGTCGTTCATGTCCGTCTACACCTTCAGTTGGGAGAAGATTGGAGAGCCTCGGTTGGGATTTTCGGTTGCGGCCGAAGAGATGCCGACGCGACGTGAGCGCCAGGTCCACCGCGCCCGGCACCAGGTAGAAGGCCACGACGACGCCCAGGAGCGACGCCGTCAGGAAGCGCGACGCGTGCGTGTTCTCCCACACGCGGAAGAACCCGAGCGCGAAATCGATTGAGGTCGGCACGGCGGCCGCGACCAGCCACCCGCGCGCCGGCAAGTCCCTGCGCGCGAGCGGGCGCGCGAGCGGGTACAGAAGCGCGCCCGCGAGCGCCCCCGCGTAGAGCCCGAAGCAGCGCGCGCACACGGCCAGCTTGAAGCCCAGCAGGTGGAACGACCGCCCGTCGATCTGGTGGCACAGGAGCGCGAAAGCGCCGTAGACCGACTCGGCCGTCGCCGGAAGCCCGCCCGCCTTCAACAGAGGCGCGCCCACGATCAGCGCCAGCAGCGCCGCCGCCGACCCCGCCGCCGCGGCCCACCCGGCCCGCGCGCGCCGCCCCCTCCGCGCCGACTCTTCGTCACGCGCCGACTGCGGGATGTACTCGGAGATGGCCTCAGGCATGAAAGGCAGATGCTAGATGTCAGATGTCAGATGTTAGATGTTAGATGGAGCCGTCTTGCTTTAACTAACATCTGGCATCTGACATCTAAAATCTAATTACCGTGTCGGGGCCGCCCTCGACGTGGACGGTGTCGACGAAGCGTATGTGGCGCGACTCGGTCGTCATGACGAGCGAGTGCGTGCGCCGGCCGGAGCCGAAGAAGCGGACGCCGCGCAGGAGCGAGCCGTCGGTGACGCCGGTGGCGACGAAGATGATCTTCTTGCCCGGGGCGAGGTCGTTGGTGTCGTAGACCTTGTTCGGGTCGTTGATGCCCATCTCCTTGAGCCGGCTGAGCACGACCTCGGCCGGCGGCACCTTCGACTTGTCCACGTCCAGGCGCTCGGGGTCGAAGACGAGGCGCGCCTGTATCTCGCCGTTCAGACACTTCATCGCCGCGGCCGTGAGCACGCCCTCGGGCGCGCCGCCGATGCCCATCAGCGCGTGGATGTTCGTCCCGGCCACGGCCGCCGAGATGCCGGCCGAGAGGTCGCCGTCGCCGATGAGGCGGATGCGCGCGCCCGCCGAGCGCACCTCCGCGATGAGCTTCCGGTGGCGCGAGCGGTCGAGGACCATGACGGTCAAATCTTCGATGTCGCGGCTGAGCTTGCGCGCGATGGCCTTGAGGTTGTCTTTGACCGCCGCGTCGATGTCGATGGCGCCGCGGCAGGAGGGGCCGACGACGATCTTGTCCATGTAGATGTCGGGCGCGTTCAGCAACCCGCCGCGCTCGGAGGCCGCGAGCACCGCGATGGCGTTGTTGGCGCCCAGCGCGCAGAGGTTCGTGCCCTCCAACGGGTCGACGGCGATGTCGACCTCGGGGTAGTCCTCCGGGTCTACGTCCGCGTGGAAGCCCTCGCCGACCTCCTCGCCGATGAAGAGCATCGGCGCCTCGTCGCGCTCCCCCTCGCCGATGACGATGCGGCCGCGCATCGGCACCGAGTCCATCTTCTCGCGCATCGCCTCGACGGCGACGTGGTCGGAGTACTTGCGGTCGCCCTGCCCCATCGTCCGCGCCGAGGCGATGGCCGCGGCCTCGCACACGCTCAGGAAATCGAGGGACAGGTTGACGCTGTTGAGCTCCTGCGGCATGAGAGCGAACTCCCGAAACTAAAGGTTGTAACCGCCTTGAAATGAACGCTTGGACGCTTGGAAAGGCACCCGAATACTAACAGAGAGCGCGTGGAATTGATAGGGGGGAAGAGTGAGCGGTGAGCGGTGAGCGGTGAGCAGTTGTAAGAACTCATGTGCCGCCCGTATTAACCCAACCTCTGCTCACTGCTCACCGCTCACCGCTCACTTCTTAATCTCGGGGCGCAGACTCAGGTTGCGAATCAAGCGGTGCAGGTAGTTCGGGTGGACGCCGAGGAGGCGCGCGGCTTCGGTGAAGCTGCCGGAGGACTGTTCGAGGGCGCGGAGGATGAGCTGGCGCTTGGCCTCGCGGAGCGCGTCGTGGTAGCGGGTGACGGGGGGCGAGGCGGCCGTGTCGGGCGAGGACGGGTCGGGGGCGGCGTCGAGGACGGTCTCGGGCAGGTCTTCGGGGAGGATGCGGTCGGTCGAGCCGAGGACGACGGCGCGCTCGACGGCGTTCTCAAGCTCGCGGACGTTGCCCGGCCAGTCGTAGGCGGTCAGGCACGCGCGCGCCTCCGCGGAGAGCCCCGTCACGCGGCGCTTGAACTTCGCGGCGTACTTCGAGACGAAGTAGCTGGCCAAGAGCGCGATGTCCTCGCGCCGGTCGCGCAGGGGGGGCATCTCGAAGGAGACGACGTTGAGGCGGTAGTACAAGTCCTGCCGGAACTCGCCCTTTTTGACCGCCTCCTCCAGATCCCTGTTGGTCGCGGCGACGACGCGCACGTCCACGCGGATGGTGCGCGTGCCGCCGACGCGCTCGAACTCGCGCTCCTGTAGGACGCGCAGCAGCTTCGCCTGGAGCGTGGACGGCATCTCGCCGACCTCGTCGAGGAAGAGCGTGCCGCCGTCGGCCACTTCGAGCTTGCCCTTCTTCTGCGCGACCGCGCCGGTGAAGGCGCCGCGCTCGTGGCCGAACAGCTCCGACTCGAGCAGCGTCTCGGTCAGCGCCGCGCAGTTGATGGCGACGAAGGGGCGGACGCTTCTCGGGCTGTTCTGGTGCAGGGCGCGCGCGGCCAGCTCCTTGCCCGTGCCCGACTCGCCGCGCACGAGGACGGTCGTGTCGGCGGGCGCGACGCGCGCGATGAACTGGTAGACGCGCTTGACGGCCGCGCTCTCGCCGACCATGCCGTGCTCGACCGTGCTCTCGGCGCGCAGCAGGTCGTTCTCGCTCTCCAACTGCTCGACGTGGCGCGCGTTGTTGAGCGCGACGGCGGCGATGCGGCAGATGACGGTGACGAGTTGCAGGTGGCCCTCGTCGAAGTGCGTCGAGGGGTCTGCGGCCGTCAGGTAGACGGCGCCGAGCGCGCGGCCGTAGAGCACGAGCGGCGCGCACAGGAGCGCGCTGAGCCGCGCGGCCCGCAGGCTCTCCACCGCGTCGAAGCCGCCCTCGATGAGGTCGCCCGCGAGCACGGCCGTCCCCTCCTCCAGAACCTGCCGGAGGACGGTGCGGCTCACCTCGACCGTGCGCGACGAGTCGCCCGCGCGGTCGAGCCCGAACTCGGAGACGACGCGGCCGTCGTCGCCGACGAGCAGGATGGCGCCGCGCTCGGCGGGCACGGCCTCGAAGACTAGGCGGAGCAGCTCGCGCTGTAGCTCCGGGGTCTCGCGCACGGAGTTGACCGAGGTGCTGACGCGCACGAGGAGCGCGAGGTCGCGCACGACGCCGGCCAGAGTCTCCTCTTCGGCCGCGGGCTCGGCCTCCGGCGGGCGGAGGTAGCGCGCCTCGTCGGCCTTCAGGCGCACGGTCGAGTGCGCCTGCATGTCGCGGTCGCTGAGCGCGACGGGGTTCGAGGGCTCCGTCGCCGGCCCGCCCTCGCCGGAGAGGAAGATGAAGCAGGACTCGCCGACCGTCACGCGGTCCGCGTCGGCGAGCGCGTGCTCGCGGACGGGGCGGCCGTTGACGAAGGTGCCGTTGAGGCTGTCGAGGTCGGTGAGGACGTGGCGGTCGCCGACGCGCTCGACGCGGCAGTGGCGGCGCGAGAGCAGGGAGTCCGCGAGCCGCACGACGTTCGTCGAGTCGCGCCCGACGGACAAAGCCTCCGCGCCCAGCTCGAAGGCCGAGCCCTTCAGAGGCCCCGCGATGAAGACGACTTTCGGGTTCATGGCGCGTTGCGACAAATATCACTTCGCCGGCCAAAAGTCACGACCCTTCCGCGCGCGCCGCACGGGCTAACCGGTCGGATAGCCGCCTATCTTTTCGGATAGCCCGCGCCCGCCCGCGCGGCGGGCACAGGCCCGGCCGCCGCAGACCCCGCTTCAGCCTTAACCCCACGGCCGCAAACGTTTGGACGCGCGCGCGCCCGCGGGGCAGGGCCGCGGCGGGTCGTGGCACGGCACTTGTAATAGGTTAAAGACAGAAAAGGGGGTCTCCCTCCCCCGAAATTGAAGCTCATCACCCGCCCAAACTTTTGAGCTTCAGCACGAGGCGGCGGCACCACCCCTTCCGGTGCCGCCGCCTCTAAAATTTTTAGGAGTGAGCGGTGAGCAGTGAGCAGTAAAAACGTTGAAGGCAGCCGCGTCATGAACGACAGGCTGCCTTCTCCTTTACGAAGACTGCTTACTGCTTACCGCTCACCGCTCACTTCGCGGCGACGGCGTCGCGCGATTCGGAGGGCCTGTAGGGCGGCAGGGACTTGCGCGCGGGCTTCTCGCCCTTGAGGCCGAGCGCCCAGTCGGCCTGCATGAGGGTGTGTATGTCGCGCGTGCCCTCGTAGATGACGGCGGCCTTGCAGTTGCGCAGGTAGCGCTCGACGGGGTAGTCGTTCGAGTAGCCGTTCGCGCCGTGGACTTCAATCGCCATCGAGGCGGCCTTCTCGCTGCGGACGGTCGCCTGCCACTTCGCGAGCGAGGTCGCGCGCGCGTTCGGGCGCCCCTCGTTCTTGAGCCAGCCGGCCCTGAGCCAGAGCAGGTGCGACATCTGGTAGTCGGCCTCCATCTCCGCGATCTTCTGCTTGACGAGCTGGTGGTTGGCGATCTTCGTCCCGAACGTCTCGCGCTCCAGGGCGTAGGCGACCGACGCGTCGCGCGAGGCGCGGATGACGCCGGTCGCGCCGGCCGCGACGGTGTAGCGCCCCTGCTCCAGAGCGAACATCGCGATCTTGAAGCCCTCGCCCTCCTCGCCCAACAGGTTCTCGGCGGGCACGCGCACGTCCTGCAAGGAGAAGTAGCCGGTGTTGCCCGCGCGTATGCCGAGCTTGCCGTGAATCGTCCCCGAGGAGAAGCCGGGCATCCCGCGCTCGACGATGAAGCAGGACATGCCGGAGTGGTCGCGCTTCCTTCTCTTCTCCTCGTCCGTCCAGCAGAAGAAGAGGAAGTTGTCGGCCACGTCGGCGAGTGAAATCCACATCTTCTCGCCGTTCAAAACCCAGCCGTCGCCGTCGCGCCGCGCGGTCGAGCGCGAGCCGACCACGTCGCTGCCGGCGCCCGGCTCGGTCAGGCCGTAGGTGGCAATCTTCTCGCCCTTCGCCTGCGGGACGAGGTACTTGCGCTTCTGCTCCTCGGTGCCCCAGGCGTAGAGCGTCAGGGAGTTGAGCCCCGTGTGAACGCTCATCACGACGCGCAGGAACGTGTCCACCGCCTCCAGCTCCTCGCAGACGAGGCCGAGCGAGACGTAGTCGAAGCCCGCCCCGCCGTACTCCTCGGGGATGCAGACGCCCAGAAGCCCCAGCCCGGCCATCTGGTCGAGCACGGCGCGGTTGAACTGCTGCTTCTCGTCCCACTCCTTGATGTGCGGCGCGACCTCGCCCTGCGCGAACTCGCGCACGGTCTGGACGAGCGCCCTGTGCTCTTCGTTCAAATCGAAATCGATCATGGCTCTCTCTTCCTCAAATGAATTTAGTTCGGCGCGGGCCAGAACCCGCGCGAGGCGAGAGGCGGGCGGCCGTCTTCCGTGGTCTGTAAGTTCGTAAAGCCGGGGCAGAAAGTTAAGCGCCATCTTACAACACGGCGCGCGGCAAAGTCACAGACGGCCGCCGCCCTCCGCGCCCTCGATGAGTCCGCGCGCCGCCTCCCTCGCCTCTTCGAGCGTGCGGACGCGGTTGTCGAGCTGCATCTCGTAGACGGCGCGCTGTATCTCCCCGACGAGCGGCGAGGGCCTGAGCCCCATCTCCAAAAGATGGCGGCCCAGCAGGATCGGCTCGGGCGGCCCGTGCTGAACCGACAGCTCGCGCGCGCGCGCGATGAACCACTCCTGCGCCCCGGCGCCGAACCACCTCTCCCGCGGCACCCACGGCGCGTTGCGGCCGAGTGAGTCGGCCTTCGCGACGCGGTAGAGAAGCTCCAGCTCGCAGCGGCGCGCGAGTCGGCGGAAGGCGCCGTCCGTGACCTCCTCGCGCTTGCGGTAGAACTCGCCGGGCTTGAGGTGCTCGCGCACGAGCGCCACGACCTGGGCGCGCACGTCGTAGCCGTCGAGCGTGAAGAGCTTGAGGCGGTCGAGGAAGGAGAGCGTGGGCGCGACGCCCGCCTCGTCGTGGCCGCGCGAGCGCGTGCGCCCTTCGACGAACTCGGTCGTCGCGGGCTTCCCGAAGTCGTGGCACAGCGCGGCCAGCATCACGGTCACCCGCCGCGGGTAATCCAGGTCGTCGATCAACTCGCGCGCGCGGTCGCAGACGAGCCGCGTGTGAACGTCCGCCGGCCCCTCCGGGTGCCACTCCTCCTCCTGCGGCACGCCCTTGAGCGCGTAGAGCTCGGGGAAGAGCTGCGGCGTGACGTTCAGGCGGTCGAGCCATTGGAGGCCGGCCGAGGGCTCGCGCGCATTGAGGAGTATTTTTTCGAGTTCGCCCCAGACGCGCTCGGCCGGGAGGTCTGTGAGGTCGATGGAGCGGCAGAGCTCGGCCGTCTGCCCTTCCACCTCGAAGCCGAAGCGCGCGGCGAACTGCGCGGCACGCAGGACGCGCAGGGAGTCTTCGACGAAGGTCTCGGGCGAGACGGCGCGCAGGAGCCCCGCTTCCATGTCGGCGCGGCCGCCGAAGGGGTCGATGACCTCGCCCGTGAGCGGGTCTTCCAGGACGGCGTTGACGGTGAAGTCGCGGCGGCGCGCGGCCTCCTCGAAGGACATCGACGGGTCGCCTTCGATGTAGAAGCCGCGGTGCCCGCGCCCCGTCTTGCGCTCGCGCCGCGGGAGCGACACGTCCAAGTCCTGCCCGAGCTTGTAGACGGTGAAAGCCTCGCCGACGACGTTGACGCGGCCGAAGCGGCCGAGCAGCTCGCGCAGACGCGAGGGCTCGACGCCGTAGACCTCCACGTCCCAGTCCTTCACCCCGCGCCCGAGCAGCCGGTCGCGCACGCACCCGCCGACGAGGAGCGCGCGCCCGCCCGCGTCTTTCACGGCGCGCGCCAGCCTCATAATCTTTTCGGGGGCGGGAGAAGTCATCGGAAATTTAACCGCAGAGACACAGAGACACAGCTATCAGGCAAGAAGCTGTGTCTCTGTGTCTCTGCGGTGAACCTCGGGTTCGCTATGGGCGCGGCACGGCGGGGGCTTCGTCGTCGTCATCGTCCGTTAGCTCTTCCTCTTCAAGCTCTTCCTCTTCGAGTTCTTCCTCCTCGTCGAACTCATCTTCTTCCATCTCTTCATAGTCGTCGGGGTCGTCCACGAGAATCTGCACGCCGCGGGTCGAAGGGAGGCAGCTTATGATCTGCACGCGGTCGATGCGCGTCATCTCGGACGACGAGTGCCAGAGCTTGACCCAGAAGCTGCGCGTGTCGCCGTGGACGACGAAGGTCGAGCCGTCCATCATCACCGGCACCGGCACGGCCTCCGTCCCGTCGCGCAGCTCCTCCAGAAGCTCGGGCACGTGCTGGCGGAACTGCTCGAACTGAAGGACGACCGCCGACTCGTCCACCTCCGCGGGCGGAAGCTCCACCGGCTCGTCCGACTCCAGGAGCAGACGCGACTCGGTCTGCTGGTTTCTCTTTTTGACTACGGGCATATGTTAAGGGGTGTCGGGTGTCGGGCTTTAGGTGTCGGGTAAAACTGCCTCTTCTTACCCAACGCCCGGAACCCAGCACCTAGCACCTGATTCCCAGCCTCTTCCTCAAATATTCCGCCAGCTCGGACGCCTTCACGCGCTCCTGGCCCCAGGTGTCGCGGTCGCGGACGGTGACGGCCTCGTCTTCGAGCGACTGGTGATCGACGGTGACGCAGAAGGGCGTGCCGACCTCGTCCTGGCGCGCGTAGAGCTTGCCGATGCCGCCCGTGTCATCGTAGACGGCGCGCATCGAGGGCTGCAACTCCTTCTTGACGGCCTTCGCCATCGAGACGATCTCGGGCTTGTTCTTCGCGAGCGGGAGCACGGCGACCTTGATGGGCGCCAGCTCCGGGTGGAGCTTCAGCACGACGCGCGTCTCGCCCTTGTCGGTGGTGCGCTCGGTGTAGGCGTCCATCAGGAAGGCCAGGAGCGAGCGGTTGACGCCCGACGCCGGCTCGATGACGTGCGGGTAGAAGCGCTCCTTCGCGGCCTCGTCGAAATAGGAGAGGTCTGCGGTCGAGTCGGTGTTGCGGCGCTTCCCTTCCGCGTCCTCGGGCTTGTTCGAGTGCTGCTTCAGATCGAAGTCGGTGCGGTAGGCGATGCCCATCAGCTCCTCCCACTGCCGCGCCTCCTCGGGGCGCTCGGGGAAGTAGCGGTACATGATGTCCACGGTGCGGCGCGAGTAGTGCGCCAGCTTCTCCTGCGGCACCTCGTACAGGAAGAGGTTCTCGCGCGCGACCCCGAGCCCCGTGTACCAGCCGACGTACTGCTCGACCCAGTAATCAACCAACTGAAAATGCTCGGCGTCGGGGCGGACGAAGTACTCCATCTCCATCTGCTCGAACTCGCGCGTGCGGAGGATGAAGTTGCCGGGCGTCACCTCGTTGCGGAAGCTCTTGCCGACCTGCGCGACGCCGAAGGGGAGCTTGCGGCGGGTCGTCGTCTGCACGTTGAGGAAGTTGATGAAGATGCCCTGCGCCGTCTCGGGCCGGAGGTAGGCGAGGGCGGCCGGGTCTTCTTCTTCGGCGACGGCGCCGAGTCGCGTCTGCAACATCATGTTGAAGGGGCGCGGCTCCGTCCAGTCGCCCGCGCCGCACTTCGGGCAGGCCACGCCGGAGAGGTCTGTGCCCTCGCCCGCGCCGAACTCTTCGGCCAGCTTGTCGGCGCGGAAGCGCGACTTGCACTTGCGGCAGTCCACGAGCGGGTCGTTGAAGGTCGCCTCGTGCTCCGAGTACTTCCAGACCAGGCGGTTGAGGATGATGGACGAGTCGATGCCCTCGACGTCGTCGCGCTCGTAGACGAGCCAGCGCCACCACGCGCGCTTGACGTTGTTCGCCAGCTCCGCCCCGAGCGGGCCGTAGTCCCACGCGCTGCCCAGGCCGCCGTAAATCTCGGACGAGGGGAAGACGAACCCGCGCCGCTTCGAGAGCGACACGACCGTGTCGATGTTCGGTGCTGCCAATGTGCTTCTCCGGTGAATGGTGAATGGTAAATGGCGGATGGCGGTCGGACGGGCGCGTCCTTCCGTTCACCATTCACCATTTACTATTTTCCAGCATGTTAGCAGCCGCGCGGCGCACTTGAAAAGAAGGGAGGGGCGACGCCGCGGCGGGCGCCCCCCTCCCTTCGGTTTTTAACTGCGGCCCGCGCTACTTCGTGGCGGGCGCCTGGACGTTAACGTCGATCTCGGTCTTCTTCGTCCCGCCGCCCCCGAACATGCCGCCGCGCCACGCGAAGAACGCGGCGATGACGACGATCAGAAAGATCACCACGATGGCGACCACGCCGGTGTTACTTGAGCCTTCCCCGTCAGCCATTGTCTTTGAATCCTCCTCGAAATCCGTTCTTGTTAACTTACGCCCCGTAAGGGCCCTGGGCGAGGTTAAAAGTTCTGAAACTACACAACGAAATGGTATGGAGCGCACCCCCACGTTTCATAACCGTACGCCGGCGAACGCCCACACGGTCTTATAGAAAAGGCTGTGCCACACGGGGGAACGATGAGGTAGGAACGGTGAGGTGGGAGCGCTGAGCGATGAACTGCATACAACAAGTCTTCAGTTCGCCGTTCAGCTTTCATACCTCATCGTTCCAAAGCGGAAGCGCCGTGCCCCTCGAATCGGGAGCACGGCGCTCGTGTTTGTACGGGTTCGTCCGGCGCATCAGTCGCGGCGCGTGCGGCGCTCGTCGGGGGTGACGGTCGGGGTCGGGCGCGGCGCCTCGGCGCCCTGCGGCACGAGCCACAGCTCGAAGCTGTTCGACTCGCGGTAGCCGCCGTTGATGACGACGAGGCGGTCGCGGCTGATGCCGCGCATGGTCGAAAGGTATTCGGCCGCGCGCTTCGTCATGCGGTCGGCCTCGCCGGCGCGGCTGTTGCGCCCCGCGTAGGCGATGACGTAGCCGGTCGCGCCCGGGTTGTTCTGAAGCTCAATCGCCAGGTTGTCGAGCCGCGCCTTGTCGTCGTCGCGCGCGATGGACGGGAACTCGTCGAAGCGCTTGGCCGGCGTGATGGTCGGGAGCCCCGAGACGCCCGTCGCGGCCTGCGCCGTCTGCCGGCAGGAGCGGTCGCCGGAGCCGTCGTCCACGACGAGGATGGCCGTCACGCGCTTGTTACCCAGGCCCGAAGAGTCCACGGTGATCGTCGGCGTGCCCACGCCCGAAAGGATGCGCGCCGCGGGCGGGCTCACCGTCCAGGTGTAGTTGAGGGCGGACGGCCCCTGGTAGCCCACGTCGGCCGTGAACGTCACGATGTCGCCGTCGGCGACCTGCGCCGGCGCGGTGACGTTGACCGGGTACGGGCAGGGCGAGACGGCGATGGCCGGAATCTCGATGGTGCGCGGGCGGTAGTTGAGCGCGATGCAGTTCTTGCGCCCGGCGACGATGTTGAAGGTCTGCGTCCAGGGGATGTTGTTCGGGAACTGAATCGTGACGGTGTGCGTGCCCGGCTCGAGCTCGATGGCGCGGACGTAGTCGGTCGTCTCGCCCGCGGGCTGGCCGTCGATGGTGATGGGGTAGCCGCCGGGCTGCGTCGAGACCTCAATGCGCCCCGTCGTCGGCTGCTGGTTCTTCTTGTCCTTCTGCTTCTTGGCCTCGGCTCCGGCCGTCAGGAGGAGCGCGGCGCAGGCGGCGAGCGCAAGGAAGGCGGCGAAGGCGGCTCTCGGTCGCGGCATCGGTTTAGACCTCCTCCGTCGTCGTGGTCAGGTTCAACTCTTCGTCCCGCCTGCGGCCGTAGCGGCGGCGCGCGCTGGCGCCGACGGCGAGCAGCCCCGACCCGAAAAGGAGCAGCGAGATCGGCTCGGGCACGGGGTTGGTGGGCGGCGTGGGCGTCGGCCCGGGGCCGCAGTTGACTTCGCACTCGGGAGTGCCGCCGGTGCAGATGCCGCTGACGCAGATGAGCGGGATGCCGGCGAGCGTCCACCAGGGGAAGGCGCCCTTCGGGATGTCGGGCGACGGAATGACGCCGCAGTCGCAGACCGTGCCGGTCACGTCGCCGAGGTCGACGGTCTCGACCTTGCCGCCGCTCTGCGAGAGCGTCGGGTCGGACGTGGCCGTGGTGACGGCGGAGCCGTTGGGGGCGGGGGTCTGCTGCTGGCCGGACGCCTGCTGCTCCTGGGAGGAGGCTGCGCCGCTCTGCGTCGATGCGGCCTGCGCCGTGGCGGCGCCGCCGAGGCGCAAACGCACCTCGCTGGCCGGGCGCAACTGGCCGCCCGCGCCGGCCGTGCGCACCGTCTCACCGTAGGTGATGGTGCCGGCCAGCGCCGCGGGCGCGGCTGCGAGCATGACGCCGAGCATCAGAGCGATTGTGCGGAATGCTTGATGCCTCATAAGCGGGGTCGTCCTCCTGCTTGAAACCCAATCCCCTTCGGCCTGCGCCTAAAACTCGAATGACTTAGGGGCAATTCGGGCGAATCTGCTAAACGGGCGCCGGGCTCAAATCGGCGGAGACGGCAAAGCGGCCATCGGCGGCGTCGCCTCCGGCCTCGCCTGTCCCCGTATCTGCCCGTTATCTGAAAGACTTGCGGCGAAACCTCTCCCGGTTACCGCATTGGGAAGAGACTGCG
Source organism: Pyrinomonadaceae bacterium (assembly GCA_036389235.1). Lineage (GTDB taxonomy): Bacteria > Acidobacteriota > Blastocatellia > Pyrinomonadales > Pyrinomonadaceae > QHXN01. The sequence goes on along the minus strand of DASVQJ010000252.1, from coordinate 19,910 downwards.
AATAGCCTTTGAGTTCCAATTTCGGGTGCCCATTAAACCCGCCCCCGCGCCACCCTGTCAAGATAAAAAAGGGGCCGCCCCTACGGAGCGAACCCTTTTTCTCTCAAAAATTAACCGCGGGGGCCGTCCGGCCTAGTCCGAGTCGCCCTGGCCGGCGGCCTCGGCGCGCTCGCCCTGGCCCGCCTTCTGCTTCTCGTCGCGGAGCACGGCCTTGCGGGAGAGCTTGATCTTGTTGCCCTCCTTGCCGATGCACTTGACGAGAATCTGCTGCCCCTCCTTCAACTCGTCGCGCACGTCGCGGACGCGGTGCTCGGCGATCTCGGAGATGTGCAGCAGGCCGTCGGTGCCGGGGAAAATCTCGACGAAAGCCCCGAAATCGACGATGCGCGAGACGGTGCCGAGGTACTGCTCGCCGATCTCGGCCTCGGCCGTCAGGCCGCGGATGCGGGCGATGGCCGCCTGCGCGGCGTCGCCGTCGGCCGTGGCGATGAAGATGGTGCCGTCGTCTTCGACGTCGATCTTGGCGCCGGTCTCCTCGACGATGGAGCGGATCATCTTGCCGCCCGGCCCGATGACGTCGCGGATGCGGTCGGGGTTGATCTTGATGGTGATGATGCGCGGCGCGTACGGCGAGAGCTCCTCGCGCGGGGCCGGGATGGCCTGCTCCATGATGGAGAGGATGTGCATGCGCCCCTTCTTGGCCTGCTCCAGGGCCTCGGCCATGATCTGGGCGTTGATGCCGCCGATCTTGATGTCCATCTGGAGCGCGGTGATGCCGTCGCGCGTGCCGGCGACTTTGAAGTCCATGTCGCCGTAGTGGTCCTCGGCGCCGGCGATGTCGGAGAGGATGGCGTAGCGGTTGCCCTCCATCACCAGGCCCATCGCGACGCCCGCGACCGCCGACTTGATGGGCACGCCCGCGTCCATCATCGAGAGGCTGCCGCCGCAGACGGTCGCCATCGAGGAACTGCCGTTCGACTCCGTGATGTCCGAGACGATGCGGAGCGAGTACGGGAACTCCTCCTCGCTCGGGAGCACGGGCTCCAGGGCGCGGCGCGCGAGCGCGCCGTGGCCGATCTCGCGGCGCGAGGTGGAGCCGAAGCGGCCGACCTCGCCGACCGAGTAGTGCGGGAAGTTGTAGTGGAGCAGGAAGCGCCGCTTGATCTCGCCCGACTCAAGGTCGTCCATGAACTGCTCGTCTTCCTTCGTCCCCAAGGTCGAGGTGACGATGGCCTGCGTCTCGCCGCGCGTAAAGAGCGCCGAGCCGTGGACGCGCGGGAGCCAGCCGACCTCGACGTCGATGGGGCGAATCTCGCTGAACTTGCGGTTGTCCGGGCGGCGGCGTTTGCCGAGGATGTCCTCGCGGAAAATCTTCTCCTTGAGGTGGTCGAAAATCTTCTTCGCCTGCTGGCGCTGCTCGGGCTGGTCTTCGGGGTAGGACTCGACGACCTCCTTCTTCAGCGCGTCCACGGCGGCGTAGGAGGCGATCTTGCCCAGCGCCTCGGTGTTGAGCGACTCGCGGAGGCGTTCGGCGTAGTTGCGCTCGATCTCGCCGAGCATCTCTTCGTTCAGGGCGGGCGCCTCGACCGGGCGCTTCTCGATTTCGAGCGCCTTGTAGAGCTCCTTCTGCCAGCGGCACAGGCGGTTGATCTCCTTGTGCGCGAGCATCAGCGCCTCGACCATGATCTCCTCCGACACCTCCTTGGCGCCGGCCTCGACCATGACGATGGCCTCCTCCGTGCCGGCGACGACGAGGTTCAGGCGCGACTCGCGCACCTCGTCGTAGGTCGGGTTGATGACGTAGCGGCCGCCCACGAGCCCGACGCGGACGCCCGCGATGGGGTTCGGGAAGGGGATGTCCGAGAGGTAGAGCGCGAGCGACGCGCCCGTGATGGCGAGCACGTCCGGGTCGTTCTCGTCGTCGGCCGAGATGACCGAGGCGATGACCTGCGTCTCGTTGCGGTAGCCCTCGGTGAAGAGCGGGCGGCAGGGGCGGTCGATCATGCGCGCGGTCAGGACTTCCTTCTCGCCCGGGCGCCCCTCCCGGCGGAAGTAGTTGCCGGGGATGCGCCCGGCGGCGTAGTTGTGCTCGCGGTACTCGACCGTGAGCGGGAAGAAGTCGATCCCTTCGCGGGGCGCGCCCGCGCCGACGGCCGCGACCAAAACCATCGTGTCGCCGTAGCGGACGATGACGGAGCCGTGCGCCTGCTTGGCGACGCGGCCGACCTCGACCGACAGCTCGCGGTCGCCCAGTTTGATCTTCTCTCTCAGTAATTTCTTGGCTGCCATTTTTATCTCGTCTCCTTCGGGCGGGTCGTCCGCCTGGCGGAGACGACCTGTGGATTTGCGCGACGTCTCATCCGCCGCGCCCGAGCCCGGAAATGTTCGTCCGTCGGGACGGCGCCCCCGCTACGTGAGGCGGGGGCGCCGCCCGTACTCCTGAAAAGAAAAAGCGGCACCCGCTCCAACCGTGAAGCCGGTGCCGCCTTCTGCTAGTCCGCCAGAGGCCGCTGCCCCGAGTCCGCGCGCGGGAGCCTGTGCCGTCACGTTCGGCCACTCCCGCCCGCCTGTCACTGGACGCGGGGCGTTGTTAAAGAGGCTGTCGTCCTCGTACACTCGACTGCTGCGAACCCAAAAGGGGCCGGCGCCCCGCCGCTACCGGTTAGCGGCGCAGGCCGAGCTTGCTGATGAGTTCGTGGTACCCCTCGATGTCTCTACGCTTGAGGTAGTCGAGCAGGCTCCTGCGCTGCGAGACCATCTTGAGCAGCCCCCGCCGCGAGTGGTTGTCCTTCTTGTGAGTCTTGAAGTGCTCGGTCAACTCGTTGATGCGCTGCGTGAGCAGGGCGACCTGCACCTGCGGCGAGCCGGTGTCGCCCTCGTGCGTCCTGTACTGGCCGATGATCGTTTCCTTGACCTCTGTTGCTAATGCCATGACTGTCCCGGATGGTCCTCCCAGACCGCAGTAAGCCTGACCCTATCCTCAGGCAACCGCTAGAGTTAATTTACTGACCCAAAGAATTTAACACGCCCCCGCGCGGGGTGTCCAGCGACCACGCGGACGCTTAAATCCTCCCGCGTTTACTCTTTCTTTTCTTCGTCAGCCCCTTTGACGGGCGGCAGACGGCGGTCGAATTTTAGTAAGGCGACTTGAAGTCGCAGGGTCAGCTTCTCGCGTTCGGCCTCTTCACGCGCGTCCAGCATTTCGAGCCTGTTCGCTATCTGCTCGACGCGGAGGACGAGTGCCCGCACGTCCTGCCGCAGTTCCTTGATGTCGGCGCGGTTCTGTTCCAACTCTTTGCTGAGCGTGAAGACTTTCTGGACGAGTGAGGCGAAGTCTTTCCAGAGACTCATGCGACCTTCAACCTCGCGATGGCGGCACGAGTCTCCTCCTTGAGTCGGTCTATTTCGCTTCGGTCACGACGCATCCGCTCAATGGAGCGGTCGATTTCAGACATCAAAGGCTCTATGTCCGGTTCGTAGTCGGTAACCGGGCCGAACTTTTTAATCAGCCACGCCCTGAACTCTTTTTCATCAGACCTGTACGAGACGAATGAGAAGACCGGGTCTTCTTTGGCGCGTTCCTCCCCTATCAGAGTTCTGTAGAATGATCCCAGGCTCAGCGCATGTGCCAGGTCTACCGCATCCTGATCTATGTCGCCCAACCTCCGATTCGGCCCGCTGTAGAGATGCAGCGCTACAAGACGTGCCGCGGCTAAAGGCGTCCCCAAAGGTGACGCCGCTTGTGCTTCCTTTTGCTCCTTACGTTCCGCCATTTGACTATATAACCCTGCGTTCAAGTGCCGAAGGGCCTTTGAATTATCATTGCGCCAGCCGGGTACGAGCAATTATACAGCGAAAGCATCTTTAATCAACGCCTTCCTCCCCGTGAGCGGGAGGCCGGCGGCCGACGAATGCCTTCGCTCTTGTTCGGGCTCGACAGGCTGTCGGGCAGGTCTAGTTCGTCGTCAATCAGCACGTCAGTTGAAAGACCAACCAGGCGCGCGTACTTCAACAGAACCGGGAGGGGAGGCTCGCGGTTTCCAAGTTCGTAGGCGGAGATTCTGCTCCGAAAGTATTCTTCAGTCAGACCTAACCGCTCCAGCATGCCGCCCTGAGAAAGACCTAAAGCCATCCGAATCTGTTTCAGCTTCTCGGCAAGACGTTCCGGCTTCTGGCGCGGCGCCCCCATCAGGAGAGACCTCCTGACTGAGTAGCGCCCTTGCCGTTAGACACAACAGGGTCTAACATGTGCCTGCGTAACCGATTCGCCGTGAGTAGAGACCTCTCGTGCTCAACGGCGATGCTCATCTCTCTGGCGGTTGAGGGTGAGCTACGCTGCGCATCCGACCCGTTGCCTGATTTTCAAAGACACGAACGCGCGCATGATAGCAAAGCCGGCCGTCATCCTCTACGTCGAACAGAACCGGATGCTGCTTCAGACCGTGCGTGACGTGTTAGAGTTCGCCGGCTGGTACGTCAAGCCCTGCTCGGATGACGGCTCCGCGGTGGTATACGTCGAGAGTAGGGGGCACTTCGATCTACTGTTGCTCGACCACGACTTCCGCGGCCTGTCCGGGCTGAAGCTGACAGAACGCGCGCGCCGACGGCCGCACCGGCGAAAGACTCCCATCATCCTCATCTCACTAGAAGACATCGCCGAAGAAGCGTGCCGCGCGGGTGCGGACGCTTTCCTGCGCAAGCCGAATAACCTCATCGAGCTTGTAGACACCATCAGGCGGCTACTCGCCGGGCGCGGCGGAGACGACGCTTAGTCTCCACGCACACCGACCGCAACGTCTGTACGCTTAGCGCGTGCGGCCCGGCGGGGCAGTCTGTTACCATGCGGCACGATTTTTAAGCTCATTGTTCGGGACGGGGGACTTTATGGACGCGAGCGAGGAGAAGGTGGAGGAGCGGGCGCGCATTCTGGTCGTGGGCGGGGGGTTCGGGGGGCTGTTCGCGGCGCTCGAACTCTCCGGGGCGGGCGACGTGACGCTGGTCGCCAACGAGGATCACTTCCTGCACACGCCGCTCCTCTACGAGTACCTGAGCGGCGAGGTCGAGGCGTGGCACATCGCGCCGCAGTACCGCGAACTCATCGGCAAAGACAGGGTCAACTTCGTCCAGGGCGCCGTGACCGACATCGACTTCGACCGCAGAGAGGTCGCGGTGGCGGGGCGCGTCCGCAAACTCGCCTACGACTACCTCGTGCTCGGCGTCGGCGGCGTCACGAACTTCTGGGGCATCGAGGGGGCCGAACAGTACGCGCTCCCCTTCCGCAAACTCCGCCACGCCGACGACCTGCGCGCGCGCATGATCGAGGCGCTCGACCGCATCCCGCCCGACGCGGCGCCGCAGGACGCGCGCCGCGCCGCGACCTTCGTCGTCGTCGGCGGCGGCGCCTCGGGCGTCGAGCTGGCGACGAAGATGTCCGACCTCCTGCGCGACGCCTTCCAACGGCGCGGGCTGCGCGGCGAGCCGCGCGTCGTCGTCGTCGAGATGGCCGACCAGGTCGTCCCCGGCATGGACGAGGGCATCCGCGAGGTCGTCGGCGGCGTCCTCCAGGAGAAGCGCGTCGAGGTCTTCCTGGGGACGCGCGTCGTCAGCGTGCTCCGGCGCGGCGTGGAGCTTGAGCACGCGGGCGAGCGCGAGAAGATTGAGGCCGCCGCCGTCGTCTGGACGGCGGGCGTGCGCGTCAACCCGCTCGTCGAAAGCCTCGGCCTGGAGAAGACGCAGCGCGGCCTCATCGTCGTCGAGCGCACGCTCCAGGCGCGCGGCCGCCCGGAGGTCTTCGCGCTCGGGGACGTCGCATACTACCCGCACATCGTCCCGAGCCTCGCCGGCACGGCGCAGGTCGCCTTCCAGCAGGCGAAGCTGGTCGCGCGCAACGTGCAGGAGCTCATCGACGGCGGCGCCCCCGCGGCCGGGCACTTCGAGGAGCTGGGCGAGGCCGTGAGCCTCGGCACCGACGACGCGGCGGTTCTGACGGCGGGCCACGTCGTCACCGGCGAGATCGCGCGCCAGGCGCGCTTCGCCCTCTACACCACGCGCCTCCCCACCTGGCACCACCGCCTCCGCGTCGGCGCCGCCTGGTTCTTCGGCGGCAAGTCGCCCCGCCCGCTCGGGCTCCAGGGGGACATCATCAGGGGGTGAAGTGTGAGCGGTTACGCGGTCAAGGCGGGCGGGTTCGTCGGGGTCATCTCGGACACGCACGGGCTGGTCAGGCCGGGGGCGTTGGAGGCGCTCGCGGGGTCGGAGTTGATTCTGCACGCGGGGGACGTGGGCGGCCCCGAGGTGCTCGAAGAGTTGGGGCGCATCGCGCCGGTCGTGGCGGTGCGGGGCAACAACGACCGCGGCGCGTGGGCCGAGGCTCTGGCCGAGTACGAGGCGGTCGAAGTCAACGGGGCCTTCGTCTACGTCCTGCACGACCTCAAAGAGCTGGACATCGCGCCGGCGGCCGCGGGCTTCCGCGTCGTCGTCGCCGGCCACTCGCACAAGCCGCTCGTCGAAGAACGGCGCGGCGTCCTCTACCTCAACCCGGGCAGCGCCGGCCCCCGCCGCTTCAAACTCCCCGTCACGGTCGCGCGCCTCAAGGTAGGTGGCGAGGACGCGAGCGCCGAGATAATCAATCTTTCGATTTGAAGCGGCGGCCGCGGCCGCGGGCTCCCCGGAATGGCCGTCGGCCTCGCCGGAAAGACGTCCCGCCTCGTCGGAACGCTCTCCCCTCCCATCGGAATGGCTTCCCGTCGCACCGGAACGCCATTCCGTCTTGTCGGCAAGCCATTCCCACGCGTTGGCAAGCTTTTCCCACGTCTCGGAATGGCTTGCCGAGGCGTCGGAACGCTTGCGCGCATGGTCAGAATGAGACGGTGCGGCGGCGGAAAGGCTCCGCGCCGGGAGCGCGGGCATCCCTGCCCGCCGAAGCGTGCTTGCAGCACGCTTACAGCGGCGTGCGTTCGGATGCGACCGGCGCACGGCGAAGCAGGTCAGTACCACCCGCGGTAGCGGGTGGTACTGACCCGTCTGTCACAGTCGCACTCGAACGCACGTCGCTATAGCAGTGAAGCGGCGTCACTCAACCTTAGGTGTCGGCGCTTCTTCGCATTCGCGCTGGCGCGCTCATGGCGGGCAGGGATGCCCGCGCTCCCGGGTTTGCCTTCCTTTTAAATCGCGGCGGCTTCGCAGGAGTCGAGGGCGGGGGCTTCCTCTTCGGGGTCGTCGGGGCCGCCTTCGCCGAGGTAGGGGCGGCCGGCGGCGACCGTCTCGAAGTATTCGGAGATGCGGTCTAAGACCTCTCCGACGGTGTGGGAGTGGTAGATGACCTGGCGGAAGCGCGCGCCGCCGTGGAGGCCCTTGGTGAACTGGCCGGCGAGCTGCTTCATGCGGCCGATGGCGGCGAACTCGGGCATGTCTGCGCGCAGCAGGTCGAAGTACTCGATGAGCACCTCGCGCTTGTCGTCGAGCGTCGGCTGGAAGGGCTCGCGCCCTTCGAGCGTGTCCTCGATCTGTCGGAATATCCACGGGTTCGCCATCGCGCCGCGGCCGATGAGGATGCCGTCACAGTTCGTCTCGCGCCAGCGCTTGAACGCGCCCTCGATTGAGACCACGTCGCCGCTGCCCGAGACGGGGACGGACACGGCCTCCTTCACCTGCCGCACCAAATCCCAGTCGGCGAAGCCCTTGTAAGCCTGCTCCTTCGTCCGCCCGTGGAGCGCGATGTGCTCGGCGCCGCAGCCTTCGGCCAGCTTGGCGACCTCGACCGCGTTGCGCTGGCTGTCGTAGAAGCCCGCGCGAATCTTGACGGTGAGCGGGATGCTGATGACTTTTTTGATCTCTTTGAGAATCGTCTCCAGACGCGGCAGGTCTCTGAGCAGCCCCGACCCGCCGCCGTGCTTGACGACCTTCGGCGCGGGGCAGCCGCAGTTCACGTCGAGGATGTCGGCGCCGACCTCCTGGGCCATCTCGGCGGCCATCGCCATGCGCCCGGCCTGGCCGCCGAAAATCTGCACGGCGAACGGCCGCTCGTACTCGTGAAAGCGCATCTGCCGCTTCGACTTCGGGTTGTTGCGCGTCAGCCCCTCGACCGAGATGAACTCCGACACCGTCAGCCCGATGCCGCCGCGCCGCTTCAAGAGCGCGCGGAACGGCACGTCCGTCACCCCCGCCATCGGCGACAGCACGAGCGGCGGGCTTATCTCGACATCTCTAATCTTGAAAGGCTTCATAACAAGGGTGTCGGGTGTTGGGTGCTGGGTGTTGGTAAGAACCGGCTTTAACCCAACACCCAAAACCTATTTCCACAACTCGACGCCCGTGGCGAGGAACGTCACCTCGTTCGCGGTGCCGTCGGGGTTGGTCTTGATCTTCGCGCCGTCGTCTTTGACGAGGTGCTCGACCGTCTCCCTGCTCAGGGTCTTGAGCTTGAGCGTGCCCTCGGCGCGGAAGTTCATCGTGGAAGAGTCCTTCGGCACGGCGAACTTGTGGTCGAAGGTGACGCGGATGCTCCCGTCGCCCTTCGACTTCGGGCCGATCTCCAGCCAGCAGCCTTCGGCCTGGCAGACGCGCGTGACGACGCCCTCGATGACGACCTTCTTGCCCGCGTACTCCTGCGGCTCCTTCAGCGCGTCGGCGAAGGAGACGCGCCGCGTCTCGGCGCCGATGGCCTCGCCGCGGGTGACGCGGCCGGACTCGGAGGTCGAAGCCTCCTGCTTGTGTTGCTGACCGTGGTGCGCGTCCTGCGCGGCGGCGCCGTGGGCGCAGGCCGTGATGAGCAGGGCGGCGAAGAATGTTTTCATGGCGGAAATGCGCTATCCTTTCGCGGCAAAGCTTGCGGACAGATTAGCCGTCGTTGGTCTATTCCGAACGCGGAAGATTATAGCAATGCGGCACAAGCTCATCCAGTGGGTCGGCATCAGTTGGACGCTCACTTACGCGGCGCTCGTCGTGTGGCTCTACGCGGCCGCGCCGCAGAGCGTCGGCGAGGTCATGGCGGAGGCTTCCGCCGCCGCCGGCACCTACGAGGTGGACCGCGCGCGCTTCGACGCCGGGCGCGAGCTGTTCCTGCGCGAACAGTACCGCGCGGCGCGCGGCGAGTGGGAGCGCGCCGACCCCGCGCGCCGCGACGCGCGCACGCAGTTCTACGTCGCATACTCCTTCTACAGGGAGGGCTGGGGGCGCGTCTACAACGACGACGCCCTCTTCCGGCAGGGGCTCGAAGCCGCCGACCTCGCCGCCAAACTCTCCGCGGCCGGGCCGCTCGCCGTCGAAGACCCCGAGTTGAAGATTCACTCGGCGGCCGAACTGAAGGCGGAGCTTGAGAGCGGCCTCGAACGGACGCCGGACGACTTCAACCCTTTGAAGGTCTTCCGCGAGCGGAAGTGAGCTTAAGCTTAGGAGGCTGAGATGCGCACAGACTCATCGCCGTCACGCCTTGCCGACGGCAGCCGCGCGCAGGGCAAGGGCTCGGTCGGACTCATGCTCGGCTTCGCCGGGGCGGCGATGGCAGTCTTCTTCCTGCTGCTCGTGGCCATCGGCCTCGCCTTCCTGGTCTACATGCTCTTCGTCCTCAAACTCTACTACTATTGAGGGGGGCAGAGTTGAACCGCCGTCAAACCAACCGCGCGCTGCTGCGACACGTGCTGCTGCCGACGCTCTTTCTGACGGTGGCGCTGCTCGGGGGCGTGCGCGTCGAGGCCGGCGGCGGGGCGCTCCTCTTCGTGCCGCCGCCGCTGGTGACTCTGATTCTGGCGGCGATGCTCGTGGTGTTGTTCGCGCGCGGCGGCGCGTTGCGGGTCGGGCGTTGGCTCTCGGCCGACAACGGCGCGGTCGAGAACGTGTCGCACGCGCTCACGCTCGGCGCGCTCTTCTTCGCGTCGGCGCAGGCGTTCAACTCCGTGCTGCCGGACGCGGGGCTGCCGCGGCTCGTGCTCGCCTTCTTCTTCCTCTGGACGCTCTGGCAGAACCAGTTCTCCGCGTTCGACGCGCGGCGCCTGCTGCGCAGTCTCGCCGCGCTCTTCGGCACGGCCTTCGTCGTCAAGCACCTTCTGCTCGCGTCGCTCACAGGCCCCGGCGGCGGCTGGCTCCGGCGCCTGACGGCGTCCGCGCTCGAAGGCTTCGCGCTCGGCGGCCCGGCCTACGCCGCCTCGACCGGCTACCTCTCCTTCTTCGCCCTCGCGCTCTACGTCGGCGGCCTCTTCCTCCTCCCGCCCTCGCCCGACGCCGAGCGTGACGTCGAAGAGGGCCGCGCCGCCGAACTCGTCCAGTCTCTTAAACTGCTCCCGGCGCGCGAGCGCGCGCTCGTCATAGGGGAGTTGAGCCGGGAGACGGAAAAAGAGGAAGAAGGGTTATAGGTTCAAGTCCCGTCCGCGGGGGCGACCGGACAGAGAGAGAGGGCGCGGGCTGAAAAGCCCCACGCCCTCTTCCTTCCTCCCCTTCGCACGGAAAAGTTACCAGTTGACGACGAGCGCCTGTTCGGCCTCCCAGACGGGCACGTCCTCGCGGATGGCGACGCGGTTGAGCCGCGCCTTGTCCGTCAGAAGACGCCCCGCGCCCTGCGCGACGGCGGCGAGCGGGTCGTCGGCCACGGCGACGTGGAGCCGCAAGTCCTTCTGCAAACGCTCGGCCAGCCCGCCGAGCAGCGCGCCGCCGCCCGTCAGGATGAGGCCCGTCTGGTAGATGTCGGCCGTCACCTCCGGCTTCGACTCTTCGATGGCGCGGCGCGCGCCCGCGATGATTTCGGCGACCACCGGCTCCAAAGCCTCGCGCACCTCGGGGGCTTCGAGCTCGACGACCTTCGCCAGCCCGTCCGTCACCTGCTTGCCGATGACTTCCAACTTGCCTTGGCAGTCCGGCCCCACGTCGCCCAACTGCTTCTTGATGTTCTCGGCCGTGCGCTCGCCGAGCTGCATCTCGTACTTGGCGCGCACGTAGTCGCAGATGGCCTGATCCATCGCGTTGCCCGCGGCGGGCAGGCTGTGCGACGAGACGACCGCGCCCGAGGCGATGATGGCGACGTTGGTGGTGCCGCCGCCGATGTCCACGACGAGGTGCGCGCGCTCGTCGTCCTGGCGGAGCCCCGCGCCGAAGGCCGCGCACAACCCCTCGTCGACCAGATCGACGCGCGTGGCCCTGGCGTCGCGCGCGGCGTCGCGCACCGAGCGCTGCTCCAGCGTCGTCGAGGAGCCGGGGACGCCGATGATGACGTGGCTGCGGCGGTGGCCGCCGCCGAGGGCGCGGCCGATGAATGCCTTGAGCATCTTCTCGACCGCGTCGAAATTCTCGATGGTGCCGCCGCGGACGGGGCGGAAGACCTCCACGTCCTTCGGCTCGCGGCCGAGCATCTTGTGGGCCTCCGCGCCGACCTCCAGCACCTCGCCCGTGTACCTGTGGATGGCGACGGCCGACGGCTCGTTGAGGACGACGCCGCGGTCGGGCGCGAAGATGAGCGTGTTGACGGTACCCAGGTCAATCGCCAAATCGTCCGTAAAAATGCTGCTCAGGATGTTCATAGCTCCCCCACTTGTCACGTACTGCTTCGCTTGTGGACGTTATTCGCCGAGGTCAACTGAGGATGGGCAAGTGGCGTTCCACTAAGGGACAGACGGATATCCGCCGCTTTTCCAAAAACGGCCGGCGGCCCCGCGTTTTGTTTTCAGACGACACCCCGCGCAAAACTTCGGCACGGCGCGCGGAAGGCGAACGCAAATGGAACGATGAAGGATGAACGCCGAACGCCGGGCTGTAAGAACCGTCTGTCAGGTGTCGGACAGTTCCTCGTTCAGCGTTCAGTCTTCGTCGTTCACACTGATGTCGCTGACGACTTCGTAGAGGGAGGGGGCGTCGTGGCGGGCGACCTGCTTGGCCTGCGGGAGTGTCAGGACGCGGACGGTGAGGGCGCGGCTGCGGCGGCTGATAGTTATCTCGTCGCCCTCGCGCACCGCGCGCGAGGCGCGCGCCGCCGCGCCGTTGACGGAGACGGCGCCCGCCTCGCACAACTCCTGCGCGACCGTGCGTCGCAGGACGAGGCGGCTCGCGCGCAGGAAGAGGTCGAGACGCATGGGCGGCAATCGGTGAATGGTAAATAGTAAATGGTGAATGGAAGGGCGAGCCTCCATTCACCATTTACTATTTACCATTCACCGGGCGGTTACTGCTTCTTCGCCTTCTCCTTCTTCACGGGGGCGGGCGCGGCGTCGGCCGTGGGCCGCTTGTCCTTTTCGAGCAGGGGCTCGATGGCGTCCTTGAAGGCGTCGGCCGGCTTGATGTACGCCTCGTTGCGGAGCGTGCGGAGGTACTTCTCGCGCTCCTTCTCGGCGCGCTCCTGCGTCAGCGCGCCGCGGACGTAGTTCTCCTTGAAGGAGTCGTCGCGCTCGTTGACGCGCAGGATCATGTAGCCCTCGTCGGCCTTGACGGGGTCGCTGACGCCGCCGGCCTTCAGGTTCTTGACGGCCGCCGCGACCTCGCCCGACAGGTCGGAGACGAGGAACCAGCGCGTCTTGCCGTCGGGGTCGGCCAAAAGCCCCTTCGTCTTCTTCGTCTGCTCGTGCTCGGAGTTCTTCTCGACCAGCTCCTCGAAGCTGGCGCCGCCGCGGGCGCGCCTGGCGAGGTCGGCGGCCTTGGCCTTGACCTCCTCCTCGGTGCGGCCGGCGAGGCTCAGGAAAATCTCCGAGAGGGTGACGCTGATGAAGCGGTCGCGGTGCGAGTCGTAGTAGTCCTTCAGCTCCTTGTCGGTCAGGCCGTAGTAGACCTTCGCGTCCACCTCGCGCTGGAGGACGGCCTGGCGCATGAACTGGCGGCGCAGCGTCTCCTTGACGTCGGCGAGGAGCATCCCCTCCTTGCGCATCTCCTCTTCGAGCTGCTCGATGGTCGGGATGTTCGAGCTGCGGGCGACGCGCAGCACCTCGCGGTTGACCTCGGCCTCCACGTCCTCGGGGAGGCGCGGCATGTCCTTGCCCTTCTGGACGAGGAGCGCCTCGTTGATGAGGTTGAGGATGATCTCGGGCTGCTTGTGCTTGATCTCCGCCTCGGCCTGCTCGGGCGTCATCCCGCGCTGCTTGGTGAGCACCTCGCGGAACTCGTTGTTCTCGCGCTTGAGCTGCGAGAGCATGATGACGTAGTTGTCCACCTGCGCGACGGGCTCGTCGAGCACGACGGCCGGCGCCTCCTCCTGGGCGCGCGCCGGCAGGGCGGCCGCGGCCGCGAGCACGAGCGCCGCGAAGGCGAAGGCCAGGCGCGCGTGGATGTTTTTGAAGTGCACGGTCATTAAACTCCTCTAAATCGGTGAGCGACGGGGCAGTCTGCGGCAGCCTGCCGTTTCTCCGAACTCGAACCTGAACCTGCTTGAACGGGCTTTTCTCTTGCGGGCGCGGCGGTCGGGAATCCTGTGCCCGGGCGAAGTCGCGTATTCTAACCCCCGGCGCGGATGTCGAGCAACACGCCGCGCGCCCGGTCGATGAGGCCGTGGCCCGCGGCCTCGACCTTGAGCACCCCGCTCGGGCTGAAGGTCGCGCCCTGCCCCGAGCCGACGAGGGCCAGAAGTTTGTCGGGCGAGACGCGCGCCGTCTCCTTCAGCTTGAAGGCGAGCCCCGTCGGCGTGCGGTCGATGGAGACGACGCCCGTCTCTTCGGCCGCGCGCCGCAGGCGCGCGTAGGCGAACAGGCGCTCGACCGACTCGGGCGGCCGCCCGTAGCGGTCTTCCGTCTCGCGCCGGATGACCTCCAGAGCCTCGTCGTCGCGCGCCGAAGCGATGCGCTTGTAAGTCCGGAGCCGCTGCCCCATGTCGCTCACGTAGTCGTCGGGGATCGAGACATCGACGCCGAGGTTGATCGAGACCGAGGTCTCGTCATCGACCTGCTCGCCGCGCAGCTCCGCGACCGTCCGCTCAAGCATCTGCGTGTAAAGATCGAAGCCCAGGGCGTCCATGTGCCCCGACTGCTCGCCGCCGAGCAGGTTCCCCGCCCCGCGCAGCTCCAAATCCAGCGCCGCGACGCGGAACCCCGCGCCCAGGTCCGAGAACTCGCGGATGGCCGCGAGCCGCCGGCGGGCGATGGCGGTCAGCTCCGCCTCCGAAGGTATCAATAAGTAGGCGTACGCGCGTCGGTTCGAGCGCCCGACGCGCCCCCTCAGTTGATAAAGCTGAGAGAGGCCGTAGTTGTCGGCACGGTTTATGATGATCGTGTTGGCGCGCGGGATGTCTATGCCGTTCTCGATAATCGTGGTGGCGACGAGCACATCGGCTTTGAAATCGACGAAATCGAGCATCACCTGCTCCATCTCTTTCTCGTTCATCTGCCCGTGCGCCACCGTCACGCGCGCCTGCGGCACGAGCCGCTTGACGAGCGCCGCCACCGTGTCGATGGTCTCGACCCGGTTGTGTATGAAGAAGACCTGACCGCCGCGCCCCAGCTCCAGCTCAATCGCCGACTTGATGACCGACTCCGAGAACTGCACGACCTGCGTCTGGATGGCGAGGCGGTCGCGCGGCGGCGTCTCGATGACCGACATGTCGCGCAGGCCCATCAGCGACATGTTGAGCGTGCGCGGGATGGGCGTCGCCGAGAGCGTCAGAACGTCCACGCGCTTCTTCAACTGCTTGAGCCGCTCCTTGTGCGCGACGCCGAAGCGCTGCTCCTCGTCCACGACGACGAGGCCGAGGTCGCGGAACGCGATGTCTTTGGAGAGGATGCGGTGCGTGCCGATGATGACGTCGATGTCGCCCGACTCGACGCGCTTGACGATCTCCTTCTGCTCCTTCGGGGAGCGGAAGCGCGAGATCAATTCGATGGTCACGGGGAAGGCGGCGAAGCGCGAGCGGAAGGTCTCGAAGTGCTGGTAGGCGAGCACCGTGGTGGGCGCGAGCACGGCGACCTGCTTCGAGTCCATCACGGACTTGAAGGCCGCGCGCATGGCGACCTCGGTCTTGCCGTAGCCCACGTCGCCGCAGAGCAGCCTGTCCATCGGCGTCGCGGCCTCCATGTCGCGCTTCACGTCCTCGATGGCCGTGTCCTGGTCGGCCGTCGGCACGTACTCGAAGGCGTCCTCGAACTCGCGCTGCCAGGGGCTGTCGGCCGAGAAGGCGTAGCCCGTGACGAGCTTCCTCTCCGCGTACAGCTTCAAAAGCTCGTCGGCCATGTCGCGCATCGCGCGCTTGGCCTTCGCCTTCGTCTTCTGCCAGCCGAGCCCGCCCAGGCGGTCGAGCGTCGGCTCGTGCCCCTCCGCGCTCGAATACCTTTGGACCAGGTCGAGCCGCTCGACCGGCGCGTAGAGCTTCGCGTCGTCGGCGTAGTAGAGCAGCATGAACTCGCCCTTGCGCCCGCCGAGTTCGAGGGTCTGCAAGCCGCCGAAGCGCGCGACGCCGTGGTCGATGTGGACGACGTAGTCGTTGACCTTCAGGTCGCGGAAGTCCGAGAGGAACGCGGCCGTCTTCGACTTCTTCCTTTTGGCCGAGCCGGTCGTCGCGCCGCCCGTGCCCGGCGCGCGCTGCTCGACGGTCGAGCCGCTCGCCTCGTCGAAGAGGTCTGTCTCGACGTGCACCTTCAGGCGCGCGCCCGGCAGCTCGAACCCGCCCGACAGGCGGCCGACGGTCACGACGGCCGCGTAGTCATCGACGTTCGCCCCGCCCTCGCCCGCGAGCGCCACGCGCGCCGGGACGTTGTAGTCCGAGAGCATTTCGCCCACGCGCTCGGCCACGCCGCCCGAGGGCATGGCGAAGAGCGTGAGCGCGGAGGTCTCCGCGCGCTCGCGGCGCACGTCGGCGGCGAGGTCGGGGATGCGCCCGTGGTAGCGCTTCGCGGGGAGCGAGCGCCACTCGACCTCCGGCGCCCGCCCGACCGCCGGGAAGAGGAAGAGCGGCTGCGCGGTCTTGCGCGCGCGCCCGATCTGCACGGCGGGCTGTTCGGCCTCGCCGACGAAGCGCTCGTCGGTCGCGGCGGCCGCGCGGCCCAGCGCGCGGAACTCGACGCGCGCCGCCCCGCCGAGGCCGCCGCGCAGCTCTTCGGGCGTCAGGTAAATCTCCTCGGGGTTCAACCCGATCTCGCCGGCCGCGTCGTTCTCGGCGTAGCGCGCGGCGACCGTCTCAAGGCTGTTGCCGAGGTGCTGCTCGACGCCCGCCGGCTCGTCCACGACGAGCACGGTGTCGCGCAGGTAGTCGAAGGCCGTGGCGTCGGATTTGACGACCAGGGAGATGAGCCACTCCCAGCCGGGGAAGGTCTCGCCCTCGTCGGCGTAGACCGTCCGGTCTTTGAGGGCGCGCGCGTGCGCCTCGTCGCCCCAGCGGTCGCGCGCGAACTCGGCCCACAGGCGGAAGTCGTCGCGGCCGACCGCGACCTCGCGCATCGGGACGACCTCGGTTGACTGCAACTGCTCGACGGAGAGCTGCGTCTCGGGGTTGAAGCGCCTGATGGAATCGACCGTGTCGCCGAAGAACTCGACGCGCACGGGGAAGGGCTCGCCCGGCGACCACACGTCGAGGATGCCGCCGCGCATCGAGAACTCGCCGACCGCCCCGACCGGGTCTTCGCGCACGTAACCCGAAGCCAGCAGCACCTCGACCAGGTCTTCCGGCGGGTAGTCCCCGTCCCTCTTCAGCGCCGCGCCCGCCTCAAGCAGGCGCGCGGGCTGAACCGTCCTCCGCGCCAGCGCCCTCGAAGAGAGCAGCACGAACCGCCCGCGGCCCCGTGCGAGGTTCCAGAGCGTCAGCGCGCGCCGCTCCAGAGTCTCCGCGTGGGGCGAAGCGCCCGCGTACGGGTCGCCTTCGGACGCGGGCAGACTCAACACGGGCTCGCAGTCCCCCCCGCCGACCCCGAGCGCCGCGCACCAGAAGGAGAGGTCGCGCTCCCAGGTCTCCATCTCGCGGTTGGCCGCGACCAGCACCGCGAAGCGCCGCGCCGTCTCGCGCTGCAAAGCGGCCAGCGCCAGCGCGCGCGCCGGGGCCGACGTGAGCCCCGCCACCGACACCACGCGCTCCCCCGACGCGACCGCCGCCGCCAGCCGCCGATACTCCTCCCCCTCCACGACCCGCCGCAGCGCGCCCCGCAAGACCGAAGATGATTCGACTGAACTACTCATATTGATTAAGTGACGAGTGATGAGTGATGAGTGATAAGAAGGAAGGGGGGCTTTTTCTTATCACTCATCACTCATCACTCGTCACGGCCCTGACTCTTTCGATTATCCCGGTCGTGGATGCGCCCTCGACGAAAGGCAGCGCGAGGACGCGCCCGCCCGCGGCCTCGACCTCCTCGCGGCCGTGTATCTCGTCGAGCGCGTAGTCGCCCCCTTTGACGAGCACGTCTGGCAGGAGTTCCGAGATGAGCCTGCGCGGCGAGTCCTCGTCGAAGACCGTCACGAAGCTCACCGCGGCGAGCGCCGCGAGCATCTCGGCGCGCTCCGCTTCGCTCATCAGGGGTCGCCCCGGCCCTTTCAGCGCGCGCACCGAGCGGTCGCTGTTGACGGCGACGAGCAGCGCGTCCCCCAGGCGGCGCGCCGCCGCGAGGTAGCGCACGTGCCCGACGTGCAGGATGTCGAAACACCCGTTCGTGAAGACGAGCGCGCGCCGCGCCGCGCGCAACTCCGCGCGGACGCGCAACAACTCCCCCCTGTCGAGAATCACTCTGCCGCCCATCGGTTTTAGTGAATGGTAAATGGTAAATGGCAAATGGTAAATCGCCGGGGCGAAGTTTTGTCTATTCACTATTAACCATTTACTATTTACCAATTATGACGAGCAGGCTCCCGGAGGATATCGTCCCCGACAACGACCAGACGCGCGCGCGCCGCCAGCACCTCGCACAGATTCAGGAACTCGTCGGCAACGCGTACCCCAACAAGTTCGCCCGCACCGCCCTGACCGAAAGCGCCGAGGGCGAGGACACCATCACCTCAATCGCCAACGAGTTCCGCAGGCACGAGCCCGAAGTCCGGGCCGGCGAGCGCCCCGCGCCGGAGCACTTGGAGGCGGCCAACGCCGAGTTGGGCGGGTTCAAAGTGCGCGTCTCGGGCCGGCTGGCGACGCCGCCGCGCGTCATGGGCAAGGCCGCGTTCGTCCACCTGTCCGACGGCAAAGAGCGCCTGCAAATCTACGTGAAGAAGCAGGAGGCCGTCGCCGTCAGCAACGACTCCCTGCAACCCGTCGAAGAGGCGGAGAGCGGCTGGAAGCTCTTCCAACTGCTCGACCACGGCGACTTCGTCGGCGTGGAGGGCAGGCTGTTCGTGACGAAGACGGGCGAGCTGTCCGTCCACGTCGAGACGATTCAATTCCTCTCGAAGGCGCTGCTGCCGATGCCCGACAAGCTGCACGGCATCAGCGACCCCGAGATACGCCAGCGCCAGCGCTACGCCGACCTCATCGCTTCGAGCCTGAAGGTCAAGGCCGACGAGGAGGACGCCGGCCCTCAAACGGAACTGTCCACGCGCGAGGTCTTCGAGCGCCGCTCGAAGCTCGTCACGGCGATGCGCCGCCACCTCGACGAACACGGCTACATCGAGGTCGAGACCCCCATGCTCTCGCCCATCGCCTCCGGCGCGGCGGCCAAGCCCTTCACGACGCACCACAACGCGCTCGACATCGACTTGTACCTGCGCATCGCGCCCGAACTCTACCTCAAGCGCCTCCTCGTCGGCGGCTTCGAGCGCGTCTACGAACTCAACCGCAACTTCCGCAACGAAGGCATCTCCGCCCGCCACAACCCCGAGTTCACCATGCTCGAATTCTACACGGCCTACAAGGACGTGAACTGGATGATGGACTTCTGCGAGGAGATGATTCGGCAGACGATTGTGTCGGTTACAGGGGGCACAAACGCCGCATTCGAGGAGACGGAACTTGATTTCGGACGTGAGTTTCGGCGGCTGACAATGAAAGAGGCGGTTGCCGAGTACGGGCCGGAAGATGTGAAGAAGTTCGGGGACGACGGACACGCCGCCGGCCGGCTCGTAGAACTGTTCGAGCAGCATGCCGAGCACAACCTGATTCAGCCGACCTTCATAACCGACTTCCCCAAATCCGTGTCGCCGCTCTCGAAAGCGTCGCCGGACGACCCGGCAGTCGCGGAGCGGTTCGAGCTTTATGTGATGGGGATGGAGGTGGCGAACGGGTTCTCGGAGTTGAACGACCCGGCGGAGCAGTTGGAGCGGTTCGAGGAGCAGGCGCGGCAGCGCGAGGGCGGCGACGAGGAGGCGATGCAGACCGACCTCGACTACGTCCGCGCGCTCTCCTACGGGATGCCGCCCGCCGCCGGCATCGGCATCGGCATCGACCGCATGACGATGCTCCTGACGAATCGCCGCTCCATCCGCGACGTGATACTCTTCCCGCACATGCGGCCGCGGGCGGTTCAGGCCGAAGAGCCGCAGGATTCTGACGAACAGACGGGCAACCCCTGACTTGACGCTTGCCCTCAACAACTCGACGACGACCTGATAACTCAGCAAAGGAGTAGAGAAAGATGTTTCGCAAAGTTTCCCTCGTCGCGGCCGCGGTCGCGCTGGCCTCGGTGTTCGCCTACGCGCAGGGCGGGCAGAAGGCCGTGAAGGTGACGGGCTACGTCATCGACAACATGTGCGTGGGGATGCACGGCACGGAGGAGGAGGCGCAGAAGCACCCGAACGGGTGCGCGCTGATGGAGAGTTGCCAGAAGAGCGGCTTCGCCGTCGTCGCGGGCGAGAAGACCTACAAGCTCGACGCGCAGGGCAACAAGCTCGCCGCCGAGGCGCTGGGCGCCGCGAAGACGAAGAAGGGCCTGAAGGTCGATGTCGAGGGCACCGTCGAAGGCGACACCCTCCACGTCGCCAAGCTCGCCGAGGCGCAGTAGGGCCGTTCGCCCGTCACCTTGAGTAAAGAGGACAGGGCGGTTAACCACAGAGGCACAGAGGGCGCGGAGGGGGCACAGAGACTATTACTCTGTGCCCCCTCC
>DASVQJ010000251.1:0-18885 GCA_036389235.1 Pyrinomonadaceae bacterium | reverse complement strand
GTCTGCTCCATCCGAAAAATGCGAAGAGAAGTTTAAGCGGAGTCTCTTGCCGCGCGATTATCCACGCGAGGCGGCGCGGCTGTAAAGCAAAGAAGGCGTAAACCGTAAACCGTGACAAGAGAAGACAGCATCTTCCTCTTGTCACGGTTTACGGTTTACGTTGACTGTTGCCTTACTTCTTCGCTGCCTCGGCCGCTTCCTCGTCGCCGTGGACGGGGATGCCGAGCGCCTTCTTCACGTCGTTCTGGATGCGCGCGAGCATGTCTGCGTTCTCGCGCAGGGTGGTCTTGGAGTTCTCGCGGCCCTGCCCCAGGCGCTCGCCGCCGTAGGAGAACCAAGCGCCCGACTTCTCCACGACGCGGTGCGTCACGGCGAGGTCGAGCACGTCGCCCTCGCGCGAGATGCCCTCGCCGTACATGATGTCGAACTCGCACTCGCGGAAGGGCGGCGCGACCTTGTTCTTGACGATCTTGACCTTCGTGCGGTTGCCGACGACGCGGTCGCCGTCCTTAATCGCGCCGATGCGGCGGATGTCGAGGCGCACGGAGGAGTAGAACTTCAGGGCGCGTCCGCCGGTCGTCGTCTCGGGGCTGCCGAACATGACGCCGATCTTCTCGCGAATCTGGTTGATGAAGATGAGGCAGGTGTTCGTCTGCCCGACGACGGCCGTCAGCTTCCGGAGCGCCTGCGACATCAGGCGCGCCTGAAGCCCGGGCAGGCTGTCGCCCATCTCGCCGTCCAACTCCGCGCGCGGCACGAGCGCCGCGACCGAGTCGACGACGATGACGCCGACGCCGTTCGAGCGCACGAGCGCCTCGGCGATCTCCAACGCCTGCTCGCCCGAGTCCGGCTGCGAGATGAGCAGCTCCTCGATGTTGACGCCGAGCTTGCCGGCGTACTCCGAGTCCATCGCGTGCTCGGCGTCGATGTAGGCGGCCACGTCGCCCGCCTTCTGCGCCTCGGCCACGATGTGGAGGGCGAGGGTGGTCTTACCCGACGACTCCGGCCCGTAGATTTCGATGATGCGACCGCGCGGGATGCCGCCGACGCCGATGGCGGCGTCGAGCGAGATCGAGGTCGTCGAGATGGCCGGGATGTCGATCACCTCTTTGTCGCCGAGGCGCATGATCGAACCCTTGCCGAATTTCTTTTCGATGTTCGCGAGCGCCGCCTCGACCGCCTTGCCGCGGTCGGCGCCCTGCCTGTCAGCCATAGTTGCTACCACTCTTTCTCGTCCCCTTTTCTCACGCTGTTAAATTTGTGTCCTAAAGCTTAAGACCGGGACAGTCTACCACAAACAACGCGAGAATGGAACAGTGTTTCACGCTTGCAACAAGATTTTTTTCACCCTGGCGGGGATGAAGCCGGAGACCCTTACTGGAGCCGGGACAATATACGACAGCGGCCCTTTCAAGTCGAGCGCCGTTTTCGAGACCGCCGTTAGATGCGCCGGAGCCGGAATCAGTGTGGCAGCAGCGAGCGCGCGAACGCGCCGACGCGCGCGACGAGGTCGTGGCTTCCGGCGTGCTTTTCTATCTCGGAGACGAGCGCGGAGCCGACGACCGCGGCGTCGGCGTAAGCCCACACGTCCGAGACCTGCGCCGCCGTGGAGATGCCGAAGCCGACGGCGACGGGCAAGTCCGTCAGGCCGCGCACGCGCCCGACGAGGCGCTCGGCCTCCGAACTCATCTCGTCGCGGGCGCCCGTGACGCCGGCGCGCGAGACGGCGTAGACGAAGCCGCTGGCGCGCTCGGCGATCATCCGCAGGCGCGCGTCGGAGGTGGTCGGGGCGACGAGGAAAATCTGGTCGAGGCCGTGGCGGGAGAGCACTTCGTTGAAGTCGGCCGACTCTTCGGGGACGAGGTCGGTGGCGAGTATGCCGTCTATCCCTGCGCGGACGCACTCCGCGGCGAGGCGTTCGACGCCGAACTGTAGGAGCGGGTTGAAGTAGCTGAAGAGGATGACGGGCACGTCCGTCTCGCGCCGCGCCTCCCCAAGTATTCGGAGCACGTCGACGAGTCCGACGCCGTGGCGCAGTGCGCGCTCGGCCGCGCGTTGAATCGTGGGGCCGTCGGCGACGGGGTCGCTGAAGGGCACGCCCAGCTCGACGAGGGTCGCGCCCGCGCGCGCCAGTTCGACGACGAGCGCGCGTGACGTGTCGAGGTCGGGGTCGCCTACGGTGATGTAGGGGATGAAGCCGCGGCGGCCGGCGGCGCGGAGGTTCCTGAAAGCCTCATCGATTCGACTCACGCCAACTCCTCGCAACGGACTCAAGCGGTCTCCCGGCCCGCGCCCTCCGCGACGGTCTGCACGTCCTTGTCGCCGCGGCCGGAGAGGTTGACGACGAGGGCCTCGCCCGGCTTCATCTCGCGCGCGAGCTTGAGCGCGTGGGCGACGGCGTGGGCGGATTCGAGCGCGGGGATGATGCCTTCGAGTTTCGAGAGGAGGCCGAAGGCTACGAGCGCCTCCCCGTCGGAGGCGGAGACGTACTCGACGCGCCCCTCGTCGTGGAGGAAGGCGTGCTCGGGGCCGATGGACGGGTAGTCGAGCCCCGCGGAGATGGAGTGCGTCGAAGCGATCTGCCCGCGCTCGTCCTGCAAGACGTAGCTCATCGTGCCTTGCAGCACGCCGGGGCGCCCGCCGCCCGCCTGGTTGAAGCGCGCGGCGTGGAGGCCGAGTTCGGCGCCCGTGCCGCCGGCCTCGACGCCGACCATGCGGACGCCCTCGTCTTTCAGAAAGGGGTGGAACAGACCTATCGAGTTCGAGCCGCCGCCGACGCACGCGACGAGGGCGTCGGGCAGACGCCCTTCCCTTTCGAGGAATTGAGAGCGCGCCTCGCGCCCGATGACGCTCTGGAACTCGCGCACCATGAGCGGGTACGGGTGCGGCCCGAGCGCGCTGCCCAGAAGGTAGTAGGTGTCCGCGACGTTCGTCACCCAGTCGCGCAGCGCCTCGTTGATGGCGTCCTTGAGCGTGCGCTGTCCGGCGTCCACCTCGCGCACCTCCGCGCCGAGCAGGCGCATGCGGAAGACGTTGAGGCGCTGTCGCCTCACGTCCTCCGTGCCCATGTAGACGACGCAGCCGAGCCCGAAGAGCGCGCACACGGTCGCGGTGGCGACGCCGTGCTGGCCGGCGCCTGTCTCCGCGATGACACGCTTCTTGCCCATCCGGCGCGCGAGCAGGACTTGCCCGAGCGCGTTGTTTATCTTGTGCGAGCCGGTGTGCGAGAGGTCTTCGCGCTTGAGGTAGATGCGCGCGCCGCCCGCGTGCTCCGTCAGACGCGCGGCGTGAAAGAGCGGCGTCGGGCGGCCGGAGTAGTCGCGGAGCAGCGCCTCGAACTCTTGTCGAAAGCTCGCGTCGTCGCGCGCCGCGTCGAAGGCTTCGGTCAGCTCTTCGAGCGGCGCCATCAGGGTCTCCGGCACGAAGCGCCCGCCGTAGCGCCCCCAGTGCCCGCCCGCGTCAGGATTTACAGTCTGCTCGCCCATCGAAGCCACGCGCCGCCCCGGCCTTGAAATTTCGAGCGGCGGCGGATGCTCAAACAACACCCGCCGCCGCGTTCTCTGTACGGTGCCGCCAGTCTAGCCCAGGCGGAATGTTTTTGGAAACAGACCCGGCTCCTACTTGCGCACGCCCGCCGCAGGCCCCGCGGCACTTGCCAGCACGGCGCGGTTGCGCCCCTCCTGCTTGGCGAGGTAGAGCGCGGCGTCGCTGGTGCCGAACAGCTCGCGCTCCGTGCGCGCGTTGTCGGGGCACGAGGCGACGCCGACGCTGACGGTCACGCCGCCGCCCACATCTTCCAGCGGGCGAGTCGCCACCGCGACCCGCACGCGCTCGGCGGCGGCCAGGGCCTTGTCACTCCCGACGCCCGCGAGGAGCAGCGCGAACTCTTCGCCGCCGAGACGCGCCGCCGTGTCGTTGTCGCGCGAAAGCTCCGCGAGCACTTCGGCCACCGCGCGGATGACGTGGTCGCCGGCCGGGTGGCCGTAGGTGTCGTTGACGCGCTTCATGTGGTCGATGTCGAGGAGCAGCAGCGCGCAGGGTATGTCGTAGCGGCGCCAGCGCTCGACCTCCTGCTCAAGCGCCTTGCGGAAGCGTCGGCGGTTGGCGAGGCCGGTCAGGTAGTCGCGGTCGGCCTCGGCGCGCAGGCGGTCTACGGTCAGCCTGTAGGCGACGAGCTGCGCGGCGCGCGCGGCGAGCAGCGGGAACTCTTCGGGGAGGCGGAAGTAGTCGGAGGCTCCGGCGGCCATCGCCTCGCCTCGCCGCTCGGGGGTCGCGGGGTCGAAGCCGACGAGGATGACGGGGACGGGCTCCTGCGCGTCGGAGAGCATGCGCGCGAGTTCGTTGGCGCTGACGCCGCGGACGGCGGCGTCGGCGACGACGACGTGCGGGCGCGAGCGCTGGAGCGCGACGAGCGCCTTGACGCCGCCCGCCACGCCCGCGACGCGGAAGCCGCGCTCTTCCAAGCCCTCGCCGTAGGCGCTCATGCGCGGGTCGTCGGTCACGAGCAGTACGCGCCCCTGGTCGCGCGTCGGCTGGCGGCCGTCGGTGAAACGTGCGGTGGCAGTCATCAGGTGGAACTCGGGCGAAAGATTGAACTGATCGTCGGCCCTAACGGTGGGAGGCGAAGTCGGGGCAACACATTCGGCACGGCTACCGAACCCCCTGCTCGTTCGCAGCCAGCATAACCGATGAGGTGGGAGAGGAGTCAAGGGGAAAGTAGACAGTAGTTAGTAGTCAGTAGTCAGTAGGCTCCGCTTGACCGAAGTCGATGATGAGAACCGCAGGGTTCGAGCGACAAAGGGTTTCTAATGGCTACTGACTACTGACTACTGACTACTGCTTTTACGAAGCGGCGCATGAGTTCGGGGCTCTTACGGCCGGGGGAGGTCTCGACGCCGCTGCACACGTCCACGGCGTAGGGTCGGACGGCGGCGACGGCGGCGGCCGCGTTGTCGGGGTTGAGGCCGCCTGCGAGGAAGAGTCGGGGGACGCGCTCGCGTGTGAGGGTTGCGAGCGCCCAGTCGAAGGTGTGGCCCGTGCCGCCGCGCGCGCCGGGCACGTAGGCGTCGAGGAGGACGGCGTCCGTGTCGTAGGCGGCGGCCGATTCGACGTCGAAGTCCGCGCCGACGCGCAGCGCCTTGATGGTGGTCAGGCCGCCCAGGCTTCGGCAGTACTCGGGCGGCTCGTCGCCGTGGAGTTGAACCGCGCCGAGGCCGGCCTCGCGCGCGATGCGTTCGACCTCCGCGGGCGCGGACTCGTTGACGAAGACGCCGACGCAGGAGACGCCTGCGGGGAGGCGCTCGACGATTCGGAGGGCTTCGGGAGGTGAGACGTAGCGCGGGCTCCGCGCGTAGAAGTTGAAGCCGAGCATGTCGGCCCCCGCTTCCAGCGCCGCGAGCGCGTCCTCAAGGTTCGTGATGCCGCAGACCTTTACGTGAGTCATCTTCTACACTCAGGCGGCCGGGCCGCGTCGCCCCGGCCGCCGGCCCCCGCGAGATAACGCAGCGCGGCCTCCGGGTCTTCGGCGCGCATCAGCGTCTCGCCGACGAGGAAGGCGCGGAAACCGCAGGCGCGCAGACGTTCAACGTCGCCCGCGCCGCGCAGGCCGCTCTCGCTCACGAGCAGCGCCCCCGCGGGCGCGAGTTCAGCCAACTCAACCGAAGTTTCCAGCGAGACTTCGAATGTGCGCAGGTCGCGGTTGTTGACGCCGACGACGCGCGCGCCGGCCGCGGCGGCGCGTTCAAGCTCCGCGCCCGTGTGGACTTCCACCAGGGCATCGAGCCCCAGCTCCTCCTCGGTCAGACGGAGAAGACGCGCGAGCGTTTCGTCTTCGAGCGCGGCGACGATGAGCAGCAGCGCGTCGGCGCCGGCCGCGGCCGACTCGAAGACCTGATACTCGTCGAAGATAAAATCTTTGCGCAGGACGGGCAGCCGCGTGCTCGCCTTCGCCTCGTGCAGGTCGCGCAGAGAGCCGCGGAAGTAGTCCTCCTCCGTCAAAACGGAGACGGCCGCCGCGCCGCCGCGCTCGTACGCGCGCACGGTCCCGGCGACGGAAGCGCCCGCGCGTATCTCGCCCTTCGACGGCGACGCGCGCTTGAACTCGGCGATGACGTTCACGCGCCCCGCGTCTTCCAGGGCTCGACGAAAGGCGTGTTGAAGGGAGTCCGCGCGGGCGGCGAGGGCTTCGCGCCGCACCTCTTCGAACGGCCGCGCCGCCTTCGCCTCCGAGAGCCGCGCCGCCTTCCGTTCAATTATCTTCGATAAGAAATCGCTCGACATTCACCCCCAGCCCTTCGACGCGCGGACGAGTCCTTCAAGCTTGGCGAGCGCGGCGCCGCCGTCGATGCTTTCGGCGGCGAGGCGCGCGGCCTCCTTCAGTTCGCCGGCCGCGCCGCCGACGTAGAGCGCCGCGGCCGCGTTGGCACAGACGAGCGCGCGCCCCGCGTCGCGCCGCCCGCCCGAAAGTATCGAGCGGATGATCGAGGCGTTCGCCTCCGCGTCGCCGCCGCGCAGGGATTCGAGCGGCGCGCTCTCAAGCCCGAAGTCCTCCGGCCCGACCTCGAAGACGCGCACCTCGCCGTCCGCGACTTCGGCGACCTTCGTCCGCGCGGCTATCGTCACCTCGTCCAGCCCGTCGAGCCCGTGCACGACCCACGCGCGTTCCGACCCGAGCGCGGCGAGCGTGTGCGCGAGCGGCTCGACCAGCGCCTCGTGCCAGACGCCGATGACCTGCCGCGGCGCGCCCGCGGGGTTCGTCAGAGGCCCCAGCAGGTTGAAGGTCGTGTGGACGCCCAGCTCCCGGCGCACGCCCGCGACGCGCGCGGTCGCGCCGTGGTAGAGCGGCGCGAACATGAAGCAGACGCCCAGCTCGTTCAGACAGGTCTCCGAGACCTCGGGCGGGACGGCGACGTTGACGCCGAGCGCCGTGAGCACGTCGGCGGAGCCCGAGCGGCTGGTCGCGGCGCGGCTCCCGTGCTTGGCGACGGGGAGCCCCGCGCCCGCGATGACGAAGGCCGCCGCGGTCGAGACGTTGAAGGTCTTCGCCGCGCTTGAACCCGTCCCGGCCGTGTCCACGAAGCGCTCGTGCCGCGCGTTGATTCGCACCGCGCGCCCGCGCATCGAGGAGGCGAGTCCCGCCAGTTCCTCCACCGTCTCGCCCTTCACGGCCAACGCCACGAGGGCCGCGCCTATCTGCGCGTCGGTCGCCGTGACGTCGAGGAGGGCGTCCAGCAGCGCCGACGCCTCCTCGCGCCGCAAGTCCTCGCCGCGCATCAGCCGCAGCGTGAACTCGCGCAGCGGCGGCCCCGCGCGCTCGCCCCTCCGCGCGGGCGTCGGCAGCAGCCACGAGGGCAAAGTCTTCTCTCTGCGAGGTTCGTCCGGCATGAATCGCTTATTGCAGTTTGGAGTCGAGTGTAAGTGTGAGCGATTTAACACGGAGACACAGAGACACGGAGACACGGCTTGAAGCCATTAGTCTTGAAGCTGTGTCTCTGTGTCTCCGTGTCTCCGTGTTAAAAGCTAACTTCATATCCCCTCGGATGAAAACCGCTTTAGAGCTTCAGAAAGTTTGCCAGCAGGCGCTTGCCCTCTGTGGTTAGAATTGATTCGGGGTGGAACTGCACGCCCTCGACCTTGAGGCGGCGGTGGCGCAGGCCCATGATGACGCCGTCGGGGGTCGTGGCCGAGACTTCGAGGCAGTCGGGCAGGCTCTCGCGCTCGACGACGAGCGAGTGGTAGCGCGCGGCCGGGAAGCGGTATTCCAACCCCTCGAAGATCGTCCGGCCGTCGTGGCAAATCTCGGCCGGCTTGCCGTGGACGGGCTCGGGGCCGCGCACGACGCGCCCGCCGAAAATCTGCCCGATGGCCTGATGCCCGAGGCACACGCCGAGCACCGGCACGTGCCCCGAGAGCGCGCCGATCATCTCCAGACTCACGCCCGCCTCGTCCGGCGTCCCCGGCCCCGGGGAGACGACGACCCGGTCGGGCCGTATCTCGTCCTGGACCTCCCGCACCGACACCTCGTCGTTGCGCCGCACCTCGACCTCCGCCCCAAGCTCGCCGAGGTACTGCACGAGGTTGTAGGTGAACGAGTCGTAGTTGTCTATCAGCAGAACCTTCTCGCCCATCGGAACATCCGTCAAAGCCGATTTGATATTTCAAATTTGAAATTTCAAATTCTTAAAACTCAAGCCTTCCGCCTCGACGCCTCCGCCTCGCGCAGCGCCCTCTGCACTTCCGTGTGGCGGGCGCTGGACGCGTAGGTCAGCGCGGTCTTGCCCGACTTGTCCTTCACGGAAGGGTCTGCGCCGCGTTCGAGCAGGAGCCGCACGACGCGCTCGCGCCCCTTGAGCGCGGCCGTCATCAGCGCCGTGCCGCCGCCGCCGTTGGCGATGTTCGGGTCGGCGCCGCGCTCAAGCAGCCGCGCCACCAACGTCTCAAGGTCGTAGTAGACGGCCCACGTCAAAGCCGTCCCGACCGACTCGTCCACCTGGTTCACGTCTGCCCCCGCGTCGAGCAGGAGTTCCACGACCTCCGGCCGGTTCTTCGCGACCGCGTACATGAGCGCGGACGAGCCGCGCGTCTCCGGGTCCGTGGTCTGCGCGCCGAGGTCGGGCTTGAATTCGAGGATCGTCCTGACGGTCTCCTCCGAGGCGTTGAGCACCGCGCGCATGAGCGGCGTGAAGCCCCGGCGGTCGCGCCCGTTCACGTCCGCCCCCCGTTCGAGGAGCGAGCGCGCGGCCTTCGCGTGGTCGAAGCGCGCGGCCAGCAGCAGCGGCGTCTCGCCCTCCTGGTTCCGCACCTCCGGGCTCATCCCCGCGATGAGGAAGAGCTTGACGCCGACCTCGCGCCCCTCCTTCGCCGCGTTCAGGAAGTCCGCCTCCCTGTACGCGTAGCCGCGCAGGAAAAGCTCGCGCCGCGCCGTGTCCGGCCCGACGTCTCGGTCTCGGCCCCCGCCGCCGCAGGCGGTGAGCAAAAGGCAGAAGGCGGAGAGCAGCAGGCAGTTCCGATATGAAGACAGCCTTTTGCTACCCGCCGAAGGGTCTGGCCGGAAGGCGTTAGACACGGAGACACGGAGACACGGAGACACAGCTTGTTGACTTACTGTCTTCAAGCCGTGTCTCCGTGTCTCCGTGTCTCCGTGTTGAACTCCGCCCCGCATAACCACCAACTCCTTATATCCCCCTCAAAGCCCTCTTTCGGCCATCTCGACGGCGTTCAGCACCGCGCGCGCCTTGTTGACCGTCTCCTCGTACTCGCGCTCGGGGACGGAGTCGGCGACGATGCCGGCGCCGGCCTGGACGTGCGCGCGGCCGTCGCGCACGACGACCGTGCGGATCGAGATGCACGAGTCGAGGTTGTCGGCGTAGTCCACGTAGAGCACGGCGCCCGCGTAGACGCCGCGGGGCGTGGGCTCCAACCCGCCGATGATCTGCATGGCGCGCACCTTCGGCGCGCCGGTGACGGTGCCCGCCGGGAAGCAGGCCGCCAGCGCGTCGAAGCGGTCGCGGTCGTCGCGCAGCCGCGAGCGCAGGCCCGTGACGAGGTGCATGACGTGCGAGTAGCGCTCAAGCGTCATCAGCTCGCCCACCTCGACCGAGCCGTAGTCCGAGACGCGGCCCAAATCGTTGCGGCCGAGGTCGACCAGCATCGTGTGCTCGGCCACCTCCTTCTCGTCCGCGCGCAGCTCCTCGCCGAGCAGCCAGTCCTCCGTCTCGGTCGCGCCCCGCCTGCGCGTGCCCGCGATGGGGCGGTAGTCGAGGCGCTGCCCGCGGCAGCGCACGAGCATCTCGGGCGAGGCGCCGACGACCGTCTCGCGCCCCATCCTCAGAAAGTACATGTACGGCGAGGGGTTCGTCGCGCGCAGCGCCCGGTAGATTTGAACCGGGTCGACGCCGCACGCCTTCGAGAAGCGCTGCGAGAGCACGGCCTGGTAACAGTCGCCGGCCGCGATGTGCTCTTTAATTTTGACGACCGCCGACTCGAACTCCTCGCGCGACCAGTTCGACTCGAAACGCCCGCGCCCGTTTTCGACAGCGGCACTCTCGCCCGCAAACGGCGGCGCGGCCGCGGCCCCCGACAGGAGCCGCTCGACGCGCCCGGTCTCGGCGACCGCCGCGCCGTAAAGCTCGCGCAGACGCTCGCGGCTCCCGGCCGCCTCCTCGGTCATGACGCACGACGTAATCTCTATCTGCTGGCGCACGCGGTCGAAGGCGAGCACGGTGCGGAAGAGCATGAAGACGGCGTCGTCGGCGCCCTCGGCCGGCCGCATGTCTTTCGTCAGCACCGGCTCGAACCAGCGCGCGGCGTCGTAGCCCACGTAGCCGACGGCGCCGCCGGCCATCGGCGCGAGCCCCGCGCGGCGCGCGAGCCGGCGCGCGCGGAAGTAGTCGCGCAGGAAGTCGGTCGCGCGCACGCCGCGCAGCTCCTCCACTTCGCCGCCGCGCTCGACGTAGGTCGTCTCGCCCCGGCCGCGCACGACCAGCTCGGGGCCTGCGCCGATGAAGGAGTAGCGCGCGATGCGCTCGCCGCCCTCGACCGACTCCAGCAGGAAGGCGTGGCCCGCCCCGCCCGCCACGCGCAGGAACGCGCCCACGGGCGTCTGCAAGTCCGCGAGCACGCTCCGCACCACCGGCACCACGTTCCCGCGCGCGGCCTCGGCCTCGAACTCCTCGAATGTCGCCGGCTGAAGAGAGATCATCGTGAACAGGTGATAAGTGACGAGTGATAAGTGATGAGAAAGGACAAACGGGTCTTGTATTTTCTTATCACTTATCACTCATCACTTATCACGCGCCTACAAGCCTGTTGCTGCCGAGCCAGTGGCCGCCGTCCACGACGATGACGGCGCCGTTGATGTAGGCGGCGGCGTCGGAGCAGAGGAAGACGGCGCACCGCTCGATGTCGCGGATGCGGCCGAAGCGGCCGAGCGGGATGTTGCGGAGCAGGCGCTCCTTGACGGGCTCGGGGACGAGGCGGCTCATGCCCTCCGTGTCCTCGATGGGGCCGGGGGCGATGGCGTTGACGCGTATGCCGTGGCGGCCCCACTCGACCGCGAGGTTGCGCGTCAGGGCGTCCACGCCCGCCTTCGCCGCCGAGACGTGGAGCTGCATCGGCGTCCCCAGGTAATGGAGCGTCGCGCTGATGTTGAGAATCTGCCCCCCGTTCTTCTTCAACTCCTCGAACGCCGCGCGGCAGACGTTGAAGGTGCCCTTGAGGTCGATGTCCACCACGGTGCCGAAGCCGTTGGGCGAAAGCTCCTCGGCCTTGCACAGAAAGTTGCCGGCCGCGCCGTTGACGGCGATGTCGATGCGGCCGAAGCGCTCGACCGTCGCCGCCACCGCGCGCCCGACCGCGGCGTAGTCGCGCACGTCCGCCGCCACGGCCAGCGCCTCGCCGCCCGCCTCGTTAATCCGGGCCGCCGCCGGCCCGAGGTTCTCGACCTTGCGGCTGACGAGCGCGACGCGCGCGCCCGCCTCGGAGAGTGCGCGCGCGACGCCGCCCGTGATGCCCGTCCCGCCCCCGGTCACGAACGCGACGCGCCCCTTGAGTATGCCTTCCGCGAAGATGTTCTTCGACTCTTCCGTCATGCGGCCTTCAGAGCCTCCTTCAGTGTGAAACGCCCCTCGTAGAGCGCCTTGCCGACGATGACGCTGTCGACGCCGCACTGCCTGATGGTCTTCAACCTTACGATGTCTTCGAGCGAAGAGACGCCGCCCGACGCCGTCACGCGCAGGCCGGACTCGCGCGCGATGGCGCACGTCTGTTCGAGGTTCGGCCCCGAGAGCATCCCGTCACGCGACACGTCCGTGTAGACGATGCGGTCAACGCCCGCGTCGGCCACGCGGCGCGCGAGCGCGGCCGCCGACATGCGCCCGCCCTTCTCCCAGCCGTGCGTCAGCACCAGCCCGTCGCGCGCGTCGATGCCGACGCAGACGCGCAGGCCGAAGAGCTGCACGAACATCTCCAAAGTCTCCGGCGACTCGGCGGCGAGCGTGCCGACGACGACCTGCGCCGCGCCGTACTCGATCAACTGCTGCACGTCGGAGACTGAGCGCAGGCCCCCGCCGAACTGGACGGGGATGCCGACGGCGCGGATGATGCGGCGGACGACCTTCCGGTTCAACGCGTTCTTATCCGCGAACGCCCCGTCGAGGTCTACGACGTGCAGCATCCGCGCGCCCGCCTCCTCGAACCCCTGCGCGATCTCGACCGCCTCGCCGTCGTAGACCTTCACCTCCGCGCGCCGCCCCTGCGTCAGGCGCACGCACTTCCCGTCCCTCAGGTCGATTGCCGGAATGATGAGCATGAGTGGTAAATGGTAAATGGTGAATGGTAAATGGTGAAGCGGCGCCGCGCGTCTTACGTCCGCCGACATCCGCGCGGCACGTAAGGCGCAACCACCGTTCACCATTTACCGTTCACCATTTACTGCCTTTTAGGCGTGGGCGTCGGCTTCCCGTCCTCGTCGGCGACGTTGGGGGTGATGGGGAGCGGGGCGGGGGCGCCGTTCTCGTCCTCCTTGTCGCCGCCGATGGCCTCGGTCGCGGCGGCGGCGCCGGCCTGCGCGTCGTCGTTGTCGGGGTCGTGGCGCAGCGCGCTCTGGTAGTCGTCGAGCGCCTCCTTGTATTGGCCGCCGGCCTGCTCGACCTTCGCCCGCTTCACGTAGACGCGCGCCAGCTCGTCCCGCGTCTCCTCGTCCGCGGGGTTGCGCCCGGCCAGCTTCTCAAGGCGCTCGATCTCGGCGTTGAGCTGCGTGATGTCCGCGGGCGCCGCCGCCGCGGCCTTCGGCTGCCCGGCGTTCGTCTGCGCCGCCGCGGGGTCGCCCCCCTTCTGCGCGTCGCGGCGGCAGCCCGCCTGGAGCGCGAAGAGTGCGACGAACAGCGCGAGGGCCGTGGCGGCCGGGCGCCTGTCGCGTGAGAAAGTGTTCATACGAGACTAGCTCCCCTGAACGAACGGGCGCGACTGCACGATGAAAATCTGCCCGCGCATGTAGACCCACTCGATGTCCTGCTCGCGCCCGCCGAAGACGCCCTTGATCTGCGACGCGGCGCGCGCCAGCTTCCGCACGACCTCGTCGGTCAGCACCGCGCGCTCGCCCGAGATGGGCACCTCCTTGACGCCGCCCGCCTCGTCGAACGTGAGCAGGCTGTCCTCCTCCGAGCGCGTCAGGACTTTGACCGAGTTGGCGCGCGGGAGGTAGAGGAGCTGCTCGGGGATGCGCCTGCCCTCGACCACCTTGATGCCGAGGCCGCGCT
Organism: Pyrinomonadaceae bacterium; assembly: GCA_036389235.1. Lineage (GTDB taxonomy): Bacteria > Acidobacteriota > Blastocatellia > Pyrinomonadales > Pyrinomonadaceae > QHXN01. Next base: position 5,629 of record DASVQJ010000251.1, on the reverse strand, counting down.
TGGCGCTGATGTAGATGGCGCCGCGGTTGTCCGAGTCGAACGGGTCGGTCGTAATCATCACGCCCGCGCTGTCGGCGTTGACGCCCTCCTGCACGAGCACGGCCATGTACGCCTTCGAGTGGTCGATGTTGGCGCGCTCGCGCGCCTCGTACGCCTCGAAGTTCCAGAGCGAGGCCCAGACGGTCTTGACGGCCTCCAGAAGCTTCTCGTCCTCCTTCACGTTCGGCACGGTGTCGTAGAGCCCCGCGCCGTTGAAGTTCGGCAGGTCTTCCACGTTCGAGGAGCTGCGCACGAACAGCCCCTTGCCCGCGTACTCCGCGCGGGCCTTCTTCAAGAGCGCCGCGCGCAGCTCTTCACCGACCTTCCCCGCGCGGAACCGCTCGCGCATGGCCGTCAGGCGCTCGCGCCGGTAGGCGGGGTCGTGGACGAACTTCTGGTCGTTCATCATCTCGAAGACGGCCTCTTCGAGTCCGTTCTCCTTGACGAACCGGTCGTAGTAGTAGATCGGAATCCCGAAGCCGTTCGGCACCGTGACGCCCGCGAGGCGCGAGCGCGCCACCTCGCCGAGGTTGGCCGACTTCGAGCCGTAGGCGTCGCTCATCCGCGCGCTCTGCCGCGCGAGGTCGAGCAGGCGGCGCTCGGCGAGGTTGGAGCGCGGCGTCATCACCTTCTTCACCTCGGCGAGGCGCTTCTGGTACTCGTCGAGCTGCTTCAGGTCGGCGCGCTTGATGGTGTACCTGTCCGGCAGCGTCTCGAACGAGACCCACCAGGTGTCGTACTGCTTCAGAATCTCGTGCGCGTTCTTGATGTAGGCGTTCGGCACGCCCCAGCCCTTGACCAGCAGGTTGATGTGCGAGAGCGGCGTCGAGGGCTTCGAGATGATGACGCCCGCGACGGGCGGCAGCGAGAGCGGCACCTCGTTGAGGACGAGTATCTCGTTGGAGCCGATCTCGACGTGCTCGTCGAGCTTGTCGATGACGTGGATGCGGCCGATGCCTTTGGCGACGTTGAGCGCCTGGTACTCCTGCTCGCGCGCGATGTCGCTCTGCGTCACGCGCTCCAGCCCTTCGATCTGCGCCGACTCCTGCTCCTGCCGCAAGGAGTTCGGCTTGTAGGCGACCGCGTCGAAGAAGGTCTTCCGGATGGTGTCGGCCGTCAGCTTCACCAGCTCGGCCGTGATGAGGTCGCCCTCCCAGAACTCGAACGTGTAGCGCCTGACGGGCGCCTGCCACGCGAGCGTGCCGAGGATGAAGCGGCGGTTGGCCTTCAGGTAGTTGTTCCTGAAGAACTCGTCGCCGCGTTCGAGCGAAAGGTACGCGCCGTTGACGAAGTCCTTGTGGAAGCGGAAGCGCTGCGAGTTGACGTAGTAAATCTTGTCGCCGTTCTTGCGGTCGATGACGAAGATGACGTGGGGCAGGGCGTACGGCTGGTCGGTGTAGACGCGCGCGAGGCGGTCGAAGTCGGCGCGCGACTTCAGCCGGTCGAGCCAGCGCTCGGACGTGGCGGGCTTCTGCTGCGTGCCGCGGGCATGTCGGGGCACTCCCGGCAGGCGGAGGGTCGAGGGCGTGGCCGACGGTTCCGCACCCCGCGGTGTTGACGACTGGCCCCGCACCGCCGCCGGGGCGAGCGCGAGCAGAAGACAGGCGAGACAGATCAATGCGGGGCGCGTTGCGTTCGACTTCATGAGACCGTCCCTCCCTGCTCCAGCACCGTGCCTTCGTGGCGGAGCAATTCTACCAGATAGTCGATGTGCCGGCGTTCGGTGAGGAAGCTGTTGACGTTGATGCGCAGCGCGCGCCGGCCGTGCAGCACGGTCGTCGCCAGCCAGGCCCCGCCCGAGCGCTCGACGCGCTGTTGCAGGGCGCGCTGCAACTCGTCCTGCCCTTCCGGCGATTTCGCCCGCGCCCACGCGGGCAGGAAGCGCGCGCAGCAGAGCGCCGTCTCGACCTCGCCCACGCGCTCGAACTCTTCCAGCCCGTCGAAGCGCGCGGCGAGGTAGTTGACGAGCTCGATCTGCCTGTCAACCACCTCGGCGTAGCCGCGCACGCCGAGCGACTTGAGCGCGGCCCAGACCTTGAGCGCCATCCCGCGCCGCGTCCCCAACTGCCCGTAGCGGAAGAAGTCGTACTCGACGTCCGCCCCGCCGCGCTCGTCGCTTAAATATTCGGGCGTGATGTCGAAGGCGTCGCGCAGCACGCGCCCGCCGTCTCGCACGAGCAGCGCCCCGCACTCGAAGGGGACGAACATCCACTTGTGCGGGTCGAACGCGATGGAGTCCGCGCGCTCCAGCCCCCGCAGACGCCACCTGTGCCTCTCCGAGAACGCGAGCGCGCCGCCGTAGGCCGCGTCAACGTGAAACCAGAGGTTGTGCTCGCGCGCGATGTCGGCCAGCTCGTCCAGGGGGTCGACGACGCCGGTCGAGGTCGCGCCCGCCGCGCCCGCCACGCACAAGGGCGTGTGCCCCTCCGCGAGGTCGCGCGCGATCCGTTCGCGCAGGCGGTCGGTGCGGACGTGGAAGCGCTGGTCCGTGTCTATCTTGCGCAGGTTCTCGCGGCCGAGGCCGAGGATGTCCGCGCTCTTGACGAAGGAGTAGTGGCACTGCTCGGAGGCGTAAACTATGAGCCGGCCGCCTGAGCCCTGCGCGCGGAGGCCGCGGTCGCGCGCGCCTTCGACGGCGCGGTCGCGCGCGCACTTGAGGCCGACGAGGTTCGCCTCCGACCCGCCGCTCGTCAGCGTCCCGAAAGACTCGGGGCCGTAGCCGACGAGCTGGCAGAGCCAGCGCAGCACGCGCGCCTCGACGACGCTCACCGAAGGCGAGTTGCGCCACGCCGCGCTGTTCTGGTTGATGGCCGAGGCGACGGCGTCGGCCCAGACGGCGACGGGCAGGGGCGTCGGGTTGAAGAGGCCGAAGTAGCGCGGGCTCGGGATGTTCATCGCGTGCGGGATGAGGTCGCGGCCTATCTGCTCGAAAATCTCGCCGAAGCCGACGCCCTCCTGCGGGAGCGGCTCGTCGAAAAGCTCGGCCAGCTCTTCGGGCGTGGCCTTCGAGCAGACGGGCGCGGCGTCGAGCGAGCGCGCGTACGCGGAGATGAGTCGGACGGCGGCCTGGCCGAGGCGTTCGTGCTCTTCGGCGAGCGTGCGCGTGTCGGGGGTGCGACTGTTGTTTGCTTCTGACATCCGCTAAGCTTCGGACTGGGTTGGGAGATGGCCGAACGAAAACTTACACCACGCGGCGAGTTTGACAAAGCGCTGGCGGAGCGCGCCGTGCGCTTCGGCGTCGGGTTGGACGGGGGCGCGCGCGCGCGGCTCGGGGATTACTTCGAGCTGGTCGCGGCGTGGAACCCGCGGCTCCACCTAGTCGCCCCGTGCGCGCCGGCCGAGTTCGCCGCGCGCCACGTGCTCGAATCGCTCACGGCGCTCCGCTTCATCCGCGGGGGCGCGAACGTGCTCGACGTGGGCTCGGGCGCGGGGCTGCCCGCGATCCCCTGCCTCGTCGCCCGGCCCGACTTGAAGGCCGTGCTGTTCGAAGCCTCGCGGAAGAAGTCCGTCTTCCTGCGCGAGGCGCTGTCACGGCTCGGCCTGTCGGAACGCGCGCGCGTCGTCGCCGAGAGGTTCGAGCAGGTTGCCGCGCCCGCCGCCGACTGCCTCACCTGCCGCGCCATCGAGCGCTTCACCGAAATCCTGCCCGCGTTAGTCGCCTGGGCTTCACACGTGCCCACACTGTTGCTGTTCGGCGGGGAGAGTTTGCGGGGGCGGCTAGAGTTGGCGGGGTCGTTGTCTGAGAGTGTTCGTGTACCGGAGTCGGAGAGGCGATTCCTTTTCGTCGTTCAGCGGGGCCGGGTGGAACCGTGAGTTGAATATCTGCGTCCGGTTTAGTCACCACAGAGGCACAGAGGACGCGGAGGGGGCACAGAGTTCACAAGTCTCTGTGCAACCTCTGAGTCCTCTGTGCCTCTGTGGTGAATTCAATCCCCGCAAAGTTGCCGGCAAAGCGAAGAGGCGGGACTCGAAAAGCCCCGCCTCTTCATTCTTAACCTCAAAGACTCTTCAGCGAATCACGGTGATGCCGATGAGCTGCTGGCCGTTGACGACGTACTCGGCGGGCGGCAGCTCCTTCTCGCCGAGGGGCGAGAGCACGGTGGGCGTGTAGCCGCCCGACGCGCGGTCGCTGTTGAGCGTGGCGACGAAGGAGGGCGGGAGGTTGGGCATCTCGTCCGTGCCGATGACCGCGCCCGTCGTGATGCGGAAGAGCTTGACGTAGAGGCGGTCGTTCTTCTTCATCTTGTTAATCGCCCCGACGAGCTGCCCCAAGTCCTGCGGGACGAAGCTCTGCGAGGCCGAAGCCTGTTGCAGGGTGCCGCCGTCGCCGACGAAGAGGACGAGCTGCCCGGGCGGCACGTCGGCCGGAATCTGGACGGGGATGCGCTGGACGAACTGCTTGCCCGACTCGGTGCGGACGTACGCCTGCACCTCGACGGTCTCGCCGCTGCGCACCTCGCTGCGGTCGAGCGCGATGCGGTCGAGCGTCGCCACCCGCCGCACGTCCGTCGCCGCGAGGTCGAGCGTGATCGGCCCCAGCTCGACGCCCTCGAAGCCGCTCGACAAAAGCGCCTGGACGGGCGCGGCGACCGAGCCGGCGGCCGAGATGCCCGCGCCCTGCGCCGAGAAGCGGCGCTCAAGGAAGATGGGCTCCTGCCCCTTCACTTCGATCCTCCCGCGGACGCTCACGGTCGAGTCGCCCAGGGAGCGCTCGCTCGAAGTGAGCGTGCTGTAGACGGTCATGTTCAGCAGGAGCGGCGTCAGGAACTCGTCGTTGGCGACCTCGTAGCGGAAGGTCTCGACCTGGTCGCGGCTCGTGTGGAGGTTGATGGTCACGGGCACCATCTTCGGCGCGTGGCCGAGCCGGCCGTAGATGCCGGTCGAGCGATCCTGCGAGACCGAGCCGACCATCTGCCCCGCCACCGAGAGCTTGAAGGAGTTGAGCGTGTTCGGGATGACCGTCACGACCTTCGACTCCGACATCGGCATGTCGGCCGAGCCGAGGCTGAGGAACGGGTGGCCGAAGGCGTAGACGCGGTCGCCGTCGCGGTGCGTCACCGTCCCGGCGGCGGCGACCGAGTAGTCGCCCCGCACCAGCTCGACGCTGACGGACGTGCCCGGCGCGAGCGTCCGCTCCGTCACCTTGCCGAGCGGCGTGATGGCCGAGGAGCCGCCGATGCCCGCGACGGGCATCAACCCCTGCGACTGTAGCTGCGGCCCGAACTGCGCGACCGCCTGCGGCGAGAAGCCGTTGAAGACGAGCGGCGTCGCGATGGGCGCGAACTGCTGGCCGAGGAGCGCCGCCAGCGGCGACCCCGACGAGACCGGCGCGACGAAGTTGACGCCGCCCTGCTGCTGCCCCTGCGGGAGCATGGACTTCCAGTCGGCGCCGGTCAGCTGCGAGTAGGAGACGGCGCGCGGCTCGCGGAGGAACCCCATCCGGTCGCGCCCCTGGCTCGACTGCCGGCCCTGCTCGAACATCTCGATCATCTGCCTGATGGGCGTGATGCCGGCGATGGGCTCCTTCGAGAAGGGGAAGGCGTAGGCGATGGCGCCGACCAGCCTGCCGTCGATGTAGACGGGCGAGCCG
>DASVQJ010000250.1:0-12069 GCA_036389235.1 Pyrinomonadaceae bacterium | reverse complement strand
TCCTCGACGACGTAGAGGTAGTAGATCATGTTCGGCGTCTCGGCCATCTCGCGCAGCCGCGCCAGCGCCTCGCCCGCCGTGAGGTGCTTGGGGAGCACGACGAACTCGGTCGTCATCAGGCCCCCGGCCTCGTCGTCCTCGTAGGGGAGGAGTTCCTGCACGTCGGCCTTCTCCTCGTGCTCCATGCGTTCGAGCAGGTCTTCGGCCTTCTCCTCGGGCAGGTCTCCGAGCACGTCGGCGGCCTCGTCGGGCGACATGTGTTCGAGGATGTCGGCGGCGCGCTCCTCCTCCATGTCGCCGATGATGCGCGCCTGGTCTTCGGCGTGCATCTCCTCCAGCGTCTCGGCGGCCGTCTCGTCGTCCAGGGCCTCGATGACCTCGGAGCCGTGGTGGCGCGAGAGGGCCTCGGCGAGGCGCGCGATCTCGACCGGGTGGAGGCGCGAGAGCTTGTCGCGCGAGGACTTCAACTGGACGGTCGCGGCGTCGGTGGCGAGGTAGCCCACGTCGGCCCAGTCGATGACCTCGACGGGGCGGTTCGTGCCGACGAAGTTGTGCGGGGTCAGGCGGCGCCAGAGGCCGGCGAAGGTCACGTCGGCGCCCGTCACCACCCACTCGCCGTCCGACCCGATGAGCTGCACGTCGTTGACGCGGACGACGCGCTTGCCGTCCACGTCGATGAGCTGCTTGTCGAGCACGTCGCGCGCCAGGAGCACCTCGCCCTCGCGCCGCGCGAAGCGGCGGAGGTCGAGGATGTCCGAGTTGAGCCGGACTCCGCCCGCGTCGATGCGCGCGACGCGGGCGCGCGGGACGAAGAAGTCGCGGCGGCGGTAGCGCGCCACGAGCCCCGTCACCGGCGGGTGGTCGGAGCCCAGGCGGACGATCACGTCCTTGAGCGTCGCCACCCGCTCGCCCTCGACCTCGCGGATGGGCCGGCCGAGCACTTGCGAGAGATAGAGCATGTGAAATTATCGCTCCCGAAAGTCGCGCGCATCATAGCACGCGCCCGAAGTTTAAGGGGAAGAGTCGCCGCTTCGGCGCCCGCCCGCCGGGCCGCTTGACGGTCGGACGGCGGAGGTATATCGTACCGCCGCTCTAGAGTGTTAAGGGCCTTCGCGCCGCCTGACGCCGAAACGTCCGGCTCACGCGCGGCCCCTTCTTCAACCCCGCCTGCCGGGCCCGGCCGGTACGCCTTCCAGAACGTTCTCAGGAGTATGAATATGAGAAGACCCTCTCGCATCTATCTCTCCGTTTCTCTGTCACTGACCATCCTCGCCGCGCTCGCCGGCGGGGCGGTCACGCCCCCGCGCGCCGCGGCCCAGGCCGTCACGAAGCGCTGGGTGATCGTCTACCACCAGCAGAACTCCGTGCCTCCGGACGCCGACCGCAGCGTCGGCAGGGCCGGCGGCACCATCGTCAACCTTCTGCCCGAGGTCGGCGCGGTCGTGGCCGAGTCGAGCAACGAAAACTTCATCGCCGACATGTCGCGCGACCCGAAGGTGTGGGGCGTGGCCGAAGACGTCGAAATGCAGATGATTCCCGGCCCCGACAAGATGGGCATCGTCCTCGGCGACAGCCTCGAAGCCGCGGGCGACGGCCCCGTCGAGCCCCCGGGCGACGACACGCAGACCGGCTCCGAGCCCTTCTACCGCTTCCAGTGGGACAAGAAGCGTATGCGCGCCTCGAACCAGGGCTCGTACGCCGTGCAGCAGGGGCGGCCTGACGTGGTCGTCGCCGTCCTCGACACGGGCGCCGACATCCTGCCCGTGCCGCACCAGGACATCGCGCCGAACCTCGACTTCGCGCGCAGCCGCTCCTTCGTCGGCGCCGTCCCGCCGGGCGGCAACCCGAACCCCGCGGCGTGGGACGACAAGAACGGCCACGGCTCGTGGTGCCTGAGCGCGGTCGGCGCGCCGATCAACGCGCGCGGCATCTCGGGCGTCGCGCCGCGCGTGCGGCTCGTCGCGCTGAAGGTGCTCAACGACGCCGGCAACGGCACCTACCCGGCGCTCGCGCAGGCCCTCATCTACGCGGGCGTTAACAAGTTCGACGTGGCCTCGATGAGCCTCGGCAACTACCTCCGCCACGCCAACCCGAGCACGCAGGTGCTCATCAAGCTCGTCCAGCGCGCCGTCAACTTCGCGCGCGAGAACGGCGTCACGCCCATCGCCGCCGCCGGCAACGACAGCTTCAACCTGAGCGACGGCAGCTTCTTCCGTGACTTCATCGACGTGCCGGCCGAGCTCGACGGCGTGATCGGCGTCTCGGCCACGGGCTACTTCAACCTGAAGGCGTCCTACAGCAACTACGGCGTGGGCAAGATCGACGTCGCCGCGCCGGGCGGCGACTTCGCCGTGCAGGCCACGTCGCAGGCCAACCCGCTCGGCGGCGGCAGCGTGCTCGGCGCCTGGGCGCAGGAGGTCTTCGGGCCGAACGCGTACGCCTTCGCCAGCGGCACGTCGATGGCCTGCCCGAACGCGGCGGGCGTCTGCGCGCTCATCATCTCGCAGTACGGCGACTTCACGCCCGACAACTCGAACAAGCTGCACATGTCGCCGCAGCGCGTCGAGTCCTACCTGCAACAGTCGGCCAACAACCAGCCGTGCCCCGAGCCGCGCACGGTCAACTTCGTGACCGTCTTCCCCGTCGGCACGCTCCCGGCCGGCTCTCCGGTCGGGGAGCCCAACCAGCGCTGCCAGGGCGAGGCCGGCTACAACAACTTCTACGGCAAGGGCATCGTGGACGCCTTCAAGGCCGTCACGGAGGCCCCGGGCCAGGAGTAGGCGCGGCGGCGTCGTGCGCGTGCGCGCAACGACGCGCGCGTCGGCGCCTTAACTAACCAGGCGCGCGAGCGTCTTAATCGAAGGGGCGCGGGGCAGGAAAACTTCCTGCCCCGCGCCCCTTCTTTTACTCCCGCACGCCCCCGGCCTTCGCTTTCGGACACCCGACCGGCGGCCCGGCGCGTTCACTTCGTCTCGACGGTGTAGGTGACGTTCGTCTTGCCGCCGGCCGGGACGCGGACTCGCGTCTGGAAGGTGTCGGCGGCTGGCCGCTCGGCGGGCGCGGAGGATTCGAGTATCGTCCGGCGGTCGTCCGCGTGCGGCTCGCGCCACGCGTGACCGCGGGGCGGGCAGAGCGTCGTGCTAGAATAAACCAACGAGCGGTAGTTGTTAGGCCGGGAGGCTGAACGAAGGCAGTTACCTCTCACAGGCGGGCGCGCAGATTCGAGACCGCATCAACCTAATCTACACGGACACGCCGTACACCTTCGGGGAGAACTTCGGGGTCGTTTCGACTTACGCCGAGAGACTCGAAGGGGCCGCGGTCGTGGCCCTTGAGGAAGAGACGGTTCTCGCGGCGGCGATTAAGGTCTACCACGCCGAGTGACGCTCCCGCGCGCCGCGCCCGGCGAAGGCGCGCGCACGGCCGACGGCACGGCGCCTGTCCTGCTCGTTCGAGGGCGCGGGGCGGCGGCCGATGCCGGGCGTTGCAAACGCGGAACCTTTTCGCCTATGCTCACCGCCGTCCGGCAGGCAAGTCTTTCAACTCTCCGGCGACGGTTCTCAAACACAAGATGCTGACGGTCGGGACGGAATGGCTCATCGAGGCGTCGGGGTGCGACGCCGAGGCGCTGCGCGACGTGGGACGTCTGCGCGGCGTCTTCGCGCGCGCCGTCGAGGAGCTGGGGCTGCGCGTCGTGGGCGAGCAGCTCTGGCACAAGTTCCCCGGCGAGGGCGGCGCGACGGGGCTCGCCATGCTGACGGAGTCGCACCTCGCCTGCCACACCTACCCCGAGTTCCGCGTCGCCACCTTCAACCTCTACTGCTGCCGCGAGCGCCCGGAGTGGCCTTGGGCCGAGCGGCTCGGCGAGATGATAGGCGCGGCGGAGGTGTCGGTGCGCCGCGTCAGCCGCGCCGCCGGAGAGGCACACGCGCAGGCACACGCGGGCGGGGGTGACGCCTGATGGCGCTGCGCGCGAACTGCCCCGCGTGCGGCGCGGAGGTTCTGTTCAAGACGGGCTCGTCCGTCGTGGTCGTCTGCGAGTTCTGCCGCTCGGTCGTGGCGCGCACCGACCGCGGCGTCGAGGATGCGGGCAAGGTCGCCGACGTGGCCGAGTCGGGCTCGCCGCTCGAAGTCGGCTTGCGCGGCGTCTACCTCGGCGTCGCGTTCGAGCTGACGGGGCGCGCGCAGTTGCAGCACGCGGCCGGCGGCTTCTGGGACGAGTGGTACGCGGCCTTCGCCGACGGCCGCTGGGGCTGGCTCGCCGAGGCGCAGGGCCGCTTCCACCTCACCTTCCGGATTCAAGTCCCTTCGCCCAACGCGCTCCCCTCGTTCGACTCGCTACAGTTAGGCCAGCAGGTCTGGGCCATCCCCGCCGCGCAGCCGCCGGTCGTCGCCGAGAAGGGCACGGCGCGGATGCTCGCGGCCGAGGGCGAGATTCCGTACCTGCTCACGCCGGGCGAGACCTACCCTTACGCAGACCTCTCGGGCGCGGGCGGCGTCTTCGGCACGCTCGACTACGGCGAGCAGCCGCCGCTCGTCTTCACGGGCCGCGAGACGACGCTCGACGAACTCGGCCTGGCGCAGGCGCGGCGCGCGACCGAGCGCGAGGCGCGCGCCGTGTCGGCCGCGCAGTTGAGCTGCCCGAACTGCGGCGGGCCTCTGGAGCTGCGCGCGCCCGACAGGACGGAGCGCGTCGGGTGCCCGAACTGCGGCTCGCTGCTCGACGCGAGCCGGGGGAAGCTCCGGTATCTGAAGACGCTCGAACGCAAAGGCTGGGGGCAGTCCATCCCCCTGGGCGGGACGGCCGAGTTCGAGGGGCGCGAGTTCACCGTCATCGGCTACATGGTCAGGAGCGTCGAGTTCGACGGCGTGCGCTACTTCTGGCAGGAGTACCTGCTCTACAACGCCGCGGTCGGCTTCCGCTGGCTCGTCGAGTCGGACGGGCACTGGAGTTACGTCTCGTCGGTGCCGCCGGGCGAGGTCTCGGAGTCGGGCTCGCGCGCCACGCACGCGGGCCGCAGCTTCAAGATGTTTCAGGACGCCGTCGCGCGCGTCGAGTACGTCGAGGGCGAGTTCTACTGGAAGGTCTCGGCGGGCGAGCAGGCGCGCGCGACCGACTACGTCAGCGCGCCGCTCATGCTCTCGAAGGAAGTCCCGGTCGCTTCGGCGAAGCGGGGCGGGGGCCAAATCTCGGCCGAAGAGGTCAACTGGTCGCTCGGCGCCTACACGCCCTTCAAGGAGGTCGAGCGCAAGTTCGGCGTCGACCTCCGGCCGCCGAAGACGGTCGCGCCGAACCAGCCCTGGCCGCACAAGAAAATCTACCGCTACTGGGGGCTCCTGACGCTCGCCGCGCTCGCGCTCGGACTCTTCTTCATCTTGACGGCGCCGCGCAAGGTCGTCTTCGAGCAGACCTACACCTTGCAGCCGCAGCCGCAGCCGACGCCGTCCCCTCCGCCCGCGTCGCGCGCGGGCGCCCCGGCGGGGGAGGCGGAGCAGTCCGTCGCGCAGCGCGTCGCGCAGGCCGTGGCCGCCGCGGCGCAGGGCGCGGACGCCGACGGCGGCAACGAGAAGACGCAGGTCATCTTCACCGACCCGATAACCCTGACCGGCGGGCGCAACCTGCGCGTCACGGGGCGCGCGCTCAACGTGGACAACAACTGGCTCTACGTGGCGGGCGATTTCATCGACGAGGAGACCGGGCTCATACAGCAGTTCGACCTGCCGATGGAGTCCTACCACGGCGTCGAGGACGGCGAGTCCTGGAGCGAGGGCGACCCCGAGCAGGTGGACTACCTGCCCGCCCTGCCCGGGGGGCGCTACACGATGCGGCTCGAAGCGCAGTGGGAGAACTGGAACCAGCCGTCGCCGCCGCAGTTCTCCGTGCGCGTCGAGCAGGGCGTGCCGCGGGTGGCGAACCTGCTCCTGCTGCTCGTCGCGCTCTCCCTGATACCCCTGCTCTTCGCCTTCCTGCACTTCGGCTTCGAGCGAAGGCGCTGGGCCGACAGCGCCTTCAACCCTTACGCGTCGGGGGATGGCGACGACGGCGGCGACGACGGCGGTGACGATGACTGACGACAGACGCTCGACCCGCGGCTTCCGCAAGCCGCCCCCGACGACGTGGGTCTACAGGAAGGGCGTGCTCCGGGAACTCAAACCCGCTGCGAAGAAGAAAGGATAGGTTTTAGGTTTTGGGTGTCAGGTGTCGGGTGACAGCAATGGTCTTACCCGACACCCGACACCCGACACCCGACACCCCGGAACGACATGCTCAGCAAACTGTACCTCCTGCTCGGCTGCGCGGCGCTCCTGCTCTACGGCGCGGCGGCGTGGAGCGGGTGGGAGATTTCGACCGCGACGCGGCAGACGTTGCCGGCCGACGTGCGCAACTCGCCGGGCGGCTACCGCTCTTTCCACTTCTGGCATTCCGGCTACCACGGAGGAAAATGATGCTCAACCTGTCCAGCTCGGCGCGCGCCCTCGGCCTGGTGGTGAAGTTCGAGGAGCTGGCGCCCGTGCTCGTCACCACCGCCATCTTCACCGCCTTCGGCCTGCTCATCTTCGGCCTCGCCTACTTCATCATCCTGAAGGCCACGCCCTTCTCCATCCGCAAGGAGATCGAGGAGGACCAGAACGTCGCGCTGGCCGTCGTCATCGGCGCCGTCATCATCGGCATCTCCCTCATCATCGCCGCGGCGATACAGGGGTGAGAAGTCGGGAGTCGGGAGTCAGGAGTCAGAAGGCTCCGCTTGCGGGCGCCGCTTTTACATCGGACGCGCGGCCGAGAGGAACATTCTGACTCCTGACTCCCGACTCCCGACTCCTGTTTTTATGAACCGTACCCCCATTCTCTTCCTCAACGTGCTGGTCATCGCGACCTGCGGGCTCGTCTACGAGCTTCTGGCGGGGACGCTCGCGTCGTACGTGCTGGGCGACTCGGTGACGCAGTTCTCGCTCGTCATCGGCATCTACCTGTCGGCTCTGGGCGCGGGCGCGTGGGTGTCGAGGTTCGTCGAGCGCGAGCTGGCGCGGCGGTTCGTGGACGTGGAGCTGGCCGTGGCGGTGCTGGGCGGGGCTTCGGCGCCGCTGCTCTTCCTGACGTTCGCGCACCTGAGCTACTTCCACGTCGTGCTCTACGGGCTCGTCTTCCTCATCGGCGTGCTGGTGGGGCTGGAGATTCCGCTGCTGATGCGGATCCTCAAAGACCACCTCGACTTCAAGGAGCTGGTCGCGCGCGTGCTCGCCTTCGACTACGCGGGCGCGCTCATCGCGTCGCTGCTCTTCCCGATCTTCCTCGTCCCCCGCCTGGGGCTGGTGCGGACGAGCCTGCTCTTCGGCTTCCTCAACGCGGGGGTGGGCCTGTGGGCGACGTGGCTGATGCGGCCGCTCATCGGCGGCGGCGTGACGCGCCTGCGCGCGCAGGCGTGCGTGGTGATGGCGCTCCTCGCCGTCGCCTTCGTCAAGGCCGACGCGCTCACCTCGCTCGCCGAGGACGCGATGTTCGCCGACGACATCGTCTACACGAAGACGACGCACTACCAGCGCATCGTCGTCACGCGCAACCGCGCGGGCTTCCAGCTCTTCCTGAACGGCAACCTGCAATTCTCCTCGGCCGACGAGTACCGCTACCACGAGGCGCTCGTCCACCCGGCGATGGCGCTCGCCTCCGACGGCGGCCAAGCAGTGCGGCGCGTGCTCATCCTCGGCGGCGGCGACGGGCTGGGCCTGCGCGAGGTCTTGAAGTACCGCTCGGTCGAAGAGGTCGTGCTCGTCGACCTCGACCCGGACATGACGGAGCTTTCGCGCCGCTTCCCGCCGCTCGCGCGTCTGAACCAGAACTCCTTCGAAGACCCGCGCGTGCGCGTCGTCAACGAGGACGCGATGATCTGGCTCGAACGTGACGAGCCGCCCTTCGACGCGGCCGTCGTGGACTTCCCCGACCCGAACAGCTTCGCCCTGGGGAAGCTCTACACGACGCGCTTCTACCGCCTGCTCAAGCGGCGCCTCGCGCCCGGCGCGGCCGTGAGCATCCAGGCCACGTCGCCGCTCTTCGCGCGCAGCTCCTACTGGTGCATCGTGCGCACGCTCGAAGCCGCGGGCTTCCGCGTGCGCCCCTACTACACGGCCGTCCCCTCGTTCGGCGTCTGGGGCTTCGCGCTCGCGCGCCGCGAGCCGTTCGACGTCCCCGCGCACGCGCCGCCGGTCGGGCTGAAGTTTTTAGACGACGCCTCGCTCCCCGCGATGTTCATGCTCTCGGCCGACCTCGGCCCCGTGCCGGTCGAGGTCAACCGCCTCGACAACCAGTCGCTCGTCCGCTACTACGAGGCCGAGTGGCGCCGTTACGAGTGAGTGCAGAAGACCGGGTCAGAACCACCCGCGGTGGCGGGTGGGCCTTCCGCCGGTGGCGTGTCGATTGACGAGGGCCGTACTGTCATCATCAAGCCGGGAACGTTACAACCACCCGCTACCGCGGGTGGTTCTGACCTTACTTCTATGAGGCGACGCGGACTCACGAGAAGGGAACTGCTGGCGGCCTTCCTCGGCGCGCCGTTCGCGCTGGCCGCGTGCGGCGGTCGGGAGGTTGCGCCGCCTCTGCCGGAGGGCGAGATCGTCGGCGCGTCGGACGGCGTGGGCCACCTCATCCGCGACGGCCTGCGGCCGGAGCCCGAGGCGTGGGAGAGGGCGGGCGTCGTGATCGTCGGGGGCGGCGTGGCGGGGCTCGCGGCCGGATGGAGGTTCCTGCGCGCGGGCTTCGAGGACTTCGTGCTGCTCGAACTCGAACCCGCGCCGGGCGGGACGGCGCGCTCGGGGCAAGAACACGGCGTGGTGCCTTACCCGTGGGGCGCGCACTACCTGCCCGTCCCGCAGAGGGAGAACCGGGCGCTCGTCTCTCTGTTGGAAGAGCTGGGCGTGCTCGAAGGCGCGGACGAAGAAGGGGAGCCGGTCGTCGCGGAGCAGTTCCTCTGCCGCGACCCGGAGGAGCGCGTCTTCTACCGCGGGCGCTGGTACGAGGGGCTCTACCTGCACGCGGGGGCGAGCGAGGAGGACGCGCGGCAGCTCCGGGTCTTCAACGCGGAGGTTGACCGTTGGGCCGCCTGGCGCGACGCGAAGGGGCGGCGCGCGTTCGCCATCCCCGTGTCGCGCGGCTCGGACGACGCGGAGGTCTCGGCGCTCGACCGCGTCTCGATGGGCGAGTGGATGCGCGCGCGCGGCTTCACTTCGGAGCGACTGCGCTGGCTGGTCGATTACGGGTGCCGCGACGACTACGGGCTGACGTTGGAGCAGACGAGCGCTTGGGCGGGGCTCTTCTACTTCGCCTCGCGCATGAAGGGGCCGGGCGCGGAGGCGCAGCCGCTCGTCACCTGGCCCGAGGGCAACGGCCGCCTCGTGCAACACCTCTACGAGAAGGCGCGCGCGCACGTCCGACTCGGCCTCGCCGTCGCGGACGTGCGGACGTTTGAGGGCGTTGCCGGCGGGAGTCGCGGCGGCGTCGCGGTCGTCGCGGTCGGGCGCGACGGGCGCGGGGCTTTGGGCTTCCGCGCGGAGCGGGTCGTCTTCGCGGCGCCGCAGTTTTTGACGAAGTACCTTCTGAAGTCTTACCGCGAGGGCGCGTGCCCGCCGCACGTCGCGGAGTTCGAGTACGGCGCGTGGATGGTCGCCAACCTCTTCCTCTCCGAACGGCCGCGCGCGGGGCTCGGCTTCCCCGCGGCGTGGGACAACGTGCTCTACGAGAGCCCCTCGCTCGGCTACGTCACGGCCACGCACCAGCGCGGGTTGGAGCGCGGCCCGACGGTCTTCACCTACTACTACCCGCTCGCCGACGAGAGCCCGCGCGACGCACGCGCCCGCCTCCTCTCCGCCGGCCGCGACGAGTGGGCCGAAGTCGCACTCTCCGACCTCCAACGCGCCCACCGCGACATACGCACGCTCACCCGACGCCTCGACGTGATGCGCTGGGGTCACGCCATGATCCGCCCCCGCGTCGGCTTCCAATGGCGCGGCGCAAGAGTTAAGGCCCAACAGCCCTTCGGCCCCGTCCACTTCGCCCACACAGACCTCTCCGGCGTCCCCCTCTTCGAAGAAGCCTTCGACCACGGCCTCCGCGCCGCCGAAGAAGTCCTCCACGCCCTCAGCCTCCCCTCCGCGACCCTCAGATGATTCATTAGACTCCACACCGTGATGAATCTCTGCATAGCGGGCCGCGAAAAGTCGGACCATACTTCAGCGCGTGCGGGTTGATTTCGAGCGCCTATTAAGCAGGTAAGCCTTTACCGCCTTGGCATCTCGCTCGGAGAAGTCAGGGAAGATTTCACGTTTATAGTCTATCCACGATAGAGCATGGCTGACCGTCTCCTTATCTTTTATTAAGCGAAAGAGCGAAGCCATATACCTTCCATCCAAGATTCTTTCTTGGGCTCTTTTGGCCAGTTCCGCCAGGAGAGCACCTGCGACTTCTTTCGGACTATCTTCCGCCACCCGGAAGACTAGGGAAGGCGATATTATAATTCTCCCTTCGCCAGTCGTCGCTTGGCCCATCGCCGCACCTATCCAACTTTCTTGAGGGTTTGAAACCAATGAGTCAATGAGGGATTGTGCCTTAGGTGAAAGACTTTCATATTGCATCAGCATTGCGGTCAGGACTTCATACTGAATAAAGCCCCGACACGACAAAAGGAACTCTATCTTATCTTGCGCTAGGTATTGATACGCCAAAACTCGGACGAAATACCTTATCGCTATGGGGATGATCGGATGGTAGTCAGCCTGGATAAATAATTTGAAATCTTCCAAGGACAACCTTATCCAAGCTCCACCATGTAGATCTACGTAAGGGTTGTCTAAGAACTGTAATATCAAAGAAACCACATTGCCGTGCTCTTGCATGAGGTAGCCTCGATAGTCTGCGAAGAGATCCAAAAAAAGCTCCCATGCCCGCAGACGCTCGTTGTTCTTGACTGGACTGTGCTCGCCCCTCAGATGTTTCCTCGTGATTTCTTCGGTGACCGTGCGCACTGATTCATGTTCGTCGAACAGGAGGGAAGGCACCGCATCAAGGACAGCAAAGGGGAGTTGATCGAAGCGTGTCTCGACGAGTTTGAGGAACCGCAGCTTTACCCGTTCGTTGTCCGTCGTGGTAACGGAGGACAGGCAGCAGGTGAACTGCGTGAGCGGGGCGAACTTATCTGCGCGTTCGAGCATGCGTTCGAGGGCGATGATTTGCTCCTCGGGGTCGGTGCTGTCGGCGGAGATGAGGAGGAGGCGGTCGAGGTCGCGGTCGGTGGTGCCGTAGCGCTCGATCATGCGGAGTTGGACGAGGTCGGGTTTGTTAGCGAAGTCTTTGAAGATGTCGGCGACGTCGGATTGCATGAGTTCCCACCAGTGGGTGAGGGGGTGGTGGTGGCGGACGGCGTGCCAGAAGGCTTCGTGGTAGGAGGGGTGGACGAAGTCGAGGCGGGCGGGGGCCGTGTCGTCGTCGCGGCGCTCGACGAGGATTTGGTCGAACTTGGCGCGGGCGCTCTCAAAGGAATTTGGAGGGATGCCGGGGAGGTGCTTGCGCTTGAAGAGGTAGGCGAGCGTCTCCATGTAGGCGGCCTCCACGTCCATCGCGGCGGCGGGCGTGCCGGGGAAGAGGGTGGCGGCGGAGGCGGCGATTTCGACGAGGAGGAGGAAGACCTGCTCGGGCGGGGGCAGGTGGCCCATCCAGTCGGCCAGCGCCTTGACCATCTCCTTCGACTCCTCGACGTGGCGGAGCACCTCCGCGAGCGTGGTCAAAGACTCGGACGTGCGGACGAAGAACTCGATGTTGTGCGGGGCGGGGAGGAGCGCGGGCAGTTGCTCGTCGAGCGCCGCGACGATGTCGGCGTCCGAGGCCCAGCGCGGCCTGTAAAAGTTCGTGTAGCGGTGGAGGATGTCGAGCAGCGTCTCCGGCCGGTAGGAGGTGTGGACGCGGATGCTCTTCTCCAACTCGGCGAGACGCGCGTCGCCGCGCGTCTCGCCGACCGCCTCGCGGAAGATGTTGAGGCGCGTCGTGACGACGACGCGGACGTGCTCGTAGTCGCGCGCGAGCTTGAG